>JAUNGK010000036.1:0-467 GCA_030524555.1 Bacillota bacterium | reverse complement strand
GCCGATTTGGATGCTTATTTTGCAGAGAAAATGGCTTTTTAAGCGGCACTGCCGATAATGAAAAATGAGGAGAGGAAATTCATGAAACAATTCACTTCAGATGAACTGAGAAAAACCTGGAAACAATTTTATATAGAACGGGGCCATGTGGATGTGGGAGCAGTTTCTCTGGTATCGGATGGCTCCACGGGTGTACTTTTTAATGTTGCCGGAATGCAGCCGCTTATGCCCTATCTTCTTGGAAAAAAGCATCCTTTGGGAACGAGGCTGTGTAACGTGCAGGGGTGTGTGCGCACCAACGATATTGATTCCGTAGGCGATAAGAGCCACGTGACCTTTTTTGAAATGATGGGAAGCTGGAGCCTTGGAGACTATTTCAAGAAGGAACGCTGTCAGTGGAGCTTTGAGCTTTTAACCCAGGTGTTTGGATTTGATGCCGATCATCTTGCGGCAACCGTATTTGCAGG
>JAUNGK010000035.1 GCA_030524555.1 Bacillota bacterium | reverse complement strand
AAAGAAATATAAAAAAAGAGTTGACAGACGATAAAGCAGGTGCTATTATCCAATACATAAAGCAAAGGCGCTATGGAATATCCGTAGTGCCTTTATTTTTTTCCTTAAGTTAAAGGAAAATAAAATATCAAAAATTGTGGAGCGAAGATGCTTATTTGCCGGTAAAGCAGCTTTAGCTCCACTTTTTATGTGAGGAGGAAAAATTATGACAGAAGAAATTATGAGTGCCGTAAACGGTCAGGTATTTGCAGTCTGGTTCTTAATCGGTGCAGCGTTGGTTTTCTGGATGCAGGCCGGTTTTGCAATGGTAGAGACGGGCTTTACCAGAGCAAAAAATGCAGGTAATATCCTGATGAAAAACCTGATGGACTTTTGTATTGGTACAGTAGTGTTTATCCTGATTGGTTTCAGCTTACTGCTTGGAGAGGATATGGTAGGGCTGATCGGCAAGCCGGGACTTGATATCTTTACAGCGTATGAAAGCTTTGACTGGTCTAACTTCGTATTTAACTTAGTGTTCTGTGCTACTACCGCAACAATTGTTTCCGGTGCTATGGCTGAGAGAACCAAATTTTTATCCTACTGTATTTATTCAGCAGTAATCTCAGCGCTGATTTATCCCATTGAAGCACACTGGATCTGGGGCGGCGGCTGGCTTTCACAGCTTGGGTTCCATGATTTTGCCGGTTCCTGTGCAATTCATATGGTAGGCGGTATTTCCGCTTTGATCGGTGCCAAGTTACTTGGGCCCCGTATTGGAAAGTTTGTAAAAGATAAAGACGGTAAGGTTACTAAGGTCAATGCATTTCCCGGACATAATCTTCCTATCGGCTGTCTGGGTGTATTTATTCTGTGGCTTGGCTGGTATGGATTTAACGGTGCAGCATGTACCAGTGTTGAGCAGCTTGGTTCTGTTTTCGTAACAACAACAGTTGCTCCTGCGATTGCTACCGTAGTATGTATGATCTTTACATGGTTAAAATATGGTAAGCCCGATGTTTCCATGTGTCTGAATGCATCTCTGGCAGGTTTGGTTGCAATTACAGCTCCCTGTGATGTGACTGATGTGACAGGTGCAATTATCATCGGTGCAGTAGCCGGTGTACTGGTAGTATTTGGTGTATGGCTTTTAGATTACAAGCTTCATATTGATGATCCGGTAGGTGCAGTTGCAGTTCACTGCTTAAACGGTGTTTGGGGTACTATTGCAACAGGTCTTTTTGCAACTACCTCTGCTCCTGGAAATGACAGTGTTGTAGGTCTTTTCTATGGTGGTGGTTTTAAGCAGCTGGGAATTCAGCTTCTTGGTTTTGCATCAGTGGCTGCATGGACAGCAGTAACGATTACAATTGCTTTCCTGATTATTAAGGCAACGGTAGGACTTCGTGTCAGTGAGGAGGAAGAGATCGTTGGCCTGGACTCCTGCGAGCATGGCCTTCCTTCAGCATATGCCGGATTTAGCATTATGGATATTGCCAATACAATGACCATGGAAGTAAATGAAAATACAAGTCTTGGCACAGAGGATTACGAGACGGCTTCTGAGACGCAGAAGGCAGCAGCGGTTAAGGTGGTTGAGACTTCTGTTGCAGCTACAGGCATTTATAAGGTTGTTGTGATTGCAAAGCTTGCAAGATATGAGAATTTAAAGAAAGCTATGAACGATCTTGGCGTAACAGGCATGACGGTTACACAGGTTATGGGATGTGGTGTTCAGAAGGGCGCCGGCGAAATGTATCGTGGTGTTGAAATGGATGCAACCCTGCTTCCTAAGGTTAAGGTTGAAGTGGTGGTCAGCAAGATCCCTGTTGAGTCCGTTATTGAAGCAGCTAAGAAAGCTCTTTATACCGGTCATATCGGTGATGGAAAGATCTTTGTATACAACGTAGATAAGGTTGTTAAGGTTCGTACAGGCGAAGAAGACTTTGCAGCTTTGCAGGACGTAGAATAAATTGCTTTTATCTAATCCCTTAGTTTTATATATGGCAGATCCCCGGGTGCTTCCACCGCCCGGGGATTTTGCTGTTTTTGGACTGCAATAATTTGACGCAGATACGGGTATCATGTAAAATAAAATTACTTAAGGGAAAGGTGGAAATTATTATGAACGAACAAAAAGAATTTAAACCGTTTATTCCGGCTGATAAGAATGTACCGGAGTTTACGGTGACATCTATTGTTATAGGTGTTATCCTTGCTGTTCTGTTTGGCGGAGCTAATGCATATCTCGGTCTGCGTGTAGGTATGACAGTATCGGCTTCCATTCCGGCAGCAGTAATTTCCATGGGAATCATTCGCATTATTTTGAGAAGGGATTCTATTTTGGAAAACAATATGGTGCAGACAATCGGGTCTGCCGGTGAATCATTGGCAGCGGGAGCAATTTTTACCCTGCCGGTTCTGTTTATGTGGGCAGAAGAAGGAAGTGCGGAGATGCCATCACTTTTGGAAATTGCATTGATTACATTATGCGGCGGTGTGCTGGGCGTATTGTTTATGGTTCCGCTGCGTACTGCACTTATTGTTAAGGAGCATGGAACGCTTCCTTATCCTGAAGGGACCGCTTGTGCAGAGGTGCTTCTGGCAGGTGAGGAAGGAGGTTCTCAGGCCGGAACAGTGTTTGCAGGACTTGGAATTGCGGCAGCTTATAAGTTTATTACCGACGGATTAAAGCTGTTTCCCAGTGAGGTTGATTATGAAATTAAGAGTTACAAGGGAGCGGGCGTGGGTGCGGATGTGCTTCCTGCACTTGCCGGCGTAGGCTTTATCTGCGGGCCGAAGATTGCTTCCTATATGCTTGCAGGCGGTGTGGTTGCATGGTTTATCCTCATGCCGCTTATTGTGCTGTTTGGAGGAGATGCGGTTATTTATCCTGCAACCGATCCGATCAGCACTATGGGAACAGGAACAATTTGGGGAAGTTACATTAGGTATATCGGTGCAGGAGCAGTTCTTGCTGGCGGAGTGATCAGTCTGATTAAGTCATTTCCGCTGATTATCAGAACCTTCCGTGATGCCGTCAAGGGCTTTAGCTTTAAAGCAGCAGGAGGAGAAAGAACGGCAAGGGATCTTCCGATGGCATTTGTGGTTTTGGGCATTGGTGTAATTGCAATTTTTATGTGGCTCTTTCCGGCTATTCCCATTAGCTTTCTGGGTGCGATTATCATTATTGTATTCGGTTTCTTTTTTGCAACTGTATCCTCCAGAATGGTAGGGCTTGTGGGAAGCAGCAATAATCCGGTTTCCGGTATGGCAATTGCCACGCTGTTAGTCGCAACGATTATTTTAAGAGAGACGGGAAGCATTGGGACAAGCGGTATGATAGCTGCTATTACCATCGGTTCCATTATCTGTATCATTGCAGCTATGGCAGGTGATACATCCCAGGATTTAAAGACAGGCTATATTGTAGGTGCAACGCCTGTTAGGCAGCAGGTTGGCGAGCTTGTGGGAGCGCTTGTTTCCGCTATTGCCATTGGAGGTGTTTTATATCTTCTGAATGCTGCGTGGGGTTATGGAACGCCGGCGCTTCCGGCGCCTCAGGCAACCTTGATGAAAATGGTGGTAGAAGGAGTTATGGGCGGTAATCTGCCTTGGACATTGGTATTTGCAGGGATTGGTATTGCACTTGTGATAGAAATTTTAGGCATTCCTGTACTTCCTTTTGCGGTAGGACTTTATTTACCCATTCATTTAAGTACGCCTATTATGGCAGGCGGTCTCATAAGATTATATATAGATAAGAAGAAAAAGATCAGTGAGGAGGAGAGAAAGACTAAGGTTGAAAACGGCATTCTTTACTCTTCGGGATTGATTGCAGGCGAAGGCCTTGTGGGGATTCTTCTTGCTGTATTTGCAATTGTTAATATCAAAGGAAAGAGTATTGCAGAGTGGATTGACATTTCCGATGTGCTCAGCCTTGGCAATATAGGCGGCTTGATCTTCTTTGCCCTTCTCATAGTATCTGTTGTGTTTTTCATGAACAGGAAAGGAAAGAAGCAGTAGAATGATGGGAAGGAAGCATCTGAATAAAGGCGGGGAAAAGGAAAATTATTTGAACTATATCCCTAAGCATAACGTACTGTTTCCGTATCGGAAGAAGGAGAACGGAAGAATAGAGGTTGAAGTGTTAAACAGAGGCTTTTTTAACCGGATTGCCCAAATCTTTTTCAAAAGGCCGAAGCGCAGCTATATTGAACTGGATGATTTTGGAAGCTTTGTCTGGGAGCGGATTGATGGCAGCAGAAGCATTTATGATATATGCATGTTGATCAGGGAGCGGTTTGGAGAGGAAGCAGAGCCTTTATTTGAACGTGCGTCAGCATTTTTTCGAATTTTGAGAAGTAATTCATTTATTATATTTGTAAATAAACTATAGATTAGTTAAGAAAGGGAGGCAGAGTATGTATTATAAGCAATATGGTGACACTGATATGTCGGTATCGGCAATCGGTTTTGGATGCATGAGGTATGATGACGAGGATGTAAAGGCAGGAAGATTGGAAAAATGTGCGGAGGTTGCCCTATATGCTCACGAGAAAGGAATCAATTACTTCGACACTGCCCCCTTTTACTGCTATGATAAGAGTGAGATTATTACGGGAATGGCTCTTTCGCAGCTGCCCAGAGACAGCTATTATGTCTCTTCCAAGGCAAATCTGGGAACCCTGAACGGGGAGGCGACCAGAGATGCTTTTCGCAGGCGGCTGGAGCTTACCTTGTCCAGGTTAAAGGTTGATTATCTGGATTTTTATCATATCTGGTGCATCAAGGATATGGAGAGCTTTGATAAGCATTGTGAGCTTCTTTACGGCTTTTACGAGGAGGCAAAGGCGGAAGGGCTGATAAGAAATATTGTTTTTTCTTCCCATATGCAGGGACAGGAGCTGGAGCAGGCAGTGGCAACAGATCGGTTCAAAGGCATGCTGATAGGTTATAATGCGTTAAACTATAGATTTCGTCAAAGCGGTATTGCGGCTGCACATGCGAAAGGAATGGGCGTGGTCGTAATGAATCCTCTGGGAGGAGGGCTGATACCTCAGAATCCGGAAAAGTTTAAATATCTGGCAGAGGGGACGGATTTAACCGTACCTCAGGCGGCGCTGCGGTTTGTGGCATCCCACAAGGAGATTACCATAACGCTGGCCGGATGCACACATAAGGAGCATGTTGATGATGCGTGCAGGGCGGTGGAGAATTTGAAGGAGAAGCCGGCCAGTGAAATTTATGCGGAATATGCAAATACGGGAGAAGCAATTAATGATCTCTGCACAGGCTGCGGCTACTGCAATCATTGTCCGATGGAAATTCCGATTCCGAAATATATGGATGCTTATAATATGAAGCTTTTAGGGAACAGCATTCAGGATCGGTTGGATAATCACTGGAGTATTTCTAAGGATATGGCGGCTGCTTGTGTCAGATGCGGTAAATGTGAAGGTCTTTGCACCCAGCATCTGCCTATTATGGATAGGCTGAAAGAAATAGCAGCATTGTAATACATAAATATCGTGAGGGACATAAATAAATGGAAGGTATTTTTTTACAGATGCAGGGTGTAGAGCTTAGTATTTTATATGCACTGCAGGGCCTGCACAGCAGCTGGCTTGATCCTGTTATGATCTTTTTTACTACTCTGGGGGACAATGGAATTATCTGGATATTGATTGCTCTTTTTTGTATTTCCTTTAAAAAGAGCAGAAAATGCGGGGTATTAATGCTGATTACGATGCTTCTGTGTCTGATAGTGGGGAATGGAATTATCAAAAATCTGGTGGCGAGACCCCGGCCTTTTCAATTGCTTGAAGGGGAAATTTCCTTGATTATTCCGCCTCCGTCAGAGTATTCCTTTCCTTCCGGTCATACCATGCATGGCTTTGGCACTGCAACCATGATATTTTTGCATAACAGGAAAGCGGGGATAGCGGCGCTTTTGGGAGCGGCGGTCATTGCGTTTAGCAGGATGTATTTGTTTGTACATTTTCCTACCGATATCATAGGGGGACTGATCGTTGGTGTTTTTGCAGCAGTGCTTGTGTATATAGCAGCAGATAAAGCATTGGCGGGGAAGGAAAAGCTTTTGAACAGGTGTTAAGTGGATATTGTTTTTGAAGTATGCTATAATGATTTTGTGGTTTTAACCAGGGAATTGTGTACAAAGGATAGCCAGGGGGAAGGTACTTGTGGAATTGTTATATATAGCAGCCCTGTGCGGGCTGCTGATATTTATGAATTTTGTCGGCATACGCGCTCAGGGACAGCGAAGTCCGCTGGCAAGGGCGCTTAGGCAGCTGATGGTTATGGTTACCGTTACGGTGGCTGCCGGTATGCTGCCGGTTTTGATGCCGTCAGAGGCTGCGGCATTATTTGTGCAATGCATTCATTATGCGGGTACTGAGTGGCTGCTCATTTTTCTGTTGCGGTTTTTGGAGCAGTATACGGAGGATGTATGGAGTAAAAAATCAGCGAAAATCATTATCTATTCTTTGGCGGTGGTAAATTCCGTTTCTATGCTGTTAAATGGCGCATTTCATCATATTGTAACCTGCAGATATACGGATATCGGAAACGGAGTAATGTGCTATGTGTTTATGACCCAGAAACCATGGTACAGCCTGCATCTTTGCTTTACGTATGTTCTCGTGGCCTGTAATCTGGGCGTATTAATCAGGCAGTCTGTTATTACAACGAAATTTTATAGAAAGAAATATTCCGTAGCATTACTTATGCTGGTTATTACGGTTGCTATGGATGGCGTTTGCACGATAATGGATTATCCGCTGGATTATTCTCTGTATGCTTACGTAATACTGGCGATTGCCCTTACATATTATTCAATATACTATATACCGCAGGGACTGATTACCAAGACCTTGTCCTATGTGGTTGCGGACTCAAGCAGTGGGGTTGTGTGTTTTGATGTGATTGGAAAGTGCATATATGCCAATGAGATGGCTATGAGTATTTATGGTAATCCGTCGGAGCTTTCCGCAATGGAGCCGATTTTCAGGAAGGAGCTTGGAGAAAAGGAATTTTCAAATGCTAAGGAGGGTAAATGGGACAGGGAATTTATATTAAATGGCCACACCTTGTACTTTGATATGAATTTCAGCAAGCTATTTGATGAGCAGGAAAATTATATCGGCTGCTACTTTATATTGCATGACAAGACAGAGGATATGGAAAAGCTGGAGCGGGAGCATTACCGTTCAACGCATGATATACTTACAGGATTATTCAATCGGGAATATTTTTATGAGTGTGTGAAGAAGCGCAGGGAAATGCCGGATGAAGAATATTATATGACCTGTACAAACATCAAGGATTTTAAGTTGATTAATGATCTGTTTGGAGCCGAAATGGGAGATGCAATACTGATCCGGCTGGCGGAGGTTATGAAAGAGGCTCTGCCCGAGGGAACAATCTGCGGAAGATTGGAAAGTGATCATTTTGCATTTTGTATACGAAAGGAATTGTTTCAGGAGAGTGCATTAATTGACGGTATCAATGAAGTTGCAAGGATGATACCAAGCAGTGAATATCATATATTGATACACATTGGTGTGTATGCGGTTCAAAGAGCTGACTATGACGCAGCGGTAATGTGTGACCGGGCCAATATAGCAATCGGTACGGTGAAGGACAGTTATGACTGTATGATTGCTTATTATGATGAAAGCCTTATGGAACGGGTTATGAGCGAAAAGCGTCTGGTAAGCGAATTTGACTCGGCATTAGCGGACGGCCAGTTTGTGATGTTTCTGCAGCCCCAGGTTTCAACTGCCGGAACGGTATTAGGTGCGGAGGCATTAGTGCGGTGGATGCATCCGCAGCGCGGGATGGTTTCGCCCGGCGAGTTTATTAAAGCGTTTGAGAACGCCGGATTGATTTACCGTCTGGATCAATATATATGGGATTTGGCTGCGCAAAAGCTAAGAGAATGGAAAGATAGCGGGCATGAAGACCTTCATATTTCAGTAAATATTTCGGCGAAGGATTTTTATTATCTTGATATTTACAGAACCTTCGTGGATTTGGTGGAGAAGTATGATATTCCGCCAAAGAAGCTGAAGCTGGAAATTACGGAAACGGCATTGATGATGGATTTGGAAAAGCAGCTGGTGCTGCTTGATAAGCTGCAAAGCTATGGCTTTAATGTGGAGATTGATGATTTCGGAAGCGGTTATTCCTCCCTCAATATGTTGAAGGACATTCATGCTGATGTGTTAAAAATTGATATGGGATTTTTACGGAAAACACAGGACAATGAGCGGGCGCAAATTATACTGCGTATGATTATTGAGCTTGCAAAGCAGCTTCATATGATAGTTATTACAGAAGGGGTAGAGAGTAAGGCACAAGTGGACTATCTGACAGAGACAGGCTGCGATATGTTTCAGGGCTTTTATTTTGCAAGGCCGGTAGCAGTGCCTGAATTTGAACAGCGGTACATGTAGATGTTCCGTTTGCCGCAATGGAAAATTTATGTTGACAACAGCTTATCTTTGGTGGTAGTATTAGCAAAAATTAAGGAGCACATAAATGTATCAGAGCTTACATTCAAATGAGTATATGTACATGTATTATTACGGACGTATTTGCTTGTAGCGAAAGCGCATCAATGCACAGCTATAAGCAGTAGGTCTTATATGTCTGTGCATAAGAAAGAATGTAGGTTGTGAACATCAGTAGTTTAAAAGGTTCTATAAAGATACATTGATTATGACTGCACTGGGCATATAGACATGTCCAGTGCTTTTTTGTTCATAGGAAAGACCTTGATGCATGAAAGTGTGGGAAAGGAAGAAATTATGAGAGAGGAACAGGAAATTGAAAACCAGATAGCCATTATGCTGAAAGGGGTAGCCAACCATACGGAGGTATCCGAAATTCGTGAAAAACTGCGGGAAGCGAAAAAGGAGAACCGCCCGTTTAGAATCAAGCTTGGTCTTGACCCGTCTGCACCGGATATTCATATCGGTCATTCCGTGGTTTTAAGAAAAATACGGCAGCTGCAGGAGCTGGGACACATTGCAGTGATTATTATCGGCGATTATACCGGTATGATCGGTGATCCAACGGGAAAGTCCAAAACAAGAAAACAGCTGTCAAGAGAAGATGTGGAGAGAAATGCCAATACCTACATGGAGCAAATCTTTAAAATTATTGACAGAGATCGAACAGAGGTACATTACAACAGTGAATGGCTAAGTAAGATGAACTTTGGGGATGTGATTGAGCTGGCATCTAAATGTACGGTGGCACGAATGCTGGAAAGGGATGATTTTAATAACAGATATACCAATCACCTGCCCTTATCTGTCCATGAGTTTTTCTATCCGCTGATGCAGGCATATGATTCCGTTGCGGTAAAGGCTGATATTGAGCTTGGAGGCACAGATCAGACCTTTAATATAACCATGGGAAGAAATATTCAGAGGGATTACGGACAGCAGCCTCAATTAACATTATTTATGCCCTTGCTTGAGGGAATTGACGGAGTTGAAAAAATGAGCAAGAGCCTTGGAAATTATATCGGTATCAGTGAGGAACCGGCTGTGATTTATGAAAAGGTTATGAAAATTCCCGACAATATGATTATCAAATACTATAATTTATGTACAGATGTTCATCCTGACGAGGTTGATCGAATTCAGAAAATGTTGGATGAGGGTGCAAATCCCAGAGATGTGAAGATGATGCTGGCTCACGAAATTACAGAGCTGTATACGGGAAAGGAAAATGCCGATCAGGCGCAGCAGCGTTTTGAAACCATTTTTCAGCAAAACAAGGTTCCGAATGACGCATTAACGATTTTGATAGATCCAGCATCTCCTCTGATGCATGGAGAACAGATGATTGACTTCCTTGTGAATAATAAGCAATATAAATCCAAAAGTGAGATAAGGCGTATTTTCAACCATGGCGGGGCTAAGCTTGATGAGGAAAAGGTGACGGATGAAAGGAGTATTGTCATAGGGGAAGGCGTACACATTTTAAAGGTAGGTAAGAAGAATTTTTACAAAGTGCAATTACAGGGCAATTAGTGCAAAGTGAAATTTGACAACATAATGCCTTTGTGATAGGCTAATACTAATTATAGGTTAAAAGCGATGATGAAGAGAGTAGGTACAGGAAAGCTTTACAGAGAAGGTTCTCAGGCAGTAAGGGACTGTGGGTTGAGAGGAACCGGGCGGCAATGAACTGAAGATGGCTTCTGAGCAGTGCACCGACCCGTTTTGACGGTTAGATTGCAACAGGTTCCGCCTGTTACAGCGGCAGGGTATACATATCTGTTATGACTTTAGGATATTGTACCCGTTGAGGCTTTCTTTGTGAGAAGGAAATGAAAAGAAGTGGTACCACGGTTTAACAGCTGTCTTCTGTCATGAATGATAGGAGGCGGCTTTTTATTTACTGATGTGCAGAGAAGAAAGGAGTTCTATAAATATGAGTAAAGGAAAATATTACATTACGACGGCGATTGCCTATACTTCGGGCAAGCCTCACATTGGCAACAGCTATGAGATTGTTCTGGCAGACAGTATTGCCAGATTTAAAAGAAAGGATGGCTATGATGTTTATTTTCAAACGGGAACGGATGAACATGGCCAGAAAATTGAGTTAAAGGCGCAGGAAGCAGGCGTTACACCTAAGGAGTATGTAGATAAGGTGGCAGAAACCATCAAGAGCCTGTGGGATTTGATGGATACCTCTTATGATCATTTTATCAGAACAACGGATGATTACCATGAGAAGCAGGTTCAGAAGATTTTTAAGAGGCTGTATGATCAGGGAGATATCTATAAAGGGGCTTATGAAGGTCTCTACTGTACGCCCTGCGAATCCTTCTGGACAGAGTCCCAGCTTGTGGATGGAAAATGTCCCGATTGCGGCAGAGAGGTAAAGCCTGCCAAGGAAGAGGCATACTTTTTCAAAATGAGTAAGTATGCGGATAAGCTGATTGAGCATATTAATACTCATCCGGAGTTTATACAGCCTGTATCCCGTAAGAATGAGATGATGAACAATTTCCTGCTTCCGGGACTGCAGGATCTGTGCGTTTCCAGAACCTCCTTTAAGTGGGGAATACCGGTAGACTTTGATGATAAGCATGTGGTTTATGTATGGCTGGATGCGCTGACCAACTATATTACAGGTATTGGCTATGACTGTGATGGAAACAGTTCAAAGCAGTATCAGAAGCTCTGGCCCGCAGACCTTCATTTAATAGGAAAGGATATTATCAGATTCCATACCATTTACTGGCCTATCTTCTTAATGGCGTTAGGTGAGCCTTTGCCGAAGCAGGTATTTGGTCACCCATGGCTTTTGCAGGGTGACGGTAAGATGAGCAAGTCCAAGGGGAATGTGATTTATGCAGATGACCTGGTGGATTTCTTCGGCGTGGATGCGGTTCGCTATTTTGTGCTTCACGAGATGCCCTTTGACAATGACGGAACCATTTCCTGGGAGCTTTTAGTGGAAAGGATCAATTCCGATCTTGCCAATACCTTAGGAAATCTGGTGAACAGAACCATTTCCATGAGCAATAAATATTTTGGCGGCGTGGTTGCCGATAAGGGCGTCTGTGAAGCCGTGGATGAAGACTTAAAGGCAGTGGTAACAGGCACCTATGCAAAGATAAGCGCTAAGATGGATGAGCTTCGTGTAGCGGATGCCTTAACAGAAATATTTACACTATTTAAACGCTGCAATAAATATATTGATGAGACCGAGCCCTGGGTGCTTGCCAAGGATGAAGCCAGGAAAGACAGACTTTCCACCGTGCTTTATAACCTGGTAGAAAGCATTGTAACCGGCGCATCCTTACTTGAACCTTTTATGCCTTCTACGGCGCAGAAGATTGTAGACCAGCTGAATGCAAAGCTTCGCAGCTTTGAGGAATGCAGCGTCTTTGGCGGCTATCCTTCGGGAAACAAGGTAACGGATAAGCCTGAAATTCTGTTTGCAAGACTGGATGCCAGGGAGGTTGTAGAAAAGGCAGAGGCAATGTTTGCCCAGAGAAAGGCTGCTTCTGAAGAAGCAGGCGGTGAAACGAAGGAAGCAGAGGAAGAGACGGAAGTGATTGATATAGAGCCTAAGGAAGAAATCACCTATGACCTGTTCGATAAGCTGCAGTTTCAGGTAGGAGAGATTATTGCCTGTGAGGAGGTGCCCAAATCCAAAAAGCTTCTTTGCTCCAAGGTTCGGATAGGCAGTCAGGTAAAGCAGATCGTTTCAGGCATTAAGCAGCATTACAGTGCCCAGGAAATGGTAGGGAAGAAGGTTATGGTACTGGTTAACCTAAAACCCGCAACGCTGGCAGGCGTACTTTCCGAGGGAATGCTTCTGTGTGCGGAGGACAGTGAGGGGAATCTGGCGCTTCTTACACCGGAGAAGGATATGCCTGCAGGAGCAGAAATCTGCTAGGTATTAGGAAGGACGGAGGTTACAATGGTTAAAAAGGAAGAATTTACTTTTGATTCCAGAGATGGAAAAACAAAGCTTCATGCGGTCAGATGGGTGCCGGAGGGAAAAGTGGTCTGCATCCTTCAGATTGTTCATGGAATGGCTGAATACATTGAAAGATACGAGGAACTGGCACAGTATTTTGGAGAGAAGGGGATACTGGTGACAGGAGATGATCATCTGGGACATGGGAAAAGTGTTTCCAGGGACGGCATATACGGGTATTTCTGTGAGCAGGATCCGGCAACAGTAGTGGTACGGGATGTTCATAGATTAAAGAAGATGACACAGGAGGATTATCCTGGTGTTCCTTATGTAATACTGGGACACAGCATGGGTTCCTTTATCCTGCGCAACTATCTGTTTCGTTACGGAACCGGAATTGAAGGAGCGATTATCTGCGGAACCGGTTCTAAATCCAGGGCTTTGATAACGGTAAGCCAGGCGCTTGCAGCCGTTTCGGGAGTAATCCATGGAGATGCCTATGTTTCAAAGCTTATTGATAAGCTGGCATTCGGTTCCAGTAATAAGAAAATTGCAAATGCCAGAACCTCTGTGGATTGGTTGTGTACGGATGACAAAGTGGTGGATGCGTATATAAAGGATGAGCTGTGCGGCTTTACCTTTACGGTAAACGGTTTTAAGACCCTGTTCCAGCTTTTGAACCGCCTGAACAAAACAGAAAATCTGAACAAGATGCCCAAGGATCTGCCTGTTCATTTCATATCCGGTGATATGGATCCTGTAGGAGATTACGGGGAAGGAGTCAAGAAGGCATATGAAGATTTTCGAACGGCAGGCATGAATCGGGTTTCTATGAAGCTTTATCCGGGCGCAAGGCATGAACTTCTCAATGAAACAAATAAGCAGCAGGTCTATGGGGATCTTTATCCATGGATCATGGAGCGTGTGAAGGAATATCAGATGTAGGTATTCGAAAAGAGGAGAAAATTATGAAGAAAAAAATAATAGTATTACTGGCTTTGATGTTGACTATAGGATTATATCCCATATCGGCAAGGGCATCCGAAACGGATGCCTCCGGTATTATAGATCAGATTAAACAGCAGCTTGCGGATGTCTTTGAGAACGTAGATAAGGAAACAGCCGGCGAGATTTTTTCCTTTTTGAAGGAACAGGTGGCCGAGGGAAATATTTCCTCTGACGGTGATCTGGGCGAGGTGATTAAAGAGGGCGAAGAAAAATTCGGCGTGGAAATTGATGAGACGGACGCCCAAAAGCTTGTGGATACCATGGAAAAGCTGGAAAATATGGGTTTTTCTGCAGAGTATGTGATAGATAAGGCAGAGACGCTATATGATGAATATGGAGCAGAGTTTGCGGATCATGCCGACGAGCTTGTTAAAGGAGCAGTGAAGAATGCTGCGGAAAATGTGGCCGGAAGCGTATGGCAGAATGTGAAAAATTCGGTGAAAAATTTTTTTAAGGGCTTGTTTAAATAATTAAAGAAAATAAGAATAAAAAACTGATTTTCCAGCAAATAATAAATGCAGCATGCGTAAATTATGTTTGCAAAAACGGAGGTGTTTTATGAAAATTGCATTTTATGGAACGAAACCGTATGACAAAATCTGGTTTGAACCCATGGGAAAGGAATATGGTTTTGACATTCATTTTATCGAGGCGGCATGTAATCAGGAAACTATATTTATGGCCAAGGGTTATGATGCGATATGTATTTTTGTGAATGATTATGTGAATGCGGAAATGATAGATGCTCTTTACGAAATGAATGTGAAGGCCATTTTGCTTCGTTGTGCGGGATTTAACAATGTTGATGTAAAGGCAGCAGAGGATAAGATTGTGGTACTGCGTGTTCCCAGCTATTCGCCTGAAGCAGTGGCAGAATTTTCCATGGCGCTTTTGCTTACGGTGAGCCGTTTGACGCATAAGGCTTATAACAGAACCAGAGATTTCAATATGAGTCTTAACGGCCTTATGGGAATTGATTTGAATGAAAAGACTGCGGGAGTGGTGGGAACAGGAAAGATCGGCCAGTCCATGATACGTATTTTAAATGGATTTCAGATGCATGTGCTGTGCTATGATCCGTATCCGGTAGAGGGGCTTGATGCAGAGTATGTGTCTTTGGAGGAGCTTTTTAAGTGCTCCGATATTATATCCCTTCACTGTCCCCTTACAACAGATACCAGATATATGATCAATAAGGATACCATTGCGCTTATGAAGCAGGGTGTATTCCTGATTAATACGTCAAGGGGCGGACTGATCGATACGGAAGCGCTGATCAATGCCATGCTTGAAGGTAAATTCGGCGGTGTAGGATTAGACGTGTATGAAGAGGAGGAGGGCGTTTTCTATGAGGACCGTTCCGGAGAGATTATAACGGATGATAATCTGGCGCGCCTTATGACCTTCCCCAATGTACTGGTCACTTCCCACATGGGATTTTTCACGAAGGAGGCCATGCAGGCGATTGCCCATACCACACTTGAGAATGCTTATGCTCTGGAAAACGGGCTTCCGTTGGTAAACCAGGTAGGAAAAGAAGGAGCACGTTAGTTCTTTTACGGTGCACCTGCTGATTGCAAAAACGTATATAATCTGGTATAATTACTATTTAATAGTGATAAGAGGAAGGACGATGGAAAAGTCATTGCCGTACAGAATAGAATTTGCCGGGCAGGATGAGTGGGAAGATGCCATGGGACTGGCATGGAAGACCTTTTTAGATTTTGAAGCGCAGGAATATTCGCCGGAGGGTGTCAGAAGCTTTGAGGATTTTATTACTGACACCGGACTGAAAGGAATGTTCCGCATGGGTACTTATCAGATGATGACAGCCTGGGATGGCATGCGCATGGTGGGTATGATTACGCTTCGAAACCAAATGCATATTTCACTGTTGTTTGTGGACAAGGAGTATCACCGCAGGGGAATAGGAAGCGCACTTATCGGGAAAATGGCCGGTTATGTGAAAAATGAGCTTGGAAAGAAACGGATGACGGTAAATGCATCGCCCTATGGAGTGCCCTTTTATCATCAGGTAGGATTTCGGGATTTGGGATCGGAGCGGTGTCAGGACGGCATTAAGTATACTCCTATGGAGTACCTGTTATAGAAATGGGTGGAGCCTATGAAATACATTCACAGTAAGGATATTTTCTTACTTATGCGTGATACTCTGAAAATGATAGACCGGCGGGCAATGGATCATGGTTCAAGGGTGGCATATTATTTGTATAAGATGCTGGAATGCAGAGGCGGCTATGAGAAATTTGAGCTGGCGGATTTAGTGTTTCTGGCTTCTCTTCATGATATCGGAGCATATAAGACGGAGAACCTTAAGAACCTGATTGGCTATGAATGCAGAGAGCCTATGCCCCATGCTACATATGGATACCTTGTGTTTAAGCATCTTTCACCCATTAGGGAGCTGGCTGCAGTTATTCTTTATCATCACACAGACTATTCGCAGCTTGAAAAGTTAAACTATGAATATAAGGATATTGCGGCTTTTTTAAATCTGGCGGAAAAGGTTGACATCTTTTCGGGAGCAATGAAGGATTCCTTTGATATGGGATTATTCCGCAGACAGTCAGGTACAGTGTTCAGCCCGGAGGCGGTTGAGCTTTTTGAAAAGGCCGTACAGACGTATGATATATTAAATAAGGTAAACAGCGGTGAATACAAGGCAGAGCTGCTTGAGATCGTTGATTATATGATATTTAACAACGAGGATAAAAAGAAATTCCTGGAAATGCTGATGTACTGTCAGGGCTTTAAAAGCGAAAAAGCGGTGGTAGATACCGTTACCTGCATTTGTATTTCTGAAATTCTGGGGCAGAAGATGCACTTGTCGGAATTGGAATTGGAACAGCTGTATTATGGAAGTCTGCTGCATGATATTGGTATGCTGGCAATTCCCCGGGAGATTATTGAGGCACCGAGAAAGCTGACGGCGGATGAGTATGAAAAGGTCAAGATGCACGTGCATTTAGGCGAAAAGATGTTAAACAACCGTATGGCGGAGGAAATCGTTAAAATTGTAGCGGCACATCATGAGCGCTGTGACGGAAGCGGTTATCCCAGGCGTCTTCGGGGTACACAGATGAATCACAGCCAGGAAATCATACAGCTTGCGGATACAGTTACGGCGCTTTGGGGGCAGAGAGCTTACAGAGCTCCTTTTGACAAAAAGGAGGTGCTGTCCTTAATCAGAACCGAAGCGGATGGGGGAAAATATAGCAAGGCAGCGGTTAAAATCTTTTTGGATTCTTATGATGAAATCATGGAAAAGGTAAAGAAGCGTTCCGATGAAATCATGGTTACATACAGAAAGCTAAATCAACAGTATAATCAGGTATCGGGAAGACTGAAGGAAGAGTAAGGTATTTAAATTTTAAATAAAGGAAGATGAGCAAATGGGAAGACTATTTAATTTGGACAGTCCGTTGATGAATGGATTGGGAAAGATGGCAGACTTGATCTGGCTGAATATTTTAACATTTATCTGCTGTATACCGATCTTTACAATTGGTGCATCCATGACAGCGTTAAACTACGTTGCGCTGAAAATAGTAAGAAATGAAGAAAGCTACATTACAAAGGCCTACTTCAAATCTTTTAAGGAGAATTTTAAGCAGGCAACGATCATCTGGCTGATCATGCTGTTGGCGGTAGCTGTTATTATAGCAGATATCCTGATATTCAGATTTTCTGATATTGTTTTTCCATCGTGGATTAAGGTGGCGCTGATTGCAATCGGGGTGTTAGCTGTTTTTGCCACCATGCACGTTTTTCCTGTGCTTGCCAAATTTGACAACACCATTGCAAATACCTTTAAGAATTCCTTTTTTATAGGCATCTTAAGCCTGCCGAAAACGATACTGATGATGGTCTGTTGGGTTATTCCCGCAGTTATTTCAATTTATTTTATACAGGCGTTTCCTGTTGTAATTGCTTTTGGAATTTCCGGGCCGGTATTTATAAGCGCATTGCTTTATAATAAAACTTTTAAACGTTTTGAACCGCAGGAAGAGACTGCAGGTGATGACGAATGGTTTATTTCTCCGGAGGAAGGAGAGGACGCAGAGCATAAGGAACAGAACGAGGAAGTAAAGTAAGCAGAAGAAACGGGGCGGGTTTCATAATATGGGGAGTTTGGGATGAAAGCAAAATACAAAGCGGTAATTTTACGTTGGGTGTTTCCATTAATAGGTTTGCTGCTGGCAGTATTGCTTGTATATTTGGGCACTATCGGTAAGGAAAAGAAAGAAGCAAAAGAAGTTGTTGAGAGCATGATGCTTGATGTAGTGGAAAGGCATGCGGCTATGATCCGCACGGAACTTCTGAATGTTCAAAATGCAGGCGAATTGATAGTGTCTTTGATTGATCAGGGAAATGTGAGGGCATCCGGCAAAATATCTCAGTATCTTAAGGCAGTTACGGATCAAACAAATGCTTATGCTGCAGTTTATGTTGACGGACATGGATTGTCGGTTAATCAGGACGGAGAAAAGGTTGACCTTACGGACAAAAGCTGGTTTAGTGAGGAACTGTTTGAAGCAGGGGCACCAAAGTACTTTTACCTGAGAAATGCGGGAACGGAGGAGGAAGAGGATATTTTAATCCTTATTCCGAATTCGAAGGGCAGCGGTGCATTGTATTTATGGTATTCAGCAGAAAATTTAAAGGATCTGATGATTATGAATGAGGACTTTAATCGTCCGGTAATCGGATTGCTGCTGGATAGGGAAGGTAATATACTTGCGCATACCGGCGTTAACAGTGATTTCACGAAAGATACTAACCTGTGGAACAATCTGAATGAAGCAGGAAATGAAATTGCCATAGCGAAATCGCAGTTTCAAGCAGGAGATTTGGGAGCCATAAAGGCATCGGCGGGCAATGAAAACCGCACCTTGATCTATGTGCCTGTCTCTGTAGGGGAATGGTATTTTATGGCAGGGCTGGATCAGGCATATGTTGACCGGAGAGAAAAGAATTTATGGGAAAACACAGGCAGGGTGCTTGGACTGGTGCTTGCAGCTGTAGTTGTCTTTGCAGTTTTCTTTGTTGTTACTAATATTTTAGGGAAAATAAAAAATGATGAAAACAGCAAGGTGCTGCAGGAAAAGGCTGATACGGATTTACTTACCGGGCTTAACAACAAGCTTGCCACAGAGCGTAAAATCAAAGAATATATGGAAGAAAACCCGGATGATCTGGCAATGATGTTTCTCCTTGACATTGATAACTTTAAAAAGATTAACGATACCATGGGACATGCCTTTGGTGATGAGGTGCTGCGGACACTTGGAAAGAAAATCAGTGCAAATTTCCGTATGACTGACATTATAGGCCGGACAGGCGGAGATGAGTTTACTATCTTCCTGAAAGCCCTTAAGGATGACTCGAACACCTTAAGAGAAGCTCAGAAGCTGGTTAACTTTTTCCGGAATTTTCAGGTTGGCGAGTATGTGAAGTATTCTGCCACGGCAAGCATCGGGGCGGCAGTATTTCCGGCTCACGGAAAGGATTTTGAAACCTTATACAAAGCTGCGGATCAGGCTCTTTATAAGGCTAAGAAAAGAGGTAAAAACCAGCTGGCATTTTATGATGACAGGGACAGAAAGTAAATATACAAAGTGTCCAGATGTTGCGAGGTTTTATTAGTCAAGTTGTCTAAAAAAACAAAAAACCATAATCTTTATAAGCATTTTTTACAACAGAGAATAAAATCTTTGTGGAATAGTTGTATAGTCAAGAACCTTAATCTCATGTATACTAAACACAGACTTGATCGTGTATTAAATATTTTAAGGAGGCAAATAAAATGGCAAGTTTATCTTTAAAGAATATCTGCAAAGTATATCCTAACGGATTTGAAGCAGTAAAAGATTTCAATCTTGAAATTCAGGATCAGGAGTTCATCATTTTCGTAGGTCCTTCCGGATGTGGTAAGTCTACGACTCTTCGTATGATCGCAGGCTTGGAGGATATCTCTTCTGGTGAACTTAAGATCGGTGACAGAGTAGTTAATGATGTAGAGCCTAAGGACAGAGATATCGCAATGGTATTCCAGAACTACGCTCTGTATCCTCATATGTCAGTATATGATAACATGGCTTTCGGTCTTAAATTAAGAAAAGTACCGAAGGATGAAATTGATAAGATGGTTAAGGAAGCAGCTAAGATCCTTGATCTGACTTCTCTCCTTGATCGTAAGCCGAAGGCTTTATCCGGTGGTCAGAGACAGCGTGTTGCTATGGGTCGTGCAATTGTTCGTAATCCTAAGGTATTCCTTATGGATGAGCCTCTTTCCAACCTGGATGCT
>JAUNGK010000034.1 GCA_030524555.1 Bacillota bacterium | reverse complement strand
CTGCAAGTACCGGTCAGGTACTGGCAGTATATGGTATGTTATACCCGCTGATAGGGAATAATATAATAGTCACACCTGATTTTGAACGTTCAGTGATAGAAGGAGATCTCTTCATCAAAGGAAAAATAACGGTCTTTTGCCTGCTTAAAGCGGCGTGGACCATCTTCTTTAATAAAGATATAAGACGTGTAATCAAATTGTTAAAAAGGGAGGCAGCATAATAATGGCAGAAAACAACTTTACCGGTGTAATCGAATCATTAATGAAGGGAATGAATACAGTTCTTTCCACCAAAACAGTGGTTGGTGAGGCGACCAAGATCGATGATACAATTATCCTTCCCCTTGTGGATGTAACCTTTGGCGTAGGCGCCGGGGCCAATGTAGGAGATAAGAAAAACGGCGGTGCCGGAGGCTTTAGCGGAAAGCTTACTCCCAGTGCCGTTTTGGTAATCAAGAATGGCAGCACCAAGCTTGTAAATATCAAAAATCAGGATACGGTTACCAAGGTTCTTGATATGATACCCGATATTGTGGATAAGTTTACCGCTCCTAAGGAAGAAATGATGAAGGACGAGGATGTTGTCGACATAGCATTTCCGGAAGAAGCAGAGACTGACAAGCAATAATTTAACAAAACAGCATATGATAAATTAAGAAGCATAAGCAGGTGAGTGTCCTTGAAAAAAATAATTGGATTTATTGCATTTTGGATTGCGGTTGGGATGCTGCTTATGCTTTTTCTTGCCAGACATTATCTGACAGGATTGATTATTATCGCATTACTTTTGCTTATAGGATACAATTTTTATTATTGTGACTGATGATTGGGAGTTTATAGAATGAACAATTCCGAAAAGCCCATAGAGGCACAAGATTTTGAAAAGCTTCTTGTAGAAGGAGACATGGACGAGCTGATGCAGCTGAAATCATGGCTGTTTAAGGAAAATATCCGTTTAGAGCTTGAGAGAAGCGAGCTGCTTCGCATGGAGGACAAGCTTTTAAAGGAGCGGCAGCGCTTCCAAACTGAAATGACAGAGGTAAACCATCGTCTTGTTATAGAACGCAAGCGTTTAAAGCAGGATGAATCTTTTTTTGACAAAAAATTAGAAATTTTAAAAAACGGTTTTGCCCAATTGGAAATAGAACGGAAGAAACTGGAAAAAGACCGGATTACTTTAGAAGCAGAAAAGAATGCCCACAATGCATCTTTGCGGCAGAATAAGAATCAGGATATGGCTGAAATGCTTTTTCAGGGAGTAAACAGTCATCTTGCCCTCAAAAAGAGGTACCGGGATTTGATTAAAATGTTTCACCCGGATAACATTGCGGGAGATCATGAGATGGTATTGGTAATCAACAAAATTTATGAAGAATTGATGCATGATTACGAAACGGGCAGAAGAGCATAAAA
The DNA here is from genome assembly GCA_030524555.1 of Bacillota bacterium. Taxonomy (GTDB): domain Bacteria; phylum Bacillota; class Clostridia; order Lachnospirales; family Lachnospiraceae; genus Suilimivivens. Next base: position 18,407 of record JAUNGK010000034.1, on the reverse strand, counting down.
AAGCTGACCTGAATGGTCAGCTTTTAAAATGTATTAAGCTCTTTCAACTTTTCCGGATTTTAAGCAGTTTGTGCAAACATGCATTCTTTTGGAAACTCCATTTACATTACATTTAACATTCTTAATGTTGGACTTCCAAATTCTGTTAGATCTTCTATGAGAATGGCTTACATTGTTTCCGAAATGAACGCCTTTACCACAAATATCACATTTAGCCATCGGTGCACCTCCTAACAATTCAATAATAAACACACAACAGTTGTATCATATCAGAAAATATTACAGAATGCAAGTAAAAATTTATATGTAAAAATATTGTTTCTTTTTTTCTGTTTTACGGTTATAATATGTTATATATGTTCAAAATATAAGGAGGCAGCCTATGAAAAATTCTTCCATGAAGGAAACTTCCATGAATACTCATATGGGTAATATTGCAATTGACAATGAAGTGATCGCCCAGTATGCCGGCAGCATTGCAATGGAATGCTTTGGCGTTGTGGGAATGGCAGGCATCAATGTAAAAGATGGACTGGTCAAGCTTCTTAAAATGGATAGTATGACAAGAGGAATCAATGTCTTAATTCAAAAGAACAAGCTTACATTGAATTTCCATGTCATTCTTGCCTATGGTGTGAGTATACTTGCTGTTTCTGATAATCTGATCAGCAATGTGAAATACAAATTAGAGGAATTCACAGGAATTGAAGTAGAAAAAGTAAACATCTTTGTAGAAGGTGTTAGAGTGATTGATTAAGGAGGATTTGCTGTGACTAATACAATCGACGCTAAGAGCCTTGCGAAGATGTTCTTAGCTGGAGCCCAAAATCTGGAGTCCAAAAAAGAATGGATTAATGATTTGAATGTTTTCCCTGTTCCTGATGGTGATACAGGAACAAATATGACCCTGACGATCATGTCAGCAGCAAAAGAAGTTGCTGCTATGGAGGATCCTGACATGATGTCCCTTTGCAAGGCGATTTCATCAGGCTCTCTTCGGGGTGCAAGAGGTAACTCAGGAGTTATTTTATCCCAGTTATTCCGTGGTTTTACCAAGGCTATCAGGGAAAAGGACGAGCTGGATATTCCCGTAATTGCAGACGCCTTCGAAAAGGCGGTAGAAACAGCTTATAAGGCAGTTATGAAGCCTAAGGAGGGAACAATCCTTACGGTTGCCAAAGGAGCCTACACAAGAGCAAGAGAACTTGCTGATGAAGGCTGTACGGATTTAAATTTCTTCTTTGATGAAGTGATTAAATATGCAGATGAGGTTCTGCTTAAGACACCGGAAATGCTTCCTGTATTAAAGCAGGCCGGCGTAGTGGATTCCGGCGGCCAGGGACTTATGCAGGTACTGAAAGGAGCTTATGATGCATTTCTCGGTAAGGAAATTGATTTTTCCGCTATGGATGCTCCTGAAAGTGCTCCCTCTTCGGTAAACGCTTCTCCTAAGGAGGAGGTTGATATTAAATTCGGTTACTGCACAGAGTTTATTATCATGCTAAACAGAAACTTCAATATTAAGAACGAAATGGATTTTAAGGAATATTTGGAGTCTATCGGTGATTCTATTGTAGTTGTTGCAGATGATGATGTGGTCAAGGTACATGTACATACCAACGACCCCGGTCTTGCAATCCAGAAGGCGTTAAAGTATGGTGCATTATCCAATTTGAAAATTGACAATATGCGTCTTGAGCATCAGGAAAAGCTCTTTAAAGCTGAAGAAGCCAAAGCACAGGCAGCCAGGGAGGAGCCGGTGCCTCATAAGGACGTAGGCTTCATTGCCGTTTCCGTAGGAGATGGAATTAATGAAATTTTAAAGGGGCTGGGCGTAGATTACATTATTGAAGGCGGTCAGACCATGAATCCCAGCACAGAGGATATGTTAAATGCTATTGAAAAGGTAAATGCAGATACCATATTTATTCTTCCGAATAATAAAAACATTATCCTTGCTGCCAATCAGGCACAGATGATGGTTGAAGATAAGAATATTGTTGTAATTCCTACTAAAACTGTTCCCCAGGGAATTACCGCAATCATTAATTACGTACCTGATATGAGCGTAGAGGAAAATGCCGAAAACATGAAAAACGAAATCGGCAATGTAAAAACCGGTCAGGTCACCTATGCGGTAAGAGATACCGTAATCGATGACAAAGAAATCAAGCAGGGAGACTACATGGGAATCGGAGATGAAGGCATTCTTTCTGTAGGAGGAGAAGTGCCGGATGTTACCTTCCAAATGGTTTCCGAAATGATGAATGATGATCTGGAGCTGATCAGTATCTATTATGGTCAGGATATTAAAGAGGAGGCGGCGCAGGAGCTTAAAGAGCGCATAGCCGAAGGCTTCCCTGATTGTGATATTGAAATCCAATACGGCGGACAGCCCATTTATTATTACATCGTATCTGCGGAGTAAACTTTAAAGGACGGATTTACCGTCCTTTTTACGTAGAAAGAAACATAGAAAAGAATTCTATATGATCTGGTTTTGAGGTTTAGCTGATGAAGTATTTGCAGGATATTACAACAATAAAAGGGGTAGGCGAGAAGACAGCTGCCCTGTTTCGGCGAATGGGAATTCATACGGTAGAGGACTTGATAAATTATTATCCCAGAGATTATCAGTCTTTTGGTCCTCCTGTTAAGCTTTCGGATACAAAACCCGATCAGCTTGTTACTGTTGAGCTTGGAATTGCTTCATCCTTTAAGTGGAAGAAGGTTCGAAACATGTCCATAGGAAGCGGCGTAGGAAGCGATGGAACCGATCAGGCAGCTATCACTTATTTTAATATGCCTTATCTGAAAAACCGGCTCACCGCCGGAAGCCGTTATTTATTTCGCGGAAAGGTTCGGTATGAAAAAGGGCGCTATCATATGGATCAGCCCAAGCTGTATACCTTTGATGAATATCATCAAAAGCTTGGACAGCTTTGGCCCTGCTATTCCCTTACCCGGGGACTGACCAACAATGCGGTGATGAAGGCTGCAGCCAATGCATTAAAGGACTATGAATGCGAAGAATATCTACCGGAAGACATTCTTCGTGAATATGAATTGATGTCTCTGGCAAAGGCCAAATATCAGATCCATTTTCCCAAGGACTTTGATACACTGGTAGAGGCAAGACGGCGGCTGGTATTTGATGAATTTTTTCTTTTTTTGATTTCTGTCAGGAAAATGAAGGAATATAATGAGGAGCAAGACACCGGCTATCCAATGATTGAAACTGCATGGCCCGGACGTTTGATAGAAGCGCTTCCTTATAAGCTGACCAGGGCCCAGCTAAAGGTTTGGAAGGAAATACAAAGTGATCTTGTCAGCGGTAAATGTATGAACAGGCTTATTCAGGGAGATGTGGGCTCCGGAAAGACAATCCTTGCCTTTCTTGCCCTGCTGCTTACAGTTTCCAATTCCTATCAGGGCGCAATGATGGCGCCTACGGAAATTCTTGCAGCACAGCACTTTGAACAGCTGTCGGAAATGACCCGAAAATACAGTCTTCCTTTTCGCCCGGTACTGCTTACCGGTTCTTTGAGCGCAGCCGCCAAGCGGGAGCTTTATGAGAAAATCGAAAGCGGACAGGCCAATGTAATTATTGGAACACATGCCTTAATTCAGGAAAAGGTGCATTATCAAAAGCTGGGGCTGGTGATCACGGATGAGCAGCATCGTTTCGGAGTAAGACAGCGGGAAATATTGAATGAAAAAGGCGGACTATCTCATGTACTGGTGATGAGTGCAACGCCTATTCCACGTACTCTTGCAATCATACTATACGGAGATCTGCATCTTTCCGTCGTTGATGAACTGCCTGCAGACCGTCTCCCTGTTAAAAATTGTGTAGTGGGAACCTCCTACCGCAAAAAAGCCTACGAATTTATTATCAATCAGGTTCATGCCGGCAGGCAGGTTTACATTATCTGTCCGATGGTTGAGGCGGGAGATGAGGGAACGGAAGGCCTGGAAAACGTAATTGATTATGGTGAAAAGCTGAAAAATATCCTTCCGTCCGAAATTTGTGTGGAAATTCTTCATGGCAAAATGAAAGCCCCGGAGAAAAAGCGGATCATGGATGCCTTTGCGGCGGGAAACATTCATGTTCTGGTGTCCACCACGGTAATTGAGGTGGGAATTAATGTACCTAACGCAACAGTCATGATGATAGAAAACGCCGAACGCTTTGGACTCGCCCAGCTTCATCAGCTTCGGGGACGAATCGGAAGAGGAAAGGAGCAGTCCTATTGTATATTTCTTGACGGTTCAGGAAAGGAGCAGTCTGCCAAGCGTCTTTCTATCCTTAATCAATCCAATGATGGATTTTTTATTGCTGAGGAGGACTTAAAACTGCGGGGGCCGGGAGATTTATTCGGTATCCGTCAAAGCGGTGTTATGGAATTTAAAATTGCCGATATTTACCAGGATGCAGGGCTTTTAAAGCAGGTCAGTATGACTGTGGATAAACTCCTTATGGAGGATGCGGAAATAAAGCATCCAACGCATGCCGCATTAAGGCAGTATTTGGAGGAAAATACCGGAAATTTTGTTGACTTTAGATCAATCTAAAAGTAAGATATAAACGTTGAAGAAAGAAAGGAAACATGAAATTGGAAAAGAAAATTGCTATTGTTACAGACTCTAACAGCGGCATTACGCAGGCGGAGGCAAAACAGCTTGGAATTACGGTTTTGCCCATGCCCTTTATGATCAATGAGGAAACCTTTTATGAGGATATTACCCTAAGTCAGCCGGAGTTTTATGAAAAGCTGGAGGGCGGTGCAAATGTGGTAACCAGCCAGCCGTCGCCCGAATCTGTATTAAATTTATGGGAAAATTTGCTGAAGGAATATGACGAGATTGTGCATATTCCCATGAGCAGCGGACTGTCCGGCTCCTGCCAAAGTGCCATCATGCTGTCTGAGGACTTTGATGGCAGGGTGCAGGTGGCAAATAATCAGCGTATTTCAGTAACCCAGCGCCAGTCGGCGCTAGATGCCAAGATGCTTGCAAGGCAAGGCATGAATGCAAGGGAAATTAAGGAATTTCTTGAAAAGGACAAGTTCAATTCCAGTATCTATATTATGCTGGATACCCTTTATTATTTAAAAAAGGGTGGAAGAATTACACCTGCCGCCGCAGCTATCGGCACTATGCTGAAGCTGAAGCCGGTTTTGCAGATTCAGGGAGAAAAGCTTGACGCTTTTGCGAAGGCAAGAACTGCCAATCAGGGAAAATCCATTATGATTAATGCAATCAGGAATGATATGGAAACACGCTTTGGCGGTGCAAGGGCAGACAATATCTGGCTTCAGGTCGCTTACACCAAAAACATTGATACTGCACAGCAATTTGTGGCAGAATTAGAAAAGGAGTTTCCGGGATTTAATATTGTATGCAATCCCCTTTCCTTAAGCGTGGCATGTCACATCGGGCCCGGAGCACTGGCAGTTGCGTGCTGCAAAAAAATCAAGTAAAAGTATGAGAAAGAGGTTTCGGTAATGGCAAAAGCAGCAGTTTATGACGCGTCCAGCATCACGGTTTTGGAGGGTCTTGAGGCGGTAAGAAGAAGACCGGGTATGTATATCGGCAGTGTTTCCACCAAGGGACTGAATCATTTAGTATACGAAATCGTGGATAATGCGGTAGATGAGCATCTTGCAGGCTATTGTGATAAAATATGGGTCACCCTTGAGGCTGACGGATCCGCCACTGTGGAGGATAACGGGCGGGGTATTCCTGTAGGAATGCACGAAAAAGGCATTAGTGCAGAGAGATTAGTATTTACCACGCTTCACGCCGGAGGAAAATTTGACGATTCGGCCTATAAGACCAGCGGAGGACTTCACGGAGTAGGTTCTTCCGTTGTTAATGCTTTGTCCACTCATTTGACCGTCAGAGTCAAAAGTGGCGGCAATATCTACGAAGATAAATATGAAAGAGGAAATCCTACGGTGGCTCTGGTAGACGGACTTCTCCCAGTGGTGGGTAAGGCAAAGGGAACCGGAACTATCATAAATTTTCTTCCTGATGATACGATTTTTGACCGTACCAGATTTAAGGAGGACGAAATCAAAAGCCGTATGCATGAGACCGCATACTTAAATCCCCAGCTCACCATTATTTTTGAGGACAAGCGCCGAGAAGAGACAGAACATATTGAGTACCATGAGCCTGACGGGTTAATCGGCTTTGTAAAGGATATGAATAAATCTACGGAAAGCATCTGTGATGTAATCTATTTCAAGGGCGAGAGCGACGGTATCTCCGTAGAAGGTGCTTTTCAATATATCAATGAGTTTCACGAAAATGTACTGGGCTTTTGTAATAACATCTATAATGCGGAGGGCGGAACGCACCTGACCGGTTTTAAAACCGCTTTTACCAATATTATCAATACCTATGCAAGAGAGCTGAATATTTTAAAGGAAAAGGACGCTAATTTTACCGGGGCGGATGTCCGCAACGGTATGACAGCGGTAATTTCCCTTAAGCATCCTGATCCCAGGTTTGAAGGCCAAACCAAAACCAAGCTGGACAACCAGGATGCGGCAAAGGTGGTAGCGAAGGTTACCAGTGATGAGCTTATCCGTTATTTTGACAGAAATCTGGAAACTCTGAAAAATGTAATCGGCTGTGCAGAAAAAGCAGCTAAAATCAGAAAAACAGAAGAAAAAGCCAAGACCAACATGCTCACCAAGCAGAAATTTTCCTTTGATTCCAACGGGAAACTGGCAAATTGCGAATCCAGAGACGCTTCTAAATGCGAAATATTCATTGTAGAGGGAGATTCCGCAGGGGGCAGCGCCAAAACTGCAAGAGACCGCACTTATCAGGCAATCCTTCCGATTCGTGGAAAGATTCTTAATGTGGAAAAAGCAAGCATAGATAAGGTTTTGGCCAACGCTGAGATCAAAACCATGATCAACGCCTTCGGCTGTGGTTTTTCGGAAGGCTACGGCAATGATTTTGACATTACAAAGCTTCGTTATAACAAAATTATTATTATGGCCGATGCGGATGTGGATGGAGCGCATATTTCCACCCTGCTTCTTACGCTTTTTTATCGATTTATGCCCGAGCTTATTTATGAAGGACACGTATATATTGCCATGCCTCCCCTTTATAAGGCAATGCCCAGCAAGGGAGAGGAAGAATATCTGTATGATGATAAGGCACTGGAGCAATATCGTAAACGGCATAAAGGTTCTTTTACTCTGCAAAGATATAAAGGTTTAGGGGAAATGGATGCCCAGCAGCTCTGGGAAACCACTCTTAATCCTGAAACCAGAATATTAAAGCTGGTAGAGATCGAGGATGCACGTATGGCCTCTGAGGTAACGGAAATGCTGATGGGCACTGAAGTGCCGCCTCGAAAGGCTTTTATCTATGAACACGCACGGGATGCGGAGCTGGATGTATAGCAGGAAAGGATTGAACATTAAATGGAAGAAAAGATCATTAAAACCGAGTACTCTGAGGTTATGCAGAAATCCTACATTGATTATGCTATGAGTGTCATTATTGCAAGAGCGCTTCCCGATGCAAGAGACGGGCTTAAGCCTGTTCAGAGGCGTGTTTTGTATGACATGCATGAGCTGGGAATTAAATATGACAAGCCCTATCGAAAAAGTGCACGTATCGTAGGTGATACCATGGGTAAGTATCATCCTCACGGGGACAGTTCTATTTATGATGCACTTGTGGTTATGACTCAGGATTTTAAAAAAGGACTTCCTCTTGTTGACGGCCACGGCAATTTTGGCAATATCGAGGGCGACGGTGCCGCTGCTATGCGTTACACGGAAGCAAGACTTGAAAAGGTTACCCAGGAAGCCTTTCTTGCGGATTTAGACAAGGATGTAGTGGATTTTATTCCTAATTTTGACGAGACGGAAAAGGAGCCCTCCGTGCTTCCCGTAAAAATCCCCAATCTGCTTGTCAATGGCTCCGAAGGAATTGCAGTAGGTATGGCAACCAGCATACCGCCTCATAATTTAGGCGAGGTAGCAGACGCAGTCAAGGCCTATATGCTGGATGAGACCATAACTACCGAAGGTCTGATGAAATATATAAAAGGCCCTGATTTTCCTACCGGGGGCATCGTTATCAATAAAGATGAGCTTTTAGAAATTTACGAAACCGGCGTAGGCAAAATCAAAGTCAGAGGAAAGGTAGATATCGAAAAGGGAAAGGCCGGCAAAACCAATGTGGTTATCAGTGAAATTCCTTACCCCATGATAGGCGCAAACATTTCTAAATTTTTAATGGATGTGGCAGCTCTTTCCGAGACGAAAAAGACACAGGATATTGTTGATATTTCCAACCAATCCTCAAAGGAGGGCATCCGTATAGTCATAGAACTTAAGAGGGATGCGGATGTAGATAATTTCATCAACATGCTGTACAAAAAGACCCGTTTGGAGGATACCTTTGGAGTCAATATGCTTGCGATTGCGGACGGAAGACCGGAAATTATGGGTCTTAAGCAGATCATTAAGCATAATGTTGACTTTCAGTTTCAGGTTGCCACCCGCAAGTACACTACACTGCTTGCCAAGGAACAGGAGCGAAAGGAAATACAGGAGGGACTCATTAAGGCATGTAATGTCATTGACCTCGTGATAGAAATCCTTCGTGGCTCCAAGGACAGAAACATGGCCAAGGCATGTCTGGTGGAAGGAAAGGTTGACGGTATTAAATTCCGTTCCAAGGAATCCAAAATTATGGCAGCCCAGCTTTGCTTCACCGAAAAGCAGGCCAATGCCATTTTGGAAATGCGTTTATACAAGCTGATCGGATTAGAGCTTGAAGCCCTCATTAATGAACACGAGGAAACCATGGCAAACATATACCGCTATGAGGATATTCTTGACAGACGCGATTCCATGGCTCAGGTTATTATGAATGAGTTAGAGCAGATCAGAAGCGAATTTGGAAGCTCTCGAAAGACGGTAATCGAGAATGCGGCAGAAGCAGTTTACGTAGAAAAGAAAGCGGAAGAGATGGAAGTAATCTTTTTGATGGATCGCTTTGGATATGCCAGAACTATTGATCTTGCTACCTATGAAAGGAACAAAGAGGCTGCCGATACGGAGAATAAGTTTATTTTTACCTGTAAAAACACCGGTAAGGTTTGTCTTTTTACCAACACCGGACAGCTTCACACCGTAAAGGTTATGGACATTCCTTTCGGTAAATTCAGGGATAAAGGTATTCCGGTTGATAATATCAGTAATTTTAACGGTGAAAAGGAGCTTGTGGTTGCTGCTGCAAGCCAGACCAGTTTAAATCTTTACCGTATGATTTTTGTAACCAGGCAGGCAATGATGAAGGTGGTGGACGGAGGAGAATTTGATGTAGCCAAAAGAACCGTCGCTGCTACAAAGCTTTCAGATGATGATGAGGTGGTATCCGTTGAAATTTTAAACGATCAAAAGCAGATCGTTCTGCAAAGTGCAGAAGGGTATTTTTTAAAGTTTGATTTGGAGGAGATACCTGAAAAGAAGAAAAACGCTCTTGGTGTAAGAGGGATGCGCTTTACGGGGAAGGATCATGTGGAAAATGTTTATTATACCAGAACCGGTGGGGAACAGTTTATTTCCTACCGTGAAAAGCAGGTAGACCTTCATAAGCTGAAAACAGCAAAAAGAGACGGAAAAGGAACCAAAATAAGAGTATAAATTTGGTTTTTCGGAAAGGACAAGCTATGCGTGTAATAGCAGGACGGGCAAGAAGCCTTAAACTGAAAACACCTGAAGGGCCGGGCACCAGACCTACTACGGACAGGATCAAAGAGACACTGTTTAATATAATACAGGGCCGTATACCCGGATGCATATTCGTAGATTTATTTGCAGGAAGCGGCGGAATAGGGATTGAAGCCTTAAGCAGGGGAGCATCACACGCCTATTTTGCAGAAAATGCACGGGAAGCAATTTCCTGTATCCAGGAAAATATTGCCTTTACAAAATTTGCAGACAGTGCTACACTGCTGAAACAGGATGTATTTGGGGCATTATCCTCTATTCACGAAGCCGAAGTGGATATTGTCTTTATGGATCCGCCTTATGAAGCTGGCTATGAGAAGGAGCTTTTCCGGGCACTTTCCCATCAGGTATATGTGACGGAAAATACGCTTATGATTATAGAAGCAAAGCTTGATACCTCCTTTGATTTTGTGGAGGAGCTTGGTTTAACAATCGTCAGGGAAAAGAACTACAAGACCAACAAACATGTTTTTGTGCAAAGAGCCGGTCAGACCGGTTAATCACTATGGAAAGGTAAGGTAACCACTTGCTATGAAAGCAGCAATTTATCCGGGAAGCTTTGATCCCGTTACTTACGGACACTTAGATGTAATAAAGCGTGCGGCGCAGATTTTTGATGAATTAACCGTTAGTGTTTTAAATAATAAACTAAAGACTCCATTGTTTTCTGTTGAAGAACGTGTTAAGATATTACAGGAGGCAGTAAAGGATATTCCCAATGTAAAGGTGGAATCCTTTAGCGGATTATTGGTTGATTACGCAAAATCCAGAAATATTCACGTTGTAATACGAGGGCTGAGAGCTATTACTGATTTTGAATATGAGCTTCAAAATGCCCAGACCAATGCCAAGCTTTCAAACGGTGCACTGGATACTGCATTTCTTACTACCAGTTTGGAATACGCATATCTCAGTTCTTCAAGTGTTAAGGAAATTGCCAGCTTTCACGGTGATATTTCCATGTGCGTGCCTGATTTTGTAGCCAAACAGGTGTACCAGAAATACGGATTTGAAACGAAATAAACGGGGGATCAGGAATGAGCAGCAGAATTGAACAGTTGATCGATGAAATTGAAACATATATTGACGGTTGTAAATATCAGCCGCTTTCCAATACTAAGATCATCGTTAATAAAGAAGAAATTGATGAGCTTCTTCGTGAGCTCCGCATGAAAACGCCTGATGAAATTAAACGCTATCAAAAGATCATCAGCAATAAGGAAGCAATCTTAAATGACGCAAGAGCTAAGGCAGAAGCTCTGATTAATGAAGCAACTATCCATACCAACGAGTTGATCAGCGAGCATGAAATTTACCAACAGGCATATGCGCAGGCAACCACAGTTGTCAAGCAGGCAAGCCAGCAGGCTCAGGAAATTCTGGATAACGCAACGATGGAGGCTAACAACATGCGTGCCGCTGCCATGCAGTATACGGATGATATTTTAGCCAACATCGAAAATCTGCTGACTCAAACAATGAAAATGACTAATGAGCATTATGAAAGCTTCATTACCGCATTAAATCATTATAATGATGTAGTGAATGCCAATAGAGTTGAGTTAAATCCGCCGGAGGCTGATGAATATATTCCTCAGGACATTCCGGCAGACAATCCTTCCACCGGAGCTTCAGGGGACGGGATCAGTCTGGATTTAATCTAAAAGATACGTATTCTTACCGGCTTACCAGTTTGGCAGGCCGGTTTTGTCGTATAAATAAATTTTTTGATTGGGAAAACTATGAAAGAAAAAAGCACTAAAAAAAGAAGATTATGGATCACAGCATTACCCCTTATCCTGTCCGCAGCCTGCCTTTGGATGTGGGTGGAGCCTGCTAAGGCCGCACGCCCTATTGTTATTGTGATTGATCCGGGGCATGGTGGTGAAAATCTGGGCGGAGAATATAACGAATACACCGAAAAAGATATGACTCCTATTGTTGCGGAAGCCATGAAGGAAGAGCTTGAAAAATATCAGGGAGTGACGGTTTATTTAACCCGTAATGCTGATGTGGATATGACTATCAAGGACAGAGCGCTTTTTGCCGCAGAGAAAAATGCGGATTTCCTTTTCTGTCTCCACTTTAATATGTCAGTCAATCATAATTTGTTTGGCTCAGAGGTCTGGGTTCCGGCCACAGATGAATACTTTTCCAAAGGATATGCCTTTGCAGAAATACAAATGAAAGAATTTACCGATTTAGGTTTGTACTCCAGAGGCATCAAAACCAGAATTAATGATCGAAATGAAAATTATTACGGGATTTTAAGATACTGCAGCGCAGCAGGCATCCCTTCTGCGCTGATAGAGCATTGTCACTTGGATCATCCAAAGGATCAGCCCTTCTATCAGCAGGAAACAGAAGAGCAGCTTAAGGAATTTGGACGAATGGATGCTGCTGCAGTTGCAAAATATTTTCATTTAAAATCAGATATTCTGGGAGTGGATTACAGTGATTATCCGGTATCTGAAATTCCCATCCCTGAGGGAATTGTACGCCCTGATGAAACGGAACCGGAAATATGTACGATAGAAGTGACGGACATAAATACCCAAACCGGTGAGGTTACCGTTCATATGAATGCCAAGGACAACGACAGTTATATTCTTTACTATAATTACAGCCTAAATGGAGGAAACACTTACTCTGACCTGATGGAATGGCCCAGACCTGATGAATGGAATAAATCTCTTTCCGAAAATACCTTCACGGTTACCGTACCCTTTGACCAGGAGATAGAGCTGCGGGCTATGGCCTACAACGGCTTTGATGTGTGGACGGAAAGTGAAATTCTTCATATTGATCCAATCCCTGATCCCGAGAGACTTAAAAGGGAAGCAAAGCTTGCTAAAGAGCAGGCACTGCGCGAGCAGCAGGAGGCATATCAGGAAATTTCCATATATGAAAATGCGGATGAAGTGCAATCAGAGGAAGCTTCCCCGGCAATTCCCCTCCCCCTGATAGTGCTTCTTGGAATTATTTTAATTGCTGTCATTTTTGTTTCCTTCCTTATGGCAAGAAAAATTGATTTGCTGCTAAAAGATAAAATAAAACGGTAATTGCAGTAAGGATCATTTTATGCATAACATATTCCGTTAATGACAAATCGGTGTTTCTGATCATACTGCCGGTTTGTGCAATACAGGATAAACCGCCAAAGGGAAGAACGCACAGCACAAATAAAGGTGAACTGTCTCCTATCAGACTGATCCCCCCTGTGATTTCAAGCAGGCAGCCGGCACCGCCGATCAAAGCTGTTTTTAAAGGTCCGGGCAGCGTAAGCAGCCTGGTAAACAGCATCGGAAGAATGAAAAGCAGATTAAAGATAATCATATATCCGCCCAGTCTTGTAATGTTAAGCAGGGCGCTTCCGATAGACTGATCTAAAGCCGCTGCTAAACTACAGGAATTTGTTTGGGAGCCATTCTCCTTGGTTTCACAGGATAAATTGCCGGAATATACGGTATAGCGAAGCAGGAGCCCATAGAGAAAGGGAAGTCCATACATACCGAATAAGTTGATCCCTACGGATGAAAGCTCCAGGGAAGGCACCACAAAGCTTAAGAAATAAACGGGGCCGATGTTATTACAAAAGGCCAGCAGAAATGAAGCTTCTCTTTTGGAAATTATTTTATTTTCATATAACTCCGCCGCCGTATGGGCGCCCATGGGAAAGCCGCATAGGAAACCAAGCACCATACCATAAATGCAGGGCGCATCCACACGGAAGAGTTTTCCCAGAATTGGTTTTAAAATATTGACGCACGGCGAAATAAGATTCATCCGAATAATGATGCCGGAAAGCACCATAAAAGGAAAAAGCGCCGGTATCATTTTGGTAAACCACAGATTCAATCCATTGAAGGATAGCGAAAGACATTGTTTCGGAAAAACAAGAATAATACCGGTAAGACCTATGGCAAACAGAGCATAAAGAGAAAATTTTTGTTTCATGATAGGCTCCCGCCGTGATTTATGTTATTATTATGAGTATGAGAATTGACAGATTATTATGCGAAATGAATATCGGCTCCAGAAGTCAGGTTAAAGAGCTTTTAAAAAAAGGGCTTGTTACCGTAAACGGAACGGTAATCAAAAAAGCCGATACAAATGTAAATGAACATTCGGATGTGATCATCTGCGAAGGACGCAGATACATGTATCAGCCCTTTGTGTATTACATGATGAACAAGCCGGCAGGAATCCTTTCGGCCACCAGAGACGCTCACCAGCGCACGGTTCTTGATCTTCTCAGCGAGGAACTGAAAAAGCAAAACCAGGGTGATTTGACAGGAATTCCCGTGAAGGATATTTTTCCGGTAGGCAGACTGGATAAGGATACGGTAGGTCTGCTTTTACTTACCAACGACGGGGAGCTTGCACATCGGCTGCTGTCCCCGAAAAAGCATGTAGCCAAGAAATATTATGTAAAAACCGACTGCCCTATTGGGGAGAAGGCGGCAGATTTATTTGCCGGGGGAATCGATATCGGAGAAGGACAACTTACCAAACCGGCAGTACTGGAACGTCTTGGCAGCCGGGAATTTAATCTCACCATCACAGAGGGAAGGTTCCATCAAGTCAAACGAATGTTTCAGGCAGTAGGTGCTTCGGTGATTTACCTGAAGAGAATCTCCATGGGAGGTCTTATATTAGACGAAACTCTGCCGGAGGGGCACATTCGGGAACTATCTAAGGAAGAGGTTTTATTATTATGCTGAATAATATTGATGCAGTGCTGTTTGATCTGGACGGTTCACTGGTAGATTCTATGTGGCTGTGGCGGGATATTGACATTGAATATCTTGGAAGATATGGAATTCCCCTGCCGGAAGGCCTTCAATCCGAAATCGAAGGAATGAGTTTTTCGGAAACTGCGGTATATTTTAAGGAACGCTTTCATATTCCTGAAACTCTGGACAAAATTAAAAGTGACTGGAACCAAATGGCATGGGATAAGTACACCCATCAGGTTCCCTTAAAAGAGGGTGCTCAAGCGTTTGTGGAATATTGCCATCAAAATAATATCCGTCTTGGAATTGCCAGCAGTAATTCCAGAGAGCTTGTGGAAAATGTACTTCAAGTACACGGCATAATGGATTACTTTGACGGAATTGTAACAAGCTGTGATGTAGCAAAGGGAAAGCCGGCGCCTGACGTTTATTTAGAGGCGGCAAGGCGCTGCCATGCCACACCAAAGCGCTGCCTTGTCTTTGAAGATATTGTTCCGGGTATTTTGGCGGGCAAAGCGGCAGGAATGCGTGTATGTGCCGTTTGGGATGAATATTCCCGTTATCAGGAGAGTGATAAAAAGAGACTTTCCGATTACTATATTAAGGATTATCTGGAAATTATGGAAAAGCTTAATTCCCAGAGGAGGTTTAATTGAGTACAACAGGAAATCAAAAAGGCTTTTTGCCGGTATCCAAACAGGATATGGAAGAGCGTGGAATAGAGCAACTGGATTTTGTATATATTACGGGGGACGGGTACGTGGATCATCCTTCCTTTGGACATGCCATCATCAGCCGCGTACTGGAAGCTCACGGCTATTCGGTTGGTATTATTGCCCAGCCGGACTGGAAGGATGAAAACAGCATCTGCACACTTGGAAAGCCAAGGCTTGCCTTTTTAATTTCAGCAGGCAATATGGATTCTATGGTAAACCATTATTACGTCTCCAAAAAGCGGCGTCCCACAGATGCCTACACTCCCGGCGGCGAAATTGGAAAAAGGCCCGATTACGCCACTGTTGTATACGGCAATATGATTCGAAAGAAATATAAGAACATCCCCGTTATTATAGGCGGAATTGAAGCCAGCCTGAGAAGGCTGGCCCATTACGATTATTGGAGCAACTCCCTAAAGCGTTCTGTTTTACTGGACAGTCAGGCGGATTTGATTTCTTACGGGATGGGTGAGCGGAGTATTGTGGAAATTGCTGATGCCTTAGACAGCGGCATTTCTGTAAAGGATATTACCTTTATTGCCGGGACCGTATACAAAACCAGAGACATTTCAGGAATTTATCACCCCATTTTGCTTCCTTCCTATGACGAAATGAAAGCCAATCCCGCTCAGTATGCTAAAAGCTTTGGCATTCAATATCAAAACACGGACGCTTTTACTGCCAAGACGCTGGCCGAACCGTATCCAAACGGAATATATATTGTACAAAACCCGCCTCAAAAGCCCTTAACTACGGAAGAAATGGATGATGTTTATTCCCTTCCTTATATGAGAACCTATCATCCCTCTTACGAAGCTAAAGGGGGCATTCCTGCCATATCGGAGGTAAAGTTTTCACTGATCAGCAACAGAGGGTGCTTTGGCGGCTGCAGCTTTTGCGCCTTAACCTTTCATCAGGGAAGAATTGTACAGGTCAGAAGTCATGATTCCATTCTGCAGGAAGCCAGGGAAATGACTGCTGATCCTGACTTTAAAGGATATATCCATGATGTAGGCGGTCCAACCGCCAATTTCAGGCATCCCTCCTGTGCAAAACAGCTAAAAAGCGGAGTATGTAAGAACAGACAATGCTTATATCCCTCCCCTTGCCCAAACTTGGATGCCGATCATGATGATTACCTTGCCTTACTTCGAAAGCTCCGGGCTCTTCCCGGAGTAAAAAAAGTATTTATCCGTTCCGGAATTCGGTTTGATTATTTATTAGCAGAGGGAAAGGATGATTTTTTCCGGGAACTGGTGGAGCATCACGTAAGCGGACAGCTTAAAGTGGCCCCTGAACATATTTCGGATGCGGTTCTCTGCCGGATGGGAAAACCTCCCAAAAGCGTATATAATAAATTTGTCAAAAAATATTATGAACTGAATCAGTCATTGGAGAAAAAGCAGTATCTGGTGCCTTATCTGATGTCCTCCCATCCGGGTTCAACCTTAAAGGAGGCGATTGAACTGGCAGAATACCTTCGTGATCTGGGCTACATGCCGGAACAGGTGCAGGATTTTTATCCCACACCATCCACCTTATCAACGGTAATGTATTATACAGGTATTGATCCCAGAGACGGTAAAAAAGTATATGTATGCCAGAATCCCCATGAAAAGGCTATGCAGAGAGCGCTTATCCAATACCGGGACCCTGCAAATTACGATCTCGTATACGAAGCGCTGCAAAAGGCGGAGCGAATGGATTTGATCGGTTATGATAAGAAATGTCTCTTAAGGCCTAAGGGCGGTGAACACCGCATTACCAGAACCGGAAAAGCAGTGATCACCGGTGAAAATGAACATACCAGAAAACCGTCAAAGAAAAAGACCATCCGAAACGTTCATAAGAAAAAGAAAAACAACTAAACAGGAGGAAATATATTGAACAAAGCAGTAAAAGGAAATTATGGATATATAAATACAAAGAGAAAACTGGTAATCCTTCGTACTATTCTCTTTTTTGCCATTTCGCTGGCGCTGTTTGCCGCCGGGATTCTAACCACTCACACCAGAAGAAATCTGCTGACGGTAGTTGCGGTGCTTGGCGCTCTTCCGTCCTGCAAAAGCCTTGTTAACATGATTATTTTTATTCGCGCCAAGGGCTGCAGCGACAGTGCATACAAACAGATAAAGGAAGCGGAAGGCCATTTGATCGGAATGTATGACATGTATTTTACTTCCTATCAGAAGAATTACGCTTTAAGCCATATGGTAGTGGAGGATCACATTATTTTAGGCTTTACGGAGGATATTAAATGTGACCTTTCAGGCTGCAGAGATCATTTGGAAACCATGCTAAAACAGGCAGGCTTTAAGGATATGACCATAACCATTACCAATGAGCTTTCCAAATATTGTGACCAGCTTTCTAATTTAAACGAGAAAAATCAGGACTGTGATGCCGCAAGGGATGACGAAATCAGAATTGCGCTTTACGATATTTCCCTGTAACTCAATCAGCAAAAAGGACATGGTTATTTTAAATGCATCAGATTGATATTAAAGAGAACGAGGCCGGACAAAGGCTGGATAAATTTCTACATAAATATTTACCCCTTGCCCCTGCATCCTTTTTGTATAAGATGCTTCGCAAAAAGAATATTACCTTAAACGGTAAGAGGGCAGAGGGAAAAGAAAAGCTGTCGATGGGAGATCAGATAAGCTTTTTCCTTTCTGACGATACCATAAATGGATTTCAGAATGCCTCTCCCGCCTTAAATGAATTTGAAAAGGCCTATCAGGAACTTCAAGGGATTTCTCTTATTTATGAAGATGAGAATATATTGGTTATGAATAAACCTGAGGGTATTTTGTCACAAAAATCCAGGGAAGCAGATCTCTCTCTTAATGAATGGATGATCGGTTATCTGCTTTCTTCCGGTTCCCTTAACAAGGCGCAGCTTGCCACCTTTAAGCCCTCCATCTGCAACCGGCTTGACCGCAATACGTGTGGGCTTGTAATCGGCGCTAAATCCCTTCCGGGAAGCCAAAAAATGAATGAACTGATTCGCCATCGGAATATTCGCAAGTTCTATCAGTTGTTTGTAAAGGGCAAAATCGAGAAGGAAGAAACTCTGGAGGGATATTTAGTAAAGGATGAACGGTTAAATAAGGTTTGCGTCCTGCACGATGCGGTATCAGATCAAGCTGCTTATATCAAAACAAGGTATTATCCGC
>JAUNGK010000033.1 GCA_030524555.1 Bacillota bacterium | reverse complement strand
GCTTTGGACACAAATTTAAGGCTTTGGACTTGCAGTAAAAGTCGGATAATGTTACCATTAGAGGCGAAGTCTGAAAATAAAAGCAGGAGCGGTTATGAATGCAGGTATAATGACAGAAGCAAAGTGGGAAAAGAATGTAAGAAAGGTTACGCCTTATGTTGCCGGCGAGCAGCCTAAGACGGAAGGCGTGATTAAATTAAATACCAATGAGTGTCCATATCCTCCGGCACCGGGCGTTTCGGCAGTTATGAAGGAGCTTGACTGCGAAAAACTTCGGCTGTATCCAGATATGAATGCGGAAAAGCTGGTGAGTGCACTTGCACAATACTATGGCGTGAAACCGGAGCAGATTTTTGTGGGGGTAGGCTCGGATGATGTGCTTGCCATGTCTTTTATGACTTTTTTTAACGGGGACAAGCCCATTCTTTTTCCCGATATCACCTATTCCTTTTATGATGTATGGGCAGAGGTATTTAGGATACCGTGGAAGGTCTGTCCCTTAGATGAGGAATTTCGGATTAAAAAGGAAGATTATCTGAAGCCAAATGGCGGAATTATTATTCCCAATCCCAATGCGCCTACCGGTGTGCCGGAAAACACGGAGGTATTGGAGGAAATCGTTGCTGCCAATCCGGATTCTGTGGTGATTATTGACGAGGCATATGTAGATTTTGGCTGTAAAAGCATGCTGCCGCTTATTTCGAAATATGACAATCTGATGGTAGTGCAGACCTTTTCAAAGTCCAGGGCTATGGCAGGTATCAGGATCGGTTATGCCATTGCCAATGAAAAGCTGATCGGTTATTTGAAGGATGTGAAGTTTTCTTTTAATTCTTACACCATGAACATGCCTTCCATTGAAGCCGGTACGGCGGCGGTCAGGGATGATGCATATTTTAAGGAAATAGTAGGAAAAATCATTAAAACAAGAGAGTGGACCAAGCAGCAGCTGGCCAGCTTGGGCTTTCGGTTTACGGATTCCAAAAGCAACTTTTTGTTTGTCACTCATGAGAGTGTTCCGGCAGCAGAGATTTTTAAGGCTCTCAAGGAGCACAACATTTATGTGAGATATTGGAATAAGCCTAGAATCAGCAATCATCTGCGCATTACCATTGGCACGGATGAACAGATGAGCAGGCTGGTAAAATTTTTAACAAATTATTTGAAGGAGAGAGATAATGATTAAAAATGTTTTAAAGGGTATTGTAATCGGAGTTGCCAATATTATTCCGGGAGTCAGCGGAGGAACCATGATGGTTTCCATGGGGATTTATGATAAGCTGATCTATTGTATAACGCATCTTTTTTCAGAATTTAAGAAAAGTATGAAATTTCTAATTCCTATTTTTATTGGTATGGCAATTGCACTGGTAGGTCTTTCCTTTCTTATTGAGCCTGCGTTTGAGCATTTCCCCCTTCAGACAAGCTGTCTTTTTATTGGTTTGATTGTGGGAGGTCTTCCTGCCGTCTGGGGTAAGGTCAAGGGAAAAGGGATAAAGATTAGTTATATTATTCCCTTTTTGATTTTCTTTGCGGTGGTGGTAGGCCTGGCGGCTATAGGAGAAAAGGAAGGAAGTGCAGCAGATTTAACCTTTAGTCTGTGGTCCTGTGTGAAGCTGTTTGTGGTTGGTATCATTGCTTCTGCTACTATGGTAATTCCCGGTGTCAGCGGTTCTATGATGCTGTTGCTTTTGGGATACTATAATCCGATTGTAAGTGCCATCAAGGATTTTGTAACTGCCCTTGTATCCTTTGACATGCAGGGCATTCTTGCCGGATGCGGCATTTTGGTACCGGCAGGTATCGGTATTGTTGTAGGAATTTTTGCTATTGCAAAGCTGATTGAAATTATTTTTGAAAAGTTTCCGCTTCAGGCATATTGGGCAATTATCGGACTGATCGTGGCTTCACCCTTTGCAGTTCTAATGATGATAGGGGTTGGATCTGTTTCGGTTGTCAGTGTGGTGGTAAGCATCGTTACCTTCGTGATCGGTTTTATTGTTGCTATGAAGCTGGGAGATTAATTAGTTGGAAGCTTATACGGATTTTGCAAGTGTTTATGATATTTTTATGGATGATGTGCCTTATCAGCAGTGGGCTGATTTCCTGGCGGGATTGATTGAAAGATACGGAGTGTCAAAGCCTGTCAGAAGGGATAAAGAGACGCCTGATAAAGGCCGTGGAGAAGCATTTTATGATAAGGATGCTTCTGAAAGGGAGCTTTTAGATACGGAGAAAAATCTTGTGCTGGACTTAGGGTGCGGAACAGGAACTTTGACAGAGCTTCTTTACCGGAAGGGCTATGATATGATTGGGGTGGATATGTCGCAGGAAATGCTGAATATTGCCCTTTCCAAGCGGGAGCAGGAGGAAAGCGACATCCTTTATCTGTGTCAGGATATGAGAGACCTGGATCTGTACAGTACGGTGGGAACGGTAATCAGCGTCTGCGATTCGGTCAATTATCTTCTGGAGGATGAAGAGGTACTGGAAACCTTTTGTCTTGTGAACAATTATCTTTATCCCGGCGGAATCTTTATTTTTGATTTTAATACCATATATAAATATGAACAGGTGATTGGTGATACCACCATTGCGGAAAACAGGGAGGATTGCAGCTTTATATGGGAAAACCTTTACCATGAAAAGCAGCATATTAATGAATACGACCTGACTGTTTTTGCAAGGGAAGGGGAGTTGTTCAGGCGGTTTACGGAAACCCATTTCCAAAGAGGCTATAGCTTAGAGGAGATGACTGACTATGTAGAGAAAGCCGGAATGCGCATAGAGCTTGTATTGGATGCGGATACTCATAAGGAGCCTGTTGAATGCAGCGAGAGAATCTATATAGTGGCCAGAGAAGTTTGCAAGAAAGCAGAGCAGGAGGACAGCTAGATGTCAGATTATATAGTCAGGGCAACTGCGGCAAATGCCGGTATCAGGGCTTTTGCTGCGACTACAAGGGAACTGGTGGAAAAGGCGAGAAGTGTACATGATACCAGTCCGGTGGTAAGTGCGGCCTTAGGGAGGCTGCTTACCGCAGGGGTAATGATGGGAGCCATGCTGAAGGGCGAGAATGATATGTTGACTCTTCAAGTCAGCGGAGACGGCCCTATTAAGGGCATGACGGTTACTGCAGATTCCAGGGGAAATGTGAAGGGCTATGCTATTAACCCGCAGATCATGCTGCCTCCAAGTGCAGCAGGAAAGCTGGATGTAGGCGGCGGCATTGGAAACGGAATGCTGCGGGTAATCAAGGACATGGGATTAAAGGAGCCTTATGTAGGGCAGACTGAATTACAGAGCGGTGAAATTGCCGAGGATTTAACCTACTATTTCGCAGTTTCCGAGCAGGTGCCATCAAGCGTAGGCTTAGGCGTACTGATGGAAAAGGACAATACGGTAAAGCAGGCAGGAGGCTTTATTATACAGTTAATGCCTTTTACCGATGAGGCGGTTATTGCTAAACTGGAAGAAAATCTGAAAGGCTTTTCTTCGGTAACCACTGTGCTTGAAGAAGGAAAAACGCCGGAGCAGATGCTGGGGCTATTGCTTGACGGGCTGGATATGGAAATAGTGGATAACAGTCCTGCGCAATTTTTCTGTAATTGTGACAAAAGGCGTGTGGAGAAAGCGATTATCAGTATCGGGCATAAGGAAATCAGTGACATGATTTCCGAAAATAAAGATATAGAGGTGAATTGTCACTTTTGTAATACCTCCTATACATTTTCGGTGGAGGAGCTTAAGAGGCTTTTAAAAGAAAGCAGATAGGAAAGTATATGAAACATGGATTTATCAAGGCTGCAGCGGCCACGCCAAAGCTTAAGGTGGCGGATACGGTTTACAACAGAGAGAGAATTTGCGTCTGCATGGATGAGGCGGTGTCAAAGGGAGCAAGGATTATAGTTTTTCCAGAGCTGTGTCTTTGCGGCTATACCTGCGGTGATCTCTTCTTACAGGAAACGCTTCTTTCCTCCTGCAGGGAGCAGCTTAAACTGATTGCAGAGCATACGGAGGGAAAGGATGCGTTGGTGTTTGTAGGGCTTCCTATTGAAAGGATGGGGAAGCTTTACAATGTTGCGGCGGCCATTCATGAAGGGAAGGTACTTGCTTTTATCCCTAAAACATATATTCCTTCTTACGGAGAATTCTACGAGACGAGGCATTTCCACCCCGGAAACAAGGAACCGGCAGCTTTGCTTTTTGACGGGAAGGAGGTTCCCTTCGGAACTAATATTCTGATGGAAGCAGAGGGAATGGAGGGGCTTTTGGTTGGCTGTGAGATTTGCGAGGATATCTGGGCGCCCAAGGCTCCGGGAATATCCCATGCAATGGCAGGCGCTACGGTTTTGGTGAATCTGTCCTCCTCCAATGAGACCATCGGCAAGGACGCCTACAGAGAGCTGTTGGTGAAATCCGCCAGTGCCAAGCTGATCTGCGGTTATGTATATTGCAGCAGCGGGGAAGGGGAGTCCACCCAGGACTTAGTGTTTGGCGGCCATAATATAATTGCGGAAAACGGAACCATACTCCAGGAAGCCAAGCGCTTTGAAAATCAAATTATTTATGGAGATATTGATATCGCAAGGCTTCGCATGGAACGCAGAAGAATGAACACCTTTGGTTCTGACGGGGAGTCTCATTATCTGGTGGTTCCTTTTGACCTTAAGGTAACAAAGACGCCTCTTTCAAGAAGCTTTCCCTGTATGCCCTTTGTGCCTGCAGATATAAGTGAGAGGGATAAGCGCTGTGAGGAGATCCTTTCCATACAATCCATGGGGCTTAAAAAGAGATTTGAGCATACCGGTTGTAAGTGTGCGGTGATTGGAGTGTCAGGCGGTCTGGATTCTACCCTGGCGCTTTTGGTAACTGCCAGAAGCTTTGATATGCTTGGTATAGAGAGAAAGAATATCAGAGCAGTGACTATGCCCTGCTTTGGAACTACGGGCAGAACCTATGATAATGCATGCAAGCTTGCGGAGGTTTTAGGAGCTGCGCTTGATAAGATCGATATTAAGGAAGCTGTGACGATTCATTTCAGGGACATGAAGCAGGATATGGATAAACATGATGCGGCTTATGAGAATGGTCAGGCCAGAGAGAGAACCCAGATTTTGATGGATATTGCCAACCGGGAAAATGGATTGGTGATCGGTACGGGAGATATGTCGGAGCTTGCTCTTGGTTGGGCAACCTATAACGGTGATCACATGTCTATGTACGGCGTAAATGCCGGCGTTCCCAAAACACTGGTGCGCCATCTGGTACAGTACTATGCAGATACCTGTAACGAGGAGGAATTAAGGGCAGTGCTTTTAGACGTGCTGGATACGCCGGTCAGCCCTGAGCTTTTGCCGCCTGTGGACGGAAAGATCAGTCAGAAAACGGAGGATCTGGTAGGACCTTATGAGCTTCACGACTTTTTCCTATATTATATGTTAAGATGCGGCTTTCCACCGGAGAAGGTCTATCGTGTTGCAAAGCTCTCCTTTGCGGGACAGTATGAGGACGAAGTGATTTTGAAATGGCTTAGAACCTTTTACAAGCGGTTCTTTTCCCAGCAGTTTAAGCGATCCTGTCTGCCTGACGGCCCCAAGGTGGGAAGTGTTGCCCTATCTCCCAGAGGAGACCTCAGGATGCCGTCAGATTCATGTGTCAGGATTTGGATGGAACAGCTGGAGAAGCTGTAGGGCTTGCGGAAGGTGATGGGGCAGCCTTTTCAAGGGATGCCTTAATGGCATTTAAAAGCACCATGGAGGTATATTTGTTATCATCTGCATATGTAATGCTATCCAGAGATTGATTTTGAATAATCTGATTAGCCAATTCATCAAAGGAAGGCTCTAAAAGCGGAAACATGGTGGCTACGGCTTCATCCAGATTTACAATACGTATATCGTTGATATTATTTTCATCCACGGTAACTTCTACATCCACCGCACTGTCGTTTAAAATCAGAGAGGTGGTATAGATACCGGGGACGTAGGAAGCGGCAGGGGTTTCGACAGCCTCTGCTTCCTTTTTATCCTTTGGAACAAACATGATAATCAGAAGGATGATAAATAATATTCCCAGCAGGGCAAAGATGCCGGTATATATTAATTCTTTCAGATGAAGTACAACGATTTTTGTTTTGGAGCTCATAGGATATCCCCGTTACGTTCTTTTTATTATCATATTAGTGGGGCTGGGCTTTTATGCAAGGAATTGTAAGTTCCAATTCAAATCCTGCGAAAGACTGTCCTAAGCCATTGTCAAAGAAGCAGCAGCGTATCCGAGCTATGCCTGAAAGCAGAACCGTTACCCCACAGGGCTTGAATTGGAAATATGGTATTGACAAACGCACAAAAGGACTGTTATCATGTAACGGAACAAAGGCGTTCATATATTGGTCTGGCTGTATGTCCGGCTGATGTATGAGCGCCTTTACAGGTTATAATGTTTTCAGGGGATTAAGGATAAGAGAAAGGAAGAGAATACTATGATGAAGAATTATTCAAAGGAAGATATCATGAACCTTGTGAATGATGAAGATGTGGAGTTCATCAGGCTGCAGTTCACGGATATGTTCGGAAGCTTAAAGAATGTGGCAATCACAGCCAGTCAGCTTGAAAAGGCACTGGATAACAAATGCATGTTTGATGGTTCCTCCATTGAGGGGTTTGTAAGAATCGAAGAATCGGATATGTATCTTTATCCTGATTTGAGCACACTTGAAATTTTCCCATGGAGGCCTCAGCAGGGCAAGGTGGCAAGACTGATCTGTGATGTGTACCGTCCAAACGGCGATCCCTTCGAGGGAGATCCCAGGTATATATTAAAGCGTGCTATTAAAGAAGCAGCAGATATGGGCTATGTCTTTGAGGTTGGGCCGGAATGTGAGTTCTTCCTTTTCCATACGGATGAAAACGGACTGCCTACCACATTGACCCATGAAAAGGCCGGATATTTTGATTTAGGTCCTTTAGACCTTGGGGAGAATGCCAGAAGAGATATGGTGCTTACCCTTGAGGATATGGGATTTGTGATTGAGGCATCTCATCATGAGGTAGCTCCTGCGCAGCATGAAATTGATTTTAAATATGATGAGGCACTTGCAACCGCAGACAATATTATGACCTTTAAGCTTGCGGTGAAAACCATTGCCAAGAGACACGGTCTTCATGCAACCTTTATGCCTAAGCCCAAATTCGGCGTAAACGGTTCCGGTATGCATATCAACATGTCTCTTTCCCGGGATGGAAAAAATGTATTTGATGATCCAAACGATGAATTAGGTTTAAGTAAGGAAGCATATTATTTTATTGGCGGTATTATCAAGCATATGAAGGGAATGACAGCTATCACTAATCCGCTGGTTAATTCCTACAAGCGTCTGGTGCCGGGTTATGAGGCTCCGGTATATATTGCATGGAGCGCAACGAACAGAAGCCCTCTTATTCGTATTCCGGCTGCAAGAGGAGAGGGGACACGGATTGAACTGCGCTGTCCGGATCCTTCAGCCAATCCTTATCTTGCACTGGCAGTATGCCTCCGGGCCGGACTTGACGGTATCGCAAATAAGATTGAGCCGCCTGCAAGCGTAGACTGCAACATTTTTGAATTGACGTCAGAGGAGAAAAAGGAGCTTGGAATTGAAGCAATTCCCGGCACATTGATTGAAGCAGTCAATGAAATGGAAAAGGATGAGTTTGTGCAGGGGGTTTTAGGAAAGCATGTTTCCTCCAAGTATATTGAAGCCAAGAAAGCGGAATGGGCAAATTATCGATCTCAGGTTACAGACTGGGAAATCAATCAATATCTCAATCAGTTTTAGGCATATTTTTTGGAGGAGATGAGGTGATGTGCGCATGACAGGCGTAATTGTAGTCCTCCCTAAAGTGGATGATGCCAAAAACTTAAAAAATCTGCTTGTAAGAAATGGTATAACAGTGTCGGGAATATGCACTACGGGGGCGCAGGCAATTGCCCTTGCCGACGGACTAAACGGCGGAGTTATGATATGCGGGTATAAGCTTGCCGATATGATATATTCCCAGCTGTATGAGGATCTCCCCTTTGGCTTTGAAATGCTTCTTATGGCATCCCAGACCATTATAGCCGGAGGAATGATAGAAGGCGGTATTATGTGTTTGTCCATGCCGCTGAAGGTTCATGATTTCATTAATACGGTTGATATGATGATCCAGGGGATCGAAAGACGCAGGAGAAAGTGCAGATCCGGTCCCAGAGAACGGAATGCAGAGGAATTAAAGCTGATCAAGGAAGCCAAAGAGGTGCTTATGAACAGAAATCATATGTCCGAGGAGGAGGCACACAGGTATATTCAAAAGTGCAGTATGGACAGCGGAACCAATATGGTGGAAACAGCCCAAATGGTACTTACCATGATGAAGAGCTGATATATTTTGGAAATTATCAGGGAGAAAAGGGACACTTCTTAAACTTTACAGGTTTAAGGGGTGTCTTTTTTACGCAAATCTTTAGAAATATTTAAGAACTGTATCCAGTTCCTGTTTAGATTCCCGGGGTAATGTAGTAGATAAAGAGCAGGGATGTTTTGGAAAATAAATGAAGCAGATGGAAAGCTTTCCCCGTTATATATAGTGAAAAAGTGCATCAAAGAATTTTAGAAAGCTGCGAAAACGGCAATAGAAGAGGAAGGACGTAGAATATGACGGTTGAAGTAATTATGGAATATTTTGCAAGGTACGGCGGAATTGCGATTTTCGTGATTGTGCTGCTTGAATATTTGAATTTACCGGGATTTCCTGCGGGAATTATTATGCCGCTTGCCGGCATATGGGCGGCTAAGGGAAACATTGGCTTTGTGGCTGCAATTCTAATCACGGTGGCGGCAGGACTTACGGGAAGCCTGATCCTGTACTGGGTAGGATATACGGGCGGCGAATTTGTGCTGAAAAGGTATTTGGACAAATTTCCAAAGCAGCGTCCTGTAATTGAACAAAAGCTGGAATGGGTCAGACGAAAAGGCAGCGTGGGGATTTTTGTAAGCAAGCTGATTCCAATGATCAGGACACTGATTTCTATTCCGGCAGGGGTATCAAGGATGAATTTGATACGGTATACGGTAAGCTCTGCTCTGGGAATTTTGGTCTGGAATCTAACATTTGTGGGAGCAGGGTATTTATTAGGCGATGCGGTTTTTCAATATTTGGAATAACGGGAAGGGTGTGATTATTAATATGAAAATTGCAATGATGACGAATAATTATAAGCCTTTTCTTGCGGGAGTACCGATTTCCATAGAGAGGCTCGCCGAAGGGCTTAAGGCCCTGGGGCATCAGGTTGTGGTTTTTGCACCCAGCTATGACGATCAGCAGCAGGAAGAGGATGTAATCAGATACGGTTCTCTTCTTCGGGGGATTGCAGGAGGAGCTTCCCTGCCTAACAGCCTTGATCCACGGATAGAGAGAAGCTTTCGTGAGGGAAATTTTGATGTGATCCATGTGCATCATCCTATGATGATCGGCAGCATGGCATGCTTTCTGTCATGGAAATATCAGGTTCCGTTGGTGTTTACCTATCATACCAGATATGAGCAGTACCTTCATTATATCGGTATGCCGGGATTGAAGAAGGCTATGCCCATGTATTTACGGCACAGGCTGAAGAGCTGCTCATTGGTGATTGCGCCCACTCCTCATATTGGTGAATATCTGGGGAATATCGGGATCAGTGCACCTATAAGAGTGCTTCCCACAGGAATTTTGCAGGACAGCTTTAGGCCTGATGAGGAAGCAGCCATGAAACTTAGGAAAAGCCTTTCAGGTGGAAGAGAGCATCTTTTTTGTACGGTGGCAAGGCTTGCAAAGGAGAAAAATTTGGAATTTCTACTGGAAAGCCTTTGGTTATATAAGCAGGCAGCAGGATCAAACTTCAAGCTGGTGTTAATCGGTGATGGACCATATCGGTCAACACTCATTCGGCAAGCGAAGGAGCTTGGATTATCTGAGGAGATTATCTTTACAGGAAAAATACCTAATGAAGAAATTAAAAACTATTGCAGAGCATCGGAGCTGTTTCTCTTTACTTCAAGGTCGGAGACACAGGGAATTGTTCTGCTGGAGGCCATGGCAGCGGGGACGCCGGTTTTGGCACTTGAGGCTACCGGAACGGAGGATATAGTGAGAAATGGAGTCAACGGATATATGACACAGATGTCAGGAGAGGAAAAGACAGAAAGAAGAGCTGCGCAGCAGGCCTTTGCATGGAAGCTTATGGATATTTTGGAGAAAAAGGAGCTGGATATCCTCAGGCAGGGTGCTGTAGATACCGCATGCGGGTATGAGTACAGCCATATTGCAAGAAAAGCGGAGGAATATTACCGGGCAGTTCTCTGGGAATATCAAAAAAGAAATGATAATCTTCATAGGAACCAAATGGTGGATATGGTATACTAAGGTACGAAGCGAGGGAGGAAAATGGAAGTGTATCATATATTAATTGTTGAGGATGATAAGGAAATCAGAGAAGGGATTGAAATATATCTTCGAAATCAGGGATATGAGGTTTATCAGGCAGCTGATGGAGTAGAGGGACTTGAACAGATGGAGAAGCAGGAGATTCATCTTGCCATAGTAGATGTGATGATGCCCAGAATGGATGGGATCACCATGATCATGCGGGCACGGGAAAAGGGATACGAATTTCCCGTGATTATGCTCTCAGCCAAGTCGGAGGAGGTTGATAAGATCATGGGGCTGAATATGGGAGCAGATGATTATGTGACCAAGCCTTTTACCACTATGGAGCTGCTGGCAAGGGTCAATTCCCATTTAAGGCGCTACGGGAAATTTTTGGAAATGGTAGATGGAAAGAAGCAAAACGACAAAATCTATGTAACCGGCGGCTTGGAGGTAAATGAAGATACAGTTGAGGTGTTTGTGGATGGTAATCAGGTGAAGCTGACGCCGCTTGAATTTAAGATACTGCTTCTTCTTATGAAAAACCCCGGAAGAGTGTTCTCCGCAGAGGAGATTTATGAGAGGGTCTGGAACGAGCAGGCAATCAATACAGATACTATTATGGTACATATCAGAAAAATCCGGGAGAAAATCGAGGTTAATCCCAGAGAACCCAAATATTTAAAGGTGGTGTGGGGCGTTGGATACAAAATCGAAAAACAATCATAATTTGAGCCTTTTAATAGCAGTCATTTTGGTTCTGTGCGCATCTGTTGGCTTTAGTGCATTATATCCCATGTTTGGAAAGCGTGCTGCGGAGTATGCAGGCAATGTGTTAAGCAGTGAAAGCTTTCTTACGGAGCTATATTGGGGAAACAGAGTTCTGTATAAGGAGCTTGCGGAAAAGGTGCAGGGAGAAAGCCTGCGGTATTGCGATCTGTTTCTTCAGAAAGTGGAGTACATGGACGAAGGCGGGGTGGATTATGCTGACGGTGGGGAAATGGAGAGTCTTAATTCGGACGAGGAAGGCTGGAGCGAGGCGGTATGTACCGATATGGATGAGCTTATGGAGTCCTATGAGGTGCATATGCTGGAGGGGATTGCCAGGGCCCTGGATTATTGTGCGGTAGACAATGCCACAGGGAAGCGCATTGGCAATACCGGAAATGAGATAGAGAGGCTGGGAACGGATCAGGCAGATAGCGGACTGACAGACATGTATCCTTACTATATTAAAATGTCTTTTGATGATGCAGGATACCTGGAGAATGTGTGGGTAAAGGGAGAAAATTCCGAGGAATTGCTAAGGAATGTGCAAAGTGTCATGAAGAGGAAAAAGCTGGAACAGGCTTTTTTTAATGAAACATACCTTGAGGGTTGGCATGATGGAGATGCTTTTTATTGGCAAAATGATGACGGAAGGAAAGCTCAGGTAAAGATAGAAAACGGCCTGAAAGGAATGACAGTCTGCTATGCCCTTACCCAGATTCAAAAGGAAGCCTTGAGTTCCGTAAATGGAAGCTCTTATTTGGACAGCAGCTACAGATATATGGAAGAGCAGGCCTATTACGTGATTGGGACTAACACTGTTATGGAATGGTTTATGGTGGTACTGGGGATCATAGCATTTCTCCTTCCCAGATGGAAGCGTTATAGGGCTCATAAGTGGATAGGGACTAAAGTACATTTAGAGCTTGTGCTGTTGATGATGCTGTTTTGGATTTCTCTTATGTCAGAGCTGACGCTGCGAATGGTTTATTGTACCAATGCGGGATATTTTAGAGGGTTGATAGAGGATTTGACGACACGGATGACCTCGGGAGGAGCCGATGTAATCAGTTATCTTGTGAATCTGCTGTTCATTATCGTGGTTTTTGGAGTGTGGTATTATCTGGTCACTACCCTTGGAGAGATTCATGAGTTAGGGCCCGGAGAGTTTATCAGGGAAAGAAGCCTGTTGTGGAAGTATTTGAGCAGAGTGTGCCGTTTTGGAAAGAAGAAGATCTGTGCATTTAAGGATGAGATTCTGCATGTAGATTTGGGAGAAAAGTCTAACAAAGTTATTTTTAAGCTGGTGGCGCTCAATTTTGTCGTTCTGGCAGCGGTATGCATGATGTGGATGTTTGGATGGGCGGCGCTTGTTATCTATTCGATTATCCTGTATATTGCATTGAAAAAGTATGTTCAGAGGATTCAGGAGCAATACCGCAGCCTTTTGACTGCTACGAAATCCATTGCAAAGGGTAATCTGCAGACGGAATTTGATGGAGACTGGGGAGTATTTGAGTCCTATAAGCAGGAGCTTTCTGAAATTCAGAGCGGATTTTCCAAAGCGGTGGAGGAGGAGGTTAAGAGTCAGAGGATGAAAACCGAGCTGATCACCAATGTGTCCCACGACCTGAAAACACCCCTTACCGCAATAACCACCTATATTGAGCTTTTAAAGGATGAGAGTATCACTAAGGAGCAGCAGAAGGAATATCTGGCGGTGCTGGAGAAGAAGGCATTTAGATTGAAAACATTGATTGAGGATTTGTTTGAGGTCAGCAAGGCAAGCAGCGGGAACGTAACACTTCACCCGGCTGATGTGGATATTTGTAATTTGATGCGGCAGGTTTATTTGGAGTATGAGGATAAGGCAGAGGATGCAAACCTGATTTTCCGCTTCCGTATGCCGGAGGAAAAGGTGATACTAAGGCTGGACAGCCAGAAGACCTATAGAATCTTTGAAAATTTGTATACCAATATCATTAAGTATGCTATGCCGGGAACCCGTGTGTATGTCAATGCCGAAAAGACAGGAGAGGGAATTTCGATTGAATTGAAAAACATGTCTAAGGCCGAGCTTTCCGTTACGCCGGAAAGCCTGACGGAGCGTTTCGTAAGGGGAGACAGCTCACGAAATACGG
Source organism: Bacillota bacterium (assembly GCA_030524555.1). Lineage (GTDB taxonomy): Bacteria > Bacillota > Clostridia > Lachnospirales > Lachnospiraceae > Suilimivivens. Next base: position 6,711 of record JAUNGK010000033.1, on the reverse strand, counting down.
AAGGAAGCGGATTAGGACTTGCCATTGCAAAAAGCTTTGTGGAATTGCAGGGAGGAAAATTAAACATAGAAATAGACGGGGATTTGTTTAAAGTAATTATTTGCTGGTAAGGAATAGCACTTTTTGCATAGCAAACCGCAAAGAAGATCATTTAGGATATGAAAAAATGTGGTAAAATATATTTATTGAAACAGGAGTGGCATCTGATAATTCTTTGCTGATATGTGAAAGGTGGTAACCCATATGAAATTTACCAAAATGCACGGCTGCGGAAATGATTACATTTATGTAGACGGTTCTAAGGAAATGATTCCGGTGGAGGAAAAGCCGCAGCTTGTAAGAAGGCTAAGCGACAGACATTTCGGAATTGGCGGAGACGGGGTGATTTTTGTTAATCCCTCTGCGGAAGCGGATTTTGAGATGGAAATGTATAACATGGACGGCTCCAGGGCGGAAATGTGTGGAAACGGAATACGCTGTGTCGCAAAATTTGTTTATGATAAGGGGCTGACCGGTAAAACAAGTATCAGCATTATAAGCTGTGGAAAAATAAAATATCTTGACCTGAATATAGCGGACGGAAAGGTATCGACTGTAAAGGTCAATATGGGAGCCCCTATTTTGAAAGCAAAGGATATTCCAGTAATTTGTGACAGGGAGGAAGCAATAGCGGAGAGACTGGAGGTAGAGGGTACAGTATACGAAATGACATGTGTGTCAATGGGAAATCCCCATGCAGTAATCTTTATGGATCACGTGGCGGATTTACCTCTTGAAAAAATTGGGCCTGAATTTGAAAATTATGTAAGATTTCCCAACCGTATTAACACGGAATTTATCCGGGTTTTGGATGATGAGACGATTGAGATGCGTGTCTGGGAGAGAGGAACGGGTGAAACTCTTGCCTGTGGAACCGGAGCATGTGCCAGTGTAGTGGCGGCAGTATTAAATGGTTTGACGAAGGAGCAGGTAACTGTTAAACTATTAGGTGGAAATTTGCAGATTCAGTGGGACCGTCAGACCAATTTAGTTTATATGACGGGGCCTGCCACCACGGTGTTTGAGGGTGAAATTGAACTGTAAAAATACATGCAGGGAAACAATCTGCGAAAAGCTGCGGAAAACAGGAGGAGTAAATACATGTTTAAAATCAATGACAATTACTTAAAGCTTCCGGGAAGCTATCTCTTTTCCACCATTGGAAAAAAGGTAAATGCCTATGCACAGGCTAATCCCGACAAGAAAATTATCCGGCTGGGCATTGGGGATGTAACCCAGCCTCTGGCACCGGCTATTATTACAGCCCTTCACGGTGCGGTGGACGAAATGGCGAAGGCAGAGACCTTTAGGGGCTATGCACCGGATTTGGGTTATGAGTTCTTAAGAAATGCCATTGCGGAGAATGATTATAAGGCGAGAGGCTGTGATATTGCAGCAGATGAAATATTCGTATCTGACGGTGCCAAGTGTGATTCCGGAAATATTCAGGAAATATTCAGTGTGGATAACAAGATAGCAGTATGTGATCCTGTCTATCCTGTATATGTGGATACCAATGTTATGGCAGGAAGAACGGGCGTATATGATGCTGCAAAGGAGACATGGAGTGATGTGATCTACATGCCCTGCATTGCAGAAAATAATTTTGCTCCTGAGCTTCCTAAGGAAACACCGGATTTGATATATCTGTGCTTCCCCAACAATCCTACCGGTTCGACCATTACCAGATCTCAGCTTCAGGAATGGGTTGATTATGCAAACAAAGTGGGCGCTGTGATTATTTATGATGCTGCTTATGAGGCATATATTTCTGAGGAGGATGTACCTCATTCCATTTATGAGTGTGAGGGTGCAAGAACCTGTGCCATTGAGCTGCATTCTTTCTCCAAGAATGCAGGCTTTACCGGAGTTCGTCTGGGCTATACAGTAATTCCTAAGGATCTTAAGTGCGGGGACGTGGCGCTTCATTCCCTGTGGGCAAGAAGGCACGGAACTAAATATAACGGAGCGCCCTATATTGTGCAGCGTGCAGGAGAGGCTGTTTATTCTCCTGAGGGTAAGGAACAGTTAAAGAAGCAGGTTGCTTACTATATGAACAATGCAAAATATATTTTAGAGGGATTAAAGAGTGCAGGCTATACTGTTTCCGGCGGTGTAAATGCACCTTACATCTGGCTTAAAGCGCCTAAGGGCATGACAAGCTGGGAATTTTTCGATTATCTGCTTGAGAATGCCAACGTGGTTGGAACTCCCGGTTCGGGCTTTGGACCCAGCGGTGAAACTTATTTTAGACTGACAGCATTCGGAAGCTATGAAAATACGGTTGAGGCTGTGGACAGAATTAAGGCACTGTAAGCGAAAATGACTAAATAAGAAAGCAGGGCAATGCAATGATAAGTTGCTTGTCCTGTTTTTGATAGAAAAACCATAAATTATGTTAATTGAAAACGTATCTTATAACACAGAGAGGGAGGAAACCGTGACAGATCATCAATTTGAGGAAGCTATGCGGCTGATGGTGCACGGGGATAAAGAGGGTCTTAAGAAAATTTATGAAAATTACTTAGGATATATATACCGAATTATCTATGAAATCCTGCAGTCCAGGGAAAATGCCGAGGATGTGGCCAGCGAATTTTTCATCAGACTGTGGGACAGGGCGGAGCAGTTTAAGCCTGGTACCGGACACAAAGGCTATCTTGCTGCTATGGCAAGGAATATGGCAATTGACTTTTTGAGAAAGCACAGGCGGGAAGAACTGACTGCCATGCTTCAGGATGTTGAAAGTGAAGCAGAGGAAGAGGAGCGTCCCGGCATGGTCGGAGCTGCCAAAAGTCCTGCGGACGTGGAAGGCGAAGTGGTACAGAGTATGTCGGTTGAGGATGCTTTGGCTCTGCTTAAGCCGGGAGAGCGGCAGGTTGTCAGCATGAAGGTTTTGGGAGAGCTGACCTTTAAGGAAATATCGGAGATTATGGGCATTCCTATGGGAACCGTCACGTGGAAGTACCAGAATGCAATCAAAAAGCTAAGGAGGTGTGGATATGAGTAAGAATTTTGAACAAGAATACAAAGCTCTGGCTGAGAATGACCTGCCGGACCTTTGGGACCGTATTGAAGCAGGACTTAGCTCAAAGACCATCACCTCAAAGAGCAGTGAAGCAAAGGAAAGCATAGGAGAAACTGGAGCAGAAGAAATTCAGGAAGTGATAACCGGAAAGAAATCGCAGGCGGATCATAATAGAGCAATTTTTTATTTTTCAAAATATAAAACGGTGGTGGCAGCAGCCATATGTGTGATTGTTATTCTGCCGGCGTTTTTGGTTTTAGGAAAGATAAATACAAGTAAAAGCTATTCAACAGCAGAGGCGGCTGACGAAGCGTCGGATGCAGCGGCACCTATGATGGAAGCGGCAGATACAGCAGCTATTGCAGAAACAGCAGAGGAAGCAGCATATGCGGAAGAAGCGCCAGAAGAGGGTATGACAGCAGAAGGGGGTATGGAAGCAGAGGAGAGAATGGTCGCAGAAGAGAGTATGGCAGCAGATGAGGCATATGATGACAGTATGAGCGATATGCTGGCATCAGAGGATAATGGAACTGCAGGAAGTGCGGCTGGCGGGATAACAGAAGATTTGAAGGAAGAAGCACAAAAGCAGCAGGCTGACGCAAGCAGTGCGAAAAAATCCTCGGAGATAATATATCAAAATGTTACCGTAAAGGTATTAGAGGCCACCGGAGATGAGGTTGTTACGCAGAAGGATTGGTTTTGTGGAATGAAGGTAGAGGTGGTCAGCGATCCTGCCGGTGAATTGGAGCAGGGCACTGAACTTACACTTTGGGTATCTTTGACATCCTCTGTAGCATATGTAAATGGAAAAGAGTATGAACTGGACATTTCTTATGATCCGGACAGGGAATGCGATTATCAGATTGAAGCAGCACATTTTTAAAAATTTCAATAATAAGAAAGTTTCTTTTGCAGGCCTTTTACGTTAAAGAAAAAAGGAGTAAAATTATTCTTGGATTTCAAAACGCAGAAAGGGGCATGATTACATATGGGAATGTTGATGGAACTGGTTGTTTGTTTTTTTGCTGGGATGGGAGCAGGGCTTGGAACCGGGTTTGCCGGTATGAGTGCCGCAGCGGTAATTTCTCCCATGTTAATTACCTTTTTGGGGATGCCTGCATATCAGGCAGTGGGGATAGCTCTTGCATCTGATGTGCTTGCAAGTGCGGTTTCAGCATATACCTACGGAAAGAATAAAAACCTGGATATTAAAAACGGACTGGTAATGATGGTGACAGTACTGATCTTTACCACAATAGGAAGTTATATATCAAGTCTGGTGCCCAATACCACAATGGGAAGTTTTTCGGTGGTTATGACGTTTTTACTGGGGATTAAGTTTATAGTAAAACCTGTAATGACCACGCGTGAGGCCATGAATTCAGTGTCACCCACAAAGCGTATTGTGCAATCTGTTATATGCGGCTGCCTGATCGGTTTCATTTGTGGGTTTGTAGGAGCAGGAGGCGGAATGATGATGCTGCTCATTTTAACCAGTGTACTGGGATATGAGCTAAAGACAGCGGTGGGAACCAGTGTTTTTATTATGGCATTTACTGCTTTTACCGGAGCAGCTTCGCATTTTACCATAGGCGGAATACCGGATATATCGGTACTGATCCTGTGTATCATCTTTACTCTTGTGTGGGCAAGAATAGCGGCAAGGTTCGCCAATAAGGCTTCTGCTGCCGTGCTAAACAGAGTAACGGGTGTAATATTGGCTCTTCTGGGAATTGTAATATTAATTTTTAATTATGTACTCTGATTTTTTGATAGGATGTGGGTATAATAAAAGTGCAACATTTTCACTAAAATGTTGCACTTTTATTATCTGTTAATATTATCGGAGTAATTTCAAAATACTTTATAGCATTTCGAAAAAAATTTTATTCTTAATTTCTGACCCTCAATTTCTTAACTTCCTGACAACATGATTGACCGGCAAATTTTTATAATTGTATTTTTGCAAAAACCGCATCTTTATCATCCTGATCGATACCAAGGTAGCGTTTCGTTACCTGAAAGCTGGAGTGGTTGTAAATATTCATAAGGAGAGCAGGCGGTGTTCCCTGCTTCCATGCATGATATCCAAAGGTTTTCCGCAGGGAGTGACAGCTGATATGTGATCCTAAGCCGGCATAGGAGGCGGCCTCCCTGATTAAACGGTAGGCCTGATAGCGGCTTAAGGGCTGATCTATACATAGCTGGCTTTGGAAAAGCCAGCTGTCGGGAAGCATTGTGATATGGGGCATATAGGCTTCCAGAGCCTTTTTCATTTCTATATTAATAAAAATTCTGTTGATTTTTCCTGTTTTGCGTTCCTTTACTACAATATGCGTTTTCCATTCTTTCTTTTCAAAATTATAAACATCTCCACAAGTCAAATGAAGAATATCTGAGATCCGCAGGGCAGAGTTCAGTCCTGTGATGATCAGTGTATAGTTCCGGGGACTGGGTTTTACATATTTGAAGTAATCCTTGAATAGTTTTAAGCTTTTTAAGCTTTTGATTGGTTGTGTAGTACTCATAGTATCTCCTTTTCCAATGCTGCTTATCGGAGCACCATTATTCCGAACAGCCAGCATTATAATTATGCAACATTATAGTGAAAAAGTTGCATGAGAAAAGCAGGGCGGCACGGTGTGTGAAACCGGCAAAACAGGGAGGTTTGTATGTTAAGACTTACAGTGAGCACAGAAGAGTATCTGATGATAGGGGAAAATATTAAGCTGGTGTTTTTGGGAGGAACCAAAAACCATCTGCGGATCATGGTGGATGCGCCCAAGGATGTAAACATTGTTAGAAGCACGGTTCTGGAAAACCAGATCACCGATCCTGAGGAAAAGGCAAAGCTTCCCCAGTATTATGCGGAACCGGAGCTTGACGAGAGGTTCCGCAAGAAAAAGAAGCCCCGCATCATAATCACGCAGGGAAATTTGGAGCCCTGACAGGGCAGCGTTCAATGCTCCAATGTATGGAGCAGGGTAATTTCAAGGTAATAACCGGAGAGCGGAAGCAGTTTGGAAGCCGGGCCCGTTTTCAGAAGGCTTTCGTGATCCGGTTACTATAGAAACTAAAAAATAAAATCATAAAGCTGGCGCAAACGGATTTGCGTGAGGCTACAAGGAGGTAAATTTATGGTAGTACAACACAATCTTACAGCAATGAACTCTAACAGAATGTTAGGACTGACAACATCATCACAGGCTAAGTCAACCGAAAAGTTATCATCCGGTTACAAGATCAACCGTGCGGCAGACGACGCGGCAGGACTTTCCATTTCTGAAAAAATGAGAAAGCAGATCAGAGGACTTACACAGGCTTCCGCAAATGCACAGGACGGTATCAGCGCAGTGCAGACCGCAGAGGGCGCTCTGGCAGAAGTTCAGGATATGCTCCAGAGAATGAATGAGCTGGCAGTTAAGGCAGCTAACGGAACCAATTCCGAAAGTGACAGAAGTTACATTCAGAACGAGATCGATCAGCTGACCACAGAAATTGACCGTGTTGCTGAGACAACCAAGTTTAATGAGACTTATCTGCTTAAGGGGGATCGATTTGCTACTAAAGAGTATACTTATTCTTATGCAGAATTTGATTCTACTGCAGCGGCTACTGCATCAATGCCAACAGCGACAGAAACA
>JAUNGK010000260.1 GCA_030524555.1 Bacillota bacterium | reverse complement strand
GTATTATATGTGCCAGCAGGTATCAAGAATGCGCCGGCAATTAACAGTATGAGCATGATGTTTCCGATGATTATGTACTGGATTACACATAAAGATAAATGGCTCAAAAAGTGTATGCTTCCGATGGCTGTAACGGAAGAAAATATTGCTGATGATATTTATGAAACAGCAAAATTAAGCATCAATTATACAAACGTGAAGGCGGGAATGCCTAGCAATGTTGCGGGAAAAGATATGAAAAATTGCAAAGCTCCGACACTAGTCATGGCAGGAGAAAAAGATTGTCTGTTTCCCGCAAAAAGATTGTTGCTCAGAGCAGAACAAATCATTAAAAATGTCATTACTTATTTGCTGGTGGGCAGAGGTCATATGAGTAGTTTGACGGAATCTGAAAAACAAATGATTATTGAGTTCTTGAAGAGAGAGTAAGATGAAGAAAATATATAGTTATGAACCATGGTTTTTTATATTTTTTGGAATATTTCATATACATAGAATTTGGGGGCTTGTCGATAGGGAGTCTTACGCTGCATTTTGGATTAGTGTAATGGTAAGTAAGGGAATATTTTACTTTGTGCTAATGGGCATATTAGCGGTGTTTTGTGTGTTGGGAATTATTACATTCTTCAGAAATCTGCATCACAACTATTGGTGGCGGTGGATATATCTGTGCGGTGGTGGATATGTGTTATTTGATTTGTTTGCTATCGCAACAGGGATAGAATTTTGGCATGATTTGTTACTGGCAATGTTTGATGTGAATGCAGCTTATTGGAATCTATTATGGGGTGGATTTATTTTGTTGGGCGGTGCGGTGTTTGTGCTGGGATGGCTGCTGTTAAAAAGGAGATTAAGTGAGGCTAACCATACAGACAGCTTCAAGGAGAGCATTTGCAAAAGCGTTACTTTGAAAAAATAAAACCGAAAAAGGTATCTTGGAAAAACTGAAAGGTAAGTTGCCAATAAAGTGTTGACACAAACCGAAATGTGAATAAATTTGATTGACTGGTATGGTATAATTTTCTTGTTACTAAGGGTGAAAAAATTGAATTTTGTGGAGGTTAATTATGGTAGCTGTAATAGGCGCAAGTGCTTTTTCAGTAGTAATTGTATTATCAGTTCTTATAATTTGTGGTTTACCGTTAGGTGAGTTAACAATGGGAGGACAATATAAAGTTTTTCCTAAGAAATTAAGATTTGTTTTAATGGCACAACTGATTTTACAGATTCTCTTTGTTGTAATAATTTTACAGATGGGTGGATTTATACCATTATGGTTTTCGTACGATGTTACAAAAATAATTTGTATTATTATGGCGGTATATCTTTCACTAAATACGATTATGAATCTTATATCAAAAAGTAAGAAGGAAAAATATATTATGACACCACTTTCATTGATTTCAGCAATATGCTTTTGGATAACTGCATTGTAAGCGAAAAGAATTATGAAATGATATAATATATTTTTTTGTTGCCAAGAGCAATAAATAAGAAATTGGGTGAGCGACTGATATGAAGAAACTGTATATGAATAAAACAACAATAAGAGCACTTATGATAATAAGCATCTGTATAGTTATTGTGTTGGTGCTTGCATTTAGTGGTGTTGCAATAGCTCATATGGTCGTTTTTTCAAGAGCAGATTATGATAAATATGATTCAGATTATTTTCTTGTTTATGATGATATTGACAAGGATAAATATCCGCGTGAGCAGATAATAGTGCAATCCGGAGAAAATGATATTTCTGCATTTCTTTATGTTGTCGATGATGCGAAAGGATTGATAGTGGTGGCACCCGGACACAGAGATGCCAATGATATTAAACTTTACGAAATATGATATTTTGTTGATGCTGGATATTCGGTGGTATGTCTTGATTATACCGGCTGTTACACAAGCGGTGGCAACAGTATGAGGGGGTACAACCAGAGTGTTTATGACATGGATGCACTTCTTGATTACATTGAAGAGGATGAAAAATTTGAAAATATGCCAATTTACCTTTTTGGTCACAGTATGGGTACTTATGCAGTTTGTGCAGAGCTTCAGTTTGGTCATGACATTGCGAAGAACGTTGCAGCATCTGGTTTTGATACGCCTGAAGAGCAGTGGCAGTATTCGATAAAACGTTACACCGGAATATTTTATCCGATTATCAAACCGGTTAATTCGCTGTTTATTGCTCTGAAATATGGAGATGATAAAGATTTGTCCGCTGTCGATGGAATTAATTGTGTGTCGATTCCTGTTCTTGTTATCAGTGCGGAAGAAGATTCATTTTATGGTGGAAAAAGTCCGATTTATGAGCGGCAAAATGAAATCATTAATCCGAATTGTTCATTTGTGCTTATGGATGAGGAAAATCACAACGGTCATTACGACTACTTCTTGACAGATGCTGCGTTGGAGTATGCGGCTGAAAATCCGATGCCGCCCATTGATAAGGAATTGTATATGGAGCATGATACGGATGTTATGAATATGATAATTGAGTTTTTTGGTAACTAAGAATATATGAAAGCATTTGATTTGAAAATGTCACTCTGAATAAGCGAGGTTGAATATATTTATTATGGTTAAAATACATAGAATCACAGGCGGCAATGTGAATTGTTACATTGTAGCTGATAATGACAAGGCTGTATT
>JAUNGK010000032.1 GCA_030524555.1 Bacillota bacterium | reverse complement strand
AATGGCATAGTAAAAGAAAAATAGATGTAGTGCCAACTTTTACTTGACTGAAACGCATTTACGAGGCTGCTTGAAACGAAGCGTTATGAGAAAATAACGGTACAGGAGATAATTGATGAAGCGAATATCGGAAGAAGTACTTTTTATGCACACTTTGAAACCAAAGATGAATTGCTAAATGTCGTCTGTAAGGAATTGTTCGGACATATCATTGACAGTGCTATGGATAGGACCCATACGCACGGTTTATATTCAAAGGAAGCTGCTCCGCAATCTGTTTTTTGCCATCTTTTACAGCATTTGCAGGAAAACGATAATAATATTTTGGAGCTGCTTTCCTGCGAAAGCAGTGAGATTTTTCTTCGTTATTTCAAGGACAGTTTAAATGAATTGATACAAACACAGGTTATGAATCACCATCATAGTCAACAGCAAGATTTACCTCAGGATTTTCTTGTTAATCATATTTCAGGCAGCTTTGTTGAAATGATTTTATGGTGGCTGAAAAATAAGAAAAAGCATACGCCAGATGAATTAGACCGTTATTTCCGTGCTGTCATAGAGCCGATTTTATAACAATACAAAGATGGGCAGCGAGTATTCTTACAATACCGTTGGCCGCTATTTCAGTTGAAAATAGCTTCTTTGTTCACAATCTTCGGAATTTTGAAAGGAAAAGAATAATGTGTGATTGCATCGTATGCGAACGGATAGAACTTATCAAAAAGGGTAAAAATCCATATTTTGTGCGAGAGCTTAGAACGGGATATGTAGTGTTGGGTGATATACAAAGATTTAAGGGATATACATTATTTTTATGCAAGGAACATGCCGCAGAATTGCATTTTTTGGATGCGGACTTTAGAAATGATTTCCTGAAAGAAATGTCCTTAGTTGCGGAAGCTGTTTATAATGCGTTTAAACCTGACAAACTTAACTATGAGCTGCTGGGGGCAGGCAATGGAGTACATATGCACTGGCATATATTTCCAAGGCGGGCAGGAGATACTCCGGAGCCGGGCCCTGTTTGGCGGTTAGATAAAGCAGAGTTAAATTCATCAAAGTATAGGCCCGGTAACGAAGAACTGAAAATATTGAAAGCTAAGCTGAATGCAGAATTGGAAAAGTTAACGATTAAATAGCTTCAAGTTTTATTTCCGGGCACCGTCCAGACGTTTTCCAGAGGATAATAGGTTAGTATAAGAGGCTTCATAGCCTTACCATCAATAATTTGGCACTGAAAAACAGAACAGGCTAAAGAAGATTTAAGCCATGAGGAGTGTATTTTGAAACTATTACCATCTATGCGGACATACAATGGATGTATGTGGCCCTCCGTATCAAAGGAAGCTATAACGGGTACAATAATTCCGTTGGAGTAGTCATAGGAAGTATAGGATATTTTAGCAGGCAAGGATGCTGCACCTCCGTTTGAAAAGAAATTAAGGATATAGCTGAAAAACGTAAAAAGGCATTTTATACTTGAATTACTACTTATTTTGGCTGTTTTTTTCTGCAGCAAAGAACTCAACAAGGCGCTTGACATCATCAAGACATGCGCCGCATACCGTTCCGGCACCGGTAGCAGCCTGTATTTCTTCTAAGGTGCTTGCACCGGCATCAACAGCATCCTTTATCATTCCGCTTGTGACATTCATGCAGTTGCATACAATCTTATCAAGATTCATAGCACACCATCCTTTCGGAATTATGATACGCCAAAACAAGTGTTTTATGCAGGAAAGAAGCAATATTATATATTGGGGAGAGGACAGAATTATGAAGAAAGCAATCGGCATGCTTCTTGTAATTACAATTGTTATAACAACTCTTACCGGCTGCGGTAAGGAAAAACCAAAGCCATCGCTTACGGATTTTAATATTGTTACGACTTCCTCCAATAAGGTCATTCTTGATTGTGATATGGGCTATGTGAATGATGATACATTTGCACTAATGTTTTTATTACAGGCGGATCAGTCAGACTATATCGATTTGTTGGGAGTGGCAGTTTCCGGCGGTAATAAGCTTGGGGCAGTGGGCGTGAATGCAGCATTGTTGCAATTGGAAAGGGTAGGACGGAGGGATATACCGGTGTACATAGGTCAGGATGAACCGCTAAAGGGCTTTAATGTGGAGCGGGCCAAACAAGCCGGATATTTGAGCGGTGCATATTCTGATTTGGATCGGTATGTTTCCCCGGAGAATTATCACAATCTTGGCGAGTTATATAGTGACAAATGGGGATATTCCGAAACGAAGGCTCAAAGCGAAAGTTCAGCAGAATTTATGGCAGAACAGGTGAAAAAGTATCCCGGCGAAATCACCATTCTATGTATCGGTCCGGCTGCGAATGTTGCCCTGGCCTGTTTAGCAGATGCTTCCTTTGCGGAAAATACGGCAGGAATTTTGTATGGGGTAGAGGATTAGAAAATCGGGGATTTGCAAAAGTAGTTCTGTTAATCAAAAGAAACTGAAATGTTAAATATAGGATTTGAGATTTTAAGAATGTTATTTAGTTTTATTGCATAAACTGAAATTAAGTGATAAAATCTAAAATCAAGGAAGGTAAAACTTAAATGACAACTGAAGAATTTATCGAAAAACTAAATGAAATCCAAAAAATAAAATGCGAATCTCAAATATTAGAGTTGAAAAGTGCAAGGATGGGATGTCCAAAAAGGTTATATGATACATTGTCCAGTTTCTCTAATCAGGATGATGGTGGGATTATTATTTTTGGAATTGATGAAGCAAATGATTATGAAGAATCGGGAGTATACGACGCACAGGATCTTCAAAAGAATATCAATGCGCAATGTCTGCAGATGGAGCCGGTGGTGCGCCCTCTTTTTACCGTATTGGAAAGAAATGGGAAATGCTTTGTCGCAGCGGAAATTCCAGGAATTGATTTAGCGGACAGACCGTGCTATTACCGGGGACAGGGCAGAATAAAGGGATCCTTTGTGCGGGTTGGAGACAGCGACGAACCGATGACGGAGTATGAAATATACAGTTATGCAGCTTTTCGCAAAAAATATCAGGATGACATCAGGGAAGTATCCAGAGCTACTATGGGTACATTAAATCAGGATGCTTTGGGGAAATATATTCTGAAATTAAAAGCCGGAAAGCCGAATCTGGCTCATTTATCGGATGAAGAAATCTGCGAACTGATGAGTATTACCAAAAATGGAACGGTAACTTTAAATGCGGTACTTCTGTTTAGTTATTATCCTCAAGCCTATTTTCCGCAGTTGTGTATCACGGCAGTTGTTGTTCCGGGAACAGAAGTTGGAGAAACAGGAGCGATGGGAGAACGTTTTCTGGATAATCAGAGGATAGAAGGCAGTATTCCGGAAATGTTGGAAACAGCTATCGGATTTGTGCGGAAAAATATGCGCACGAAAACGATTATTGATAATAATACCGGAAAGCGGCAGGATCGCACAGACTATCCGGTAACAGCCATCAGGGAAGCGGTGCTGAATGCGCTGGTACACCGTGATTATAGCATTCATACGGAAGGAATGCCGATACAGATGCTTATGTTTGATGATAGGATGGAAATCAGAAATCCCGGTGGAATTTACGGAAGGATCAGAATAGACCAACTGGGAAAGATGCAGCCGGATACAAGAAATCCGGTTTTAGCGGCTGCACTGGAGGTTTTGGGTGTTACAGAAAACCGTTATTCCGGTATCCCTACGATACGTAGAGCAATGGATGAATATGGGTTGTGCGAGCCGGAATTTCTGGAGGAACGAGGAAGTTTCGTTGTAAGATTTTATAAAGAACCGAAGAAGCAAACAGTCCGGATGCCAGAACAAAATGAAGAGGTGAAAAATCTGATTTTGTATTGCCGCACTCCGCGTACCAGAAAGGAGATATGTGCTTACCTCGGATTATCTTCCGTGACATATGCGATTCAAAGGCATATCATGCCACTGGTCGAACAGGGAGTAATACATTTAAGCATACCGGAAAAGCCCAGCAGTCAGAAACAGCTGTATTATAGTAAGGAATGAAGACAAGCTGATCGGGAATCTGAATAACGTTTCGTTTGTTGATAACTTATCATATTGCTGATTTTATGAAAAACAAAATAATATAGTACAGCATATATTATATTGATATGTTTTTTGTTTATAACGGAGGCAATATGAACACGGATAATTATATAGTAAAATCCTTAGAGCTGCATCTGTTTTTTGGGCGGATTATGAAAGAACACGCCCTGTTTCTGAAAGCCGGCTTCACACCCGCCAATGCATCCTTTTCAGATCAGGCGAAATTTTATCAAAAGGAATTTGAAAGGCTGCTGAGTCAGGCTGTATCGCTTAGTGACGGCGTTGTCAGCCGAAAGGTGCTGGATTCGGGAGAACTGGTTACGCAGTTTACGGCATCGGCAGAAAAGAAGACGGAGGCTTTCACCGGTATTTCAATAGACAAAGAGATAACAGGCAGAGAGCTTCGTTTAAGTGATAGCTGCAATCGGAATGATGTGAGTCCGGGAATGCGCTGCCGGATACAACAGCTTAATCAAAGAGCGCTGGAGCTTTTGAACGGATTAATTTCCTTTAAGGAACTTATCCTGAAAAATGTTTTAGCCTGTGAAATGTTCACCATGAATTATCCTTTGCTGATTGACCATATTATCAGGGAAGCGAAGCTGTACAGAGAGTATGTTGAAATGTTGGAAAGAGACGGGTGTTTGACCAACCAGTCTATGCAAGAGATTGAATGCTTCTGGAACCGGATTATGATGGAGCATGCGTTGTTTATCTGCGGTCTTCTGGATCCGACTGAGACGGATCTGATACTCTCGGCAGACGGTTTTGCCCAGGATTATTCGGAACTGCTAAAGACCTGCCAGTCCGCACACTGCCGGACAATGGAAACAACTTCCTTGGAGGAAACTATGAAATTCCGGGATTTCAAAACAGCAGGTACGCAGGGCATTGAGCAATGTCAAATCCGCTCCGTGATCCTGCCGCTTTTAGCCGATCATGTGCTGCGCGAAGCCAATCATTATATCCGGCTTTTGGAAGCTGATAATTGAAAATAATATGCTAAAAATGACAGAATATGTGATAGAATGAGAATATAATCAATGTAATGTCAGGGGAAAAGGAACTCTTTTTATGAGGAACAAATGGGGAATTGTTTTTGAAGGCGGCAATGGATATGGCGCTTATCAGATAGGTGCATGGAAAGCAATCGAGCAGGCCAAAGGCAGTTTTCCTGTGACTGCCGTGTCCGGAACTTCGGCAGGGGCGTTGAATGCCGCAATGTATGCGTGTATGGATGCAAAGCGGGCAGAAGAAATCTGGCTTGAACTGGCAGAAACGAATATGTTTGTCAGGCAGCATAAGGACTTTGTACAGGATATTGAGAATGCACTCAGGGAAAGGTATTATAAACATTCTGCTTCTTTACCGCAGATCATAAACGGTTTTATCCACAGTCTGGATTGTGACGGCTGGATCAGAGAAGAAGCGATAGAGCGCATCATTAGCGAAAATAATATGCCTAAGCTGATACAGTCAGGAAATGTGGAATGCTATGTGGCCTGTGCACATATTAAGAAGCATGCGGGGTATGCCAGAGAAAAGTTTTTTGAATTATCAAGAGAAAATGCGCAGAACATTTCAAATATTATACGGGCATCTTTTGCAATTCCCAGTCTATATACTATGCAGGAAATTGATGGTAAAGTCTATTACGACGGAAGATTTTTGAGTATGTGCCAAAACTGGTCAGTCATTCAGACATTATATGAGCAGGGCTATCGGGATATCATTATTGTTCACCTTGGGGAAGAAAAGAGCAAATTTTATCCATATTTATCCGTCTAAAGATTTGAAGATGGTTGGAGGAACAGCGGCCTTTGACGTGGAGGGAATGAAAGACAAGATAAAGCTTGGCTATCAGGATGCGGCAGAGGCATTGAACAGCTGGAAGAAACTGAAGAATAATGAGATTTAAGGGGACATTCTAATGAGTGAGGGAAAAGGATTAAATGCGAACCAGTTAAAGCTGATTGCGATTATAGCAATGACGATTGACCACTTGACATGGAATATCTGTCCGGGATATTCTACGGTCTGGTGGGTTGTAGCTTTGCATGTAATAGGCAGATTGACGGCACCGATTATGTGGTTTTTCATTGCGGAAGGATATTATTACACACATGATGTTAAGGCCTATATGAAAAGACTGTTTATTTTAGCTGTAATATCTCATTTTGCATATAACTTCTGTTTTGGCATTTCCTTTATTCCGTTTAAGACATCTTTTTTTAATCAGACGGGCGTTGTGTGGTCATTGGCGTGGGGCCTGGTGCTTCTGTATATTAACGACAGCGAAAAGCTTAAGCACTGGCAGAAAACGCTTCTGTTTATTGTGATTTGTCTCATTACGTTTCCATCAGATTGGAGCTGTATTGCGTCAATTGCAATTTTGTTTATAGGCGCTCGCCGTGGCGACTTCAAAAAGCAAATGATGTGGATGATGGTTTGGACACTGGTATATGCTGCGGTTTATTTCTTCTTTATTGACCGGGTGTATGCAGTTATCCAATTGGGCACCTGCTTAACAATTCCGCTTCTGTATTTTTACAACGGCAAAAGAGGTTCTTGGAAGGGAATGGGTAAGCTGTTCTATATCTATTATCCGGCCCATCTGGTGATATGCGGATTGCTCCGTATTCTTTTGTGGGGTGTGGGATTTTCAACTGCGACAGCGAACTTTTAGGAATATAGAAGTTGTATTCTTTGCTTATACCTGCCTTATTTACGCGAGCAACGAGCTGAACGAACATGCTTGCATGTTCACTCAGCGACTGCTGCGATAACCAGCGAAACTCGCAAAGCGTGTTTCGTCTGGTTTGGGCTCTACTGCTTCAGAACGTACATTATGTGTTTGATTCTGATTTTCCGGCTTTGCCTTCTGCGTGATACTGTTAAATTTTTCGTCACTTTTCTTTTGATTTAACTTTTCTTGTTTTTCTTTATTCATGTTCTCACCTCCTGATTAGTATAAGCGGAATAAACGAAAATATGTAGCTTATATTCTTTTTCAAAACCGCAATACTAATAGAAAAAGTATGGAGGTTTTTATGAAGATAACAGATAAGAAGAAGCCAATTCATACCGTCCCCAAAGGTGTTTGGGAGAGCAGCTCCCCGGTTCAGCATGAAAAGGGAAATAAATCTACCGCATCTACCGATCTGCAGGGAAACGGTTATCCTGAAAATCCTGAAAAAGGAAAGAGAAGGTAAAAGTATGATTTCTGCCGCTGATATGCTATAATAAAAGCGTCATGCCAAATAGCCGGAAAGCAGAGCTTGGCATGGCGCATAATTATGCGGAGGGCAGATATGGTAAAGGAACAATTACAGAGCTTTGTCCATGCGCTGTGTTATTACGGCTGTGAGGATGAAAACTTTGAAAAGCGTTTTATGACAGAGCTTTTACAGGATGAGGAAGTGTTGGAAGAACTGATTTATTATATGGAGAATCAGGATTTTGCCTGCAAGGCCAAGGTGCAGGGATACACGGTGGTGGATATTATGATCTGGCAGATGGATCATTTTAAGGCAAGACTGGACCGGGACAATACCGGAACCAGACAGAATAAGGACCGTATGGTGCTTCTGGCCTTTGATACTCTGCTGAAAATGAGAAAGGAGCCCCAGAGCTATATTTCCAAAATGCAGGAGGAGACAGGAACGGATTATCCTGATAAATATTGACTGGAGTAAGGAGCAGGAATGAAGATGGAACAGAATATGACGGATATTGATATGGTGGTAAGCCAGCTTGATGCAATGGTATCTGGAGAAATCAGCCGAATGAAAATAGAAACTTCCAAGGAAATTGCGCAGGGGGAGATGAAGAAGGCTTACCATCACGGAAGATGTGATGTGGGCAGCCCCTTTGCAACAGGGAAGCTCTATGATCTGGAGGATATGCGGGAATGTAACTAAATTAATTGCGTGAAATTGTGCGAAATTTCCATATCTTTTTGATGCTAAATATGGTATAATTTTTAGCATTGGTTATACAGGTGAAATATTCTAAAGAATAAAGGAGACTGCATAATATGACGATCAAAGAAGGTTATGATTTGCTTGGGAGAAATTATGAGGAGGTGTTATACCGGCTTCGGAATGAGGAACGGATCGCCAAATATGCTATTAAATTTTTGGATGATACCAGTTTTGCAACCCTGAAGGATGCTCTTTCTACCGGTGACATTGAGACAGCGTTTCGTGCAGCACATACGTTAAAGGGCGTTTGCCAAAACTTAAGCTTTACCAAGCTGTACGAATCAAGCAATGCAATCACCGAGGAACTTCGGACATTGGAAAATAAAGATGTAAGTGAATATTTAAGCCGGGTAGAAGAAGATTACAATAGAGTTATCTCTGCGATCAGGCAAATGAAAGAAGAGAGCGGCCCTTTGGCCTGATTAAAAAGGAGATAACGGATGACGCAGCAAGAGAGAGAAAAGTGGGAGAAGCAGGGTTTTTCACAGGATCAGATATGTGAAATTGAGGAAGGTCAGGCATCTGGGCTTGATACGGACATTTATGCCCGAAAGGATTATTTTGCCATACAGATGCGCCAGATTAGATTTGGCCTTTTGGACGGCCTTCCGGTTGAGTTGTATGCCAGACCTGAATATGACTGGTTTCAGATGGAAGAAATCCGCCTGGGCCTTGAAAATGGGATTGATACAACGAAATATGCTGCACCGGGTATCCCATATGACAAAATGCGTCAGGTGCGTAAGGGGCTTTTGGCCGGTATTGATCTGTCGCCTTACTTAAGGCTGGATGCAGGAATTTTGCGGGAACTGCGAAAGGCTATGCTTGCCAGAGTCAATATTATAAAGTACATTAAGGAAGGGTATGGTACGGAGCAGCTGCGTCAGATAAGGAAAGCTCTCAAAAAGAAGCTTAATATTGATCCTTACCTCAAAACGGAATTCGTGGGAGCGTCTATCGCCCAAATAAGTGAAGGATTGTGGCATGGGGTTGATGTAAGCATCTATGCGAAGTTAGAGTATTCCTGGCAGCAAATGAGAGAAATCCGCCTTGGGCTGGAGAAACGTTCAGATGTTTCCTTGTATGCCAATCCGTTTTACGATTGGAAGCAGATGAAGGAAATCCGTCGTGGGTTGGAGAACGGAATTGATGTAGGGAGCTATTGCAGCTTAATGTATACGGCTCTGGAGATGAAACGGAAGCGTCATGAACTGGAAGATGGGGATGGCGGCTATTTAGTTTCAAAAAAGAGCGGGTTTCATGAGGCTGATAGTTTTAAGCGCAAAGATGCGGAATATAAGGTTGAAGAATTTTCTGATTTTGTTATTACGTTAAGCAGTGACGAAATGGAGGCTTACTTTTTACTTAATGATAACAAAAAGGTTTCGCATGCCGGAATTATGAATGCGCTGCAACAAAGAGGAATATGCCAGGGCGTTATTGAAGAGGCCGTCAGCCAACTGCTGGAGGGGTGTGATAAGCCGCTGCTGATCGCAAAGGGAACAGAGCCTACTGCCGGAGAAGATGGCTGGTATGAATATTTTTTCCGCACGGAAGAAGAGTGGGTGCCGGCTATGCTTCCGGATGGATCGGTGGACTATCAGAACAGCCAATGGTTTGAGGTGGTAAGTCAGGGACAGAAAATAGCTTACTATCACGAGGCAGGATTAGGGAGTCCGGGCACTACGGTGACAGGAAAGCTGATTCCGCCCCGTAAGGGAAAGGAACAGAGTGTATTATATGGAAAAGGCTTTTTAATTCTTCCCGACCAAAAAACCTATCTGGCAGCTATGGATGGCCGTATTGAGATGAAACGCGGCAAGATAGAAATTTCGCAAATGCTGATTTTAGATGATATGACGATTGCCACCGGCAAGGTTGATTTTGACGGAGCAGTATATATCAAGGGAAATGTGGGAAGCGGAACCTACATAAAGGCAACTGAGGATATTGTAATAGATGGCTTTATAGAGGCTGCCAATATTGAATGCGGCGGCAGTGTTGTGCTGCGTCAGGGCGTGAATGGAGCCGGAAGCGGTATTATTCGAGCAAAAAAGGACGTAAAAGGCGGATTTTTTGAGGCAGTTACTATTTATGCTGCCGGTAATATACAAGGGAATTATTGCATGAGCTCTAATCTTTATGCCGAGGGCCGGGTTGACATTAACGGTGCCAACGGTGCTCTGGTAGGCGGTTTGATCTGCGCAGTTGAAGGACTGAGCGCATACCATATAGGGAACAGAGCCGGATTGTCTACCTCCCTGAAAATCGGTTTTAATGAACTGATGAGGCGCAGGCAGCGTGAACTGGAGGAAAAGATTCAGGAGGTAGAAAAGGAGCTTAGCATATTTAATAATGCATATATGGATTTCAAGAAGAAATATCCTCCGGAAGTGCGCAATACGATGAGTATGTTTTTAAAGATAGAAGATGCGATTTTTACCAAGGAAAAGGAAATGGAGTCCCTCTCGGGAAAGCAGCGTGAGCTGGAGGATATGCTCCAAAGAACCGCTGAGGTAAAGATATCTGTGAGAGGAAGCCTTTTTGAAGGAGTTGCAGTTGAAATCAATGGAGCTAAGTGGAATTCCAAGGAAATCCGTAATGTTACATTGAAAAAAGTACAGGGCAGAGTTGTTTTATATGCAAATTAATTATAAATAGGCTTAGGGAAGGAGTACCATGAAAGATAAGATTTTAATTGTTGATGATGCAGAATTAAATCGGGATATTTTGACGGAAATTTTGGAGGAGGAATATACTATAATACAGGCAGCAGATGGGAGAACGGCGCTTTCTATTATGGAAAAGCAGGTTGAGGAGCTGGCTGCGGTTTTGCTGGATCTTATGATGCCCGAGGTTGACGGCTTCCAGGTGCTGCAGGTTATGCAGGAGAAAAAGTGGATAGAAAAGCTTCCTGTTCTGATTATCAGCGGGGAAACTGCAATTAAAGCTGAAAAGAAATGCTTTGAATACGGAGTGTCCGACTTTATCAAAAAGCCCTTTGACAATTTCCTGGTTAAAAGACGTGTCAGCAATGTTGTAAATTTGTTCCAATATCAAAACGAACTTGAAAAGAAGGTAGAAAAACAGACGGAAACTTTGAGAAAGCAGTACAGGCTGCTGCAGATGCAGGCTGAAAAGCTTCATAAAAGCAATGAAAATATTGTAGATATTTTAGGTACGGTAGTGGAGTACCGTAATCTGGAAAGTGGAGAACATATTCAGCGTGTCAAGGGCTTTACGGAGATTTTGGCCAAGGAGCTTATGAAGGAATATCCAGAATATGGATTGACGGAGCAGCAGATTCATACCATTGTTACGGCAAGCTCTCTTCATGATGTGGGTAAAATTGCCATACCGGATCATATTCTTATGAAACCGGGAAGGCTTACAAAAGAGGAATTTGAATACATGAAATCCCACACCACAAGAGGAAGTGAGATTATTGCCCATATTAAGGATGTGTGGGAAGAGGATTATCAGAAAGCGGGATATGAAATTTGCAGACATCACCATGAGCGTTACGATGGAAAGGGATATCCTGATGGCCTGGCAGGAGAAGATATTCCAATTTCAGCGCAGATCGTATCTGTGGCGGATGTTTATGATGCATTGGTAAGTGAAAGAGTATATAAGAGTGCATATTCCAAGGATGAGGCATTTCATATGATTGTTACAGGGGAATGCGGAGTCTTTTCCCCTAAGCTGTTGGAGTGCTTTAGAAATGTGAGAAAGGAATTTGAAGAGCTGGCAGACAGGCAAAAGTGATAGAAATAGTTAATTTGACTAGTAGAAGGCGGCGGCAGTTAAAAGTGCAGCCGCCTTCTGACAGCATCCCGAAAACGTCTTATGGACAGTAATGTGATCAGAAGAACAATAATAACACTGCAGACGGTAAGAACGATAGCGGACCACACAAGATGAAGCGGTGCGCCGCTATAGTGGTCAATCAGAAGCTCAATTCCCACACAAAGGACAGCTGCCTCAGCAAAGAAGTACAGTGAGGTGGTCAGGAAGGATACGGAAAATGAGCGCAGCAGCAGGGCAAAAATCTCTACCAATATCGTAATCAGCGTTACAATGGGAAGAGCAAGCGCCGTAAACCATCGGTTATCTGCGGTGTTAAAGGTGATGAGGTACAGGTAGATTCCTACCGCAACACCGTCAAACAGAAAGGATATATAAATAGGCAGCTTCGTGTAGATTACCATAGGAAAAACCAGCACAAATAAGACTAAGCAGGCACCGATAATGAACAGGGACCATAAGCTGCCCGGAAAGACGAACAGATTAAGCAGCAGGCAGCTTAGAGATGTGGCGATAAGCACGATGGAAGTCAAAATCCCGAAATCCTTTCTTTTAACAACATCCACCTGTCCTCGCTCCTTCGGATAAGGAGAGGGAACCTGCGCTTTTTGAAGTTCATTTGGATTAATAACAGGTGTGTGGCATAGGGGGCAGCTTTTTAGGGACGACTCCAGCTCTACGCCGCAATTTACGCAATAGGACATATTTTACCTCCATAATACAGCCGATTTTCAGTATGCACGATTACTTTCGATTTTAACATGAATTCCGTCGGCGATCAGTTTTTTGAAGAACAGTCTTTCCACATCGGATTCTATGATGCTGCTGGCAAAATTGATTGTGAGGGTGTCCTCAAAGCTTACAATAGCGCAGTTGGTCCTGGAGGAAAAGGGCTGTCCCATATAAATATCAAAGCGATCAATATATGGTTTCATATCATCGGGAACCTTCATGGCTCCCATGTTGGTAAGACCTGCGGAGGAGTTCTTATCCTGTACCTTGGTATAGAACATTCGGACAACAAAATCCTTCACAAAAAGAGGGACAATCCGTATAAAGGGATTGCGCTGGGTGTTGGCATTGGTAGTAATGTCACCCCGAAGAAATTTTTCGTTGATATAATAACGCATGTAATGATGAACCTGTGTTATAATTTCCTCAAAGGTGTAATCTCCCAGTCTGGGATCAATGCCGGGATAAACCATGGTAATAAAATTACGCAGGGTATCCGAGGGAAAAAAGCGCCGCAGATTAACCGGCATGGCGATTTTGACCGGGCGGAGCTTTAAATGCCATTCAGCCTGCTGCTTTTGAAGCAGTGCATATAAAAGCACGGCATTTAAGTATTCCGTGATGGTGGCCTCATATTTAGCAGCTACCTTCATAACCTCCTTCACGGACATGACGCCGTCTATAACATTGAAGGTATAAAAAGGAGCCTTGGTGCCGCGGACGCGGTAGGTTTTTTCACCGGGGCGGGAAGGACAGACCTTGGCATTGGCATAACGCATGTAGGCATCCTCCAGTTCGCCGGGAGAGGGCGCTTCATTTATGTTCTTTACAAACCCGCCGTCAGAAATCTGATGGCCCAGAAGCCGGAGATACACAGCTGTGATGGTCTGAAGCACATACATACCGCCGGTGCCGTCACCAAGGCAGTGATGAGCTTCTAAGGAAATCCGGCATTCATGGTAATAGATTCTAAGGAGATAACGGTTTCCGGCCTTAAAGGGCATAGGCATACAAAAATTCCTGATATCCTTCTGGACAAAGGGACCGGGTCTGGTATTCGGCTCCAAATAGCGCCAGAAGAGACCTTTTCGGATGGCTGTCTTGTAGGTGGGAAAGCGCGTCAGCGCAATATCAACAGCCCTTTGCAGGACGTCAGGCTTTATTGCTTCCTTTAAAACGACGGATAAGCGGTAAACGGAGGAAAAGTCCCGGCGCTGCAGCGTGGGATAAACGATAGCGGAAAGATCCAGCTTGTACCAGATTTTCCGGTTTTGACTCCGCTTGGCAGGATCTAAATTATTTTTTTGTTTTGTCTTAGTAGATGATAAATTTTTCATTATTATGATTATACCACACATTTGCAGGATCATGGAGGGAATATGGCAATTACACCTAAAAAACTTTTAAGCAAAAAGCCTTCACCTGAGGCGGTCAACCAGAGTATGATGACATTAATTAAGAAGGTTCATGGAATTATAGAAAATCCTGATATAGAAAAGCACCGTCATTCTCAGGATCAAGTGGGGGCACTGCTTGGCAATTCCAAGGAGCTTCTCTACAAAAGTATCACAATCAAGGACATGGAAGGGGAATGGATCTGTGTCAATCGGGCACATATGAAGAAATATGTGATCTTATATTGTCACGGAGGCGGATATTCTACGGGAAGCAGTCTCTATGCCAGAACACTTACCACAAAGCTTGCTTCATCTACCTCTATGGATGTCCTATCCTTTGATTATCGTCTGGCACCGGAAAATCCATACCCGGCAGCAGTGGAGGATGCCATGAAGGCATGGGATTATTTGATGCTTTTGGGATATGGAGCCAGAGATGTGATTGTAGCAGGAGATTCTGCAGGAGGAAATCTGGCATTGTCTCTTGTTCTCAAATTGAAACAGGAGGACAGACTGCTGCCCAGAGGGCTGGTGCTAATGTCACCGTGGACGGACTTAACATCCTCCGGAAAGTCACATGGCAGCAGAGCGGAGGTAGATCCTGTTCTTGATGCGGAATATTTAGAGCGAATGATTACCAATTATGCAGGAGAAAAGGAACTTGCAGATCCGTTTATTTCACCGTTATTTGGAGATTTTAAGGGATTTCCTCCCGTTTATATACAGGTGGGGGACAATGAAATTCTGCTTTCGGATTCCGTTATGCTTCACAAAAAGCTGATTCAGGCCAATGTGTCCGCTAAAATAGATATTTTTAAGGGAATGTGGCATGTGTTTCAAATGTCACCGCTTAAGGCTGCATATGATGCAATGGAAAAAAATGCAGAATTTATTTTTGATATCTGCAGATAAGGAAAAGGATTTTTGGAATTGGTACCGAATAATGATATTAGGAAGTTTTTTAAAAACGGGAGCTGTACATGAACATACGAGAAAATCTTGAAAGGCTGGAAATGGAATATTTAAGTCCCTATGCGGCGCACAGTGCGGACTCCAAGGGAAGACTGCGGGAGGAAGAGCAGTGTGATATTCGTCCGGTGTATCAAAGGGACAGGGACAGGATACTTCATTCTAAGTCCTTTCGGAGATTAAAGGATAAAACCCAGGTGTTTCTGACTCCTGAGGGAGACCATTACAGAACCAGACTGACACATACGCTGGAGGTGTCTCAGAATGCCAGAACCATCGCCAAGGCGCTGCGCATGAATGAGGATTTGGTGGAAGCCATTGCACTGGGGCATGACCTTGGGCATACGCCTTTTGGTCATGCGGGAGAGAGAGCCTTGAATGCGGTTTGCCCCTATGGCTTTTGCCACAGTGAGCAGAGTGTGCGGACAGTGGATATTCTGGAAAAGAATGGTCAGGGGCTTAATCTTACCTTAGAGGTCAGGGATGGTATTCGTAATCATCAGACGAAGGGAATGCCTTTTACTCTTGAAGGAAGAATAGTTCGTTTTTCAGATAAGATTGCCTATATTCATCATGATATGGATGATGCCATTCGCGCAGGTATACTGAAGGAAACCGATATTCCCGGAGAGATTGCGGATGTAATCGGTTATACTACAGGTGAGAGGCTGGATCATTTCATTCATGATATTGTAAGCACCAGCTACGGAAAGGATGATATTTTAATGTCTGAGCCGGTGGCAAAGGCGATGCAGCAGCTACGGAAATTTATGTTTGAGAGGGTTTATCAGAATAAAGAGGCTAAGAGCGAGGAAGGGAAGGCAGAGATGCTGATTCAGACTCTGTACAGCTATTACCGCCATCATCTTGAGCTTCTTCCCGACGATCTGATCCAGCTGGTTAAAAAGGGAGAACCGGAGGAGCAGATTGTCTGTGATTACATAGGAGCCATGACGGATCGTTTTGCCATTGCAAAATATGAAGAGATTTATATTCCAAAATCATGGCATGGATGATGAAAGAATGGAGACGGAATGTATTATCCGGATGAATTAATAGAAGAAGTACGAACTAAAAACGACATAGTGGATGTTATTTCGGGATATGTACGCATTCAAAAGAAGGGAAGCAGTTATTTCGGACTGTGCCCTTTTCATAATGAAAAATCTCCTTCCTTTTCGGTATCTCAAAGTAAGCAAATGTTTTACTGCTTTGGATGCGGTGCCGGAGGAAATGTATTTACTTTTGTTATGCAGTATGAGAATTATTCCTTTCAAGAGGCGGTAAAGCTGCTTGCTGAAAGAGCAGGAGTGAATCTTCCCGAGGCGGAATATAATGAAGAGATCAGAAAAAGAGAATCCCTGCGAACCAGACTTTTGGAGGTAAATAAGGAGGCTGCCAAGTACTTTTTCTATCAGCTGCGCAGCGAAAGAGGACAAGCAGGCTACCAGTATTTGAGGAAGCGGCAGCTTTCTGATGAGACGATTAAGAAATTCGGACTTGGATTTGCCAATGTAACCAGCAATGACCTGGTGCAGTATTTAAAGAGCAAGGGCTATGAGGACCGGTTGATTACGGAGGCAGGGCTTGCCAGCTTCGATGAAAAGTACGGGCTGCATGATAAATTCTGGAACAGAGTCATGTTTCCCATTCAGGACAGTAACCACAGGGTAATCGGGTTCGGCGGCAGAGTGATGGGAGACGGGAAGCCCAAATACTTAAACTCGCCGGAGACAATGATTTTTGATAAGAGCCGAAATCTCTACGGATTGAATTTTGCCCGCACTGCCCGAACCAATAATATTATTCTGTGCGAAGGGTATATGGATGTGATCGCCATGCATCAGGCAGGCTTTACACAGGCGGTGGCGTCCCTTGGAACCTCCTTTACTGCAGGACAAGCCAATCTTCTGCGGCGTTATGCCAAGGAGGTGATTCTGGCCTATGACAGTGACGGAGCAGGTGTAAATGCGGCTCTTCGGGCCATCGGCATATTAAAGGAAGTGGGACTTACTGGAAAGGTATTGAATCTGGAGCCCTATAAGGATCCGGATGAATTTATGAAAAATCTGGGACGCGAGGCTTTTGAGGAACGGTTAAATAAGGCGGAAAACAGCTTTTTCTTTGAACTTCGCATGCTGCAGAGAGAATATGATTTGTCCGACCCGGAGTCCAAGACGAAGTTTCACCGGGAGATTGCCAGGAAGCTGTGTGGCTTTTCGGAGGAAGTGGAAAGAGAAAATTATATAGAAGCGGTGGCAGAGAAATACCACATCGGATTTGATAATTTGCGAAGGCTGGTACAGACTTATGCGGCACAGACCGGACTTGCCGTGCCGGCTTCAAGACCTAAATCAGGCATTCAAAAAAAGAGCGACCCTATGGAGAATAAAAGAAAGCCCCAAAGGCTTTTGCTCACATGGCTGGTGGAGGAACCTGCTGCCTGGCCTAAAATCAAGAAATATATATCCCCGAAGGATTTTACAGAGGATTTATATCAAAAAATAGCCGAAAAGCTTTTTGCGGATCTGGATGCAGGCACCTTAAACCCGGCAGCGATTATCAGCCTGTTCACTGATGAGGAGCAGCAAAGGGAGGCTGCCTTGGTATTTAACACCAAACTGGTGGAGTTAGATACCACAGCAGAGAAGGAAAAAGCGTTTCACGATATTGTTTTAGCGGTTAAGCGCAACAGTCTGGATTACTTATCCGGTCAGCTCGGTTCTGATATTTCTGCTCTTGGCAAGGTAATTGAGGGTAAAAAAGCACTGGAAGAACTTAGCAAAACGCATATTTCGCTTAATTAAGGCTAATAATGGTAATGCATACCCGAATAAAATAGGAAGGATGGAAACCTGAAATGGATGAAAACACACAGGCAAAGTTTGATGAGAAATTATCTCAGCTCTTAGCTATTGCCAAAAAGAAAAAGAATGTTCTGGAATATCAGGAAATAACAGATCATTTTGCTGACATGGCCTTGGGAGAGGAACAATTTGATAAGATCATCGAGACCCTTGAGCAGAGTAACATTGATATTCTGC
The DNA here is from genome assembly GCA_030524555.1 of Bacillota bacterium. Taxonomy (GTDB): domain Bacteria; phylum Bacillota; class Clostridia; order Lachnospirales; family Lachnospiraceae; genus Suilimivivens. Next base: position 2,278 of record JAUNGK010000032.1, on the reverse strand, counting down.
GTATTACAGAGGAAGATGATGTGGATGATGAGGAGATTATTCTGACGGAGGAAGACGAGGTAGATGTAGAGAATATCGATCTTTCCGTTCCTGACGGAATCAGCATTGAAGACCCTGTCAGAATGTATTTGAAGGAAATCGGCAAGGTGCCGCTGCTTTCCGCAGAGGAAGAAATTGAGCTGGCACAGAAAATGGAAATCGGCGATCAGGAAGCCAAGAAGCGTCTTGCAGAGGCAAACCTGCGTCTGGTTGTGAGCATTGCCAAAAGATATGTGGGAAGAGGAATGCTGTTCCTTGATCTGATCCAGGAAGGAAATCTGGGTCTTATTAAGGCTGTGGAAAAGTTTGATTACAGAAAGGGGTACAAGTTCTCCACCTATGCCACCTGGTGGATCCGTCAGGCTATTACAAGAGCGATTGCGGATCAGGCAAGAACCATCCGTATCCCTGTTCATATGGTAGAAACGATCAACAAGCTGATTCGTGTCAGCAGACAGCTTCTTCAGGAACTGGGGCGTGAACCTACCCCGGAGGAAATTGCGCAGGAGATGAATCTGCCTGTTGAGCGTGTCAGAGAGATTTTGAAAATTTCTCAGGAACCGGTATCCTTAGAAACCCCTATCGGTGAGGAGGAGGATTCTCACCTTGGTGATTTTATTCAGGATGATAATGTGCCTGTTCCTGCTGATGCTGCAGCCTTTACACTGTTGAAGGAACAGCTTGTAGAGGTGCTCGGAACATTGACGGAAAGAGAACAGAAGGTGCTTCGCCTTCGTTTCGGGCTTGATGACGGACGTGCCAGAACACTGGAGGAGGTCGGCAAGGAGTTTAATGTCACCAGAGAGCGTATCAGGCAGATTGAGGCAAAGGCACTTCGGAAGCTTCGTCATCCCAGCAGAAGCAGAAAGTTAAAGGATTATCTGGATTGATGAGCGGAAGGACGATACTATCCGCCAGGATGCAGACGGTGGCGGATATGGTTACCTGGGGAAACCGTGTGGTGGATGTAGGGTGTGACCACGGTTATGTGTCCATTTATCTGGTGCAGAGCGGGAAAGCAAAAAGAGCTCTTGCCATGGACATTAATGAAGGGCCGCTTCTTAGGGCGGGAGAGCACGTGAAGGAAGCCGGACTTTTGCCATACATAGAGCTGCGCCGCTCGGATGGTCTTCTGGCTTTTGAGAAGGGAGAGGCAGATACTCTGATTTGTGCCGGCATGGGCGGAAGACTGATGCAGAGAATTCTGGAGCGGGAGATGGACAAGACCCGTTCCTTCAAGGAGCTTATTTTGCAGCCCCAGTCGGAGATCCCTGATTTTCGCAGATTTATTGCAAATATGGGATATTCTATTGTTGATGAAGATATGATATTAGAGGATGGAAAGTTTTATACGGTGATGAAAGCAGCCGAAACCGGGAACAGGATGGAACTTTCAGAAACAGAAGCAAGATTTGGACCACTTCTTCTTAGGCGGAAGCATCCGGCTTTGAAGCAGTTTCTGGAAGCCGAGTGGGAAAACAGTCTTAAGCTTAAAAAGGAGCTTGCGGCAGCAGGCGATAGTGAACGGCTGCACCAAAGACTTTCAAAGCTTCAAAAGGAAATGGATTATTTGATGAAAGGTATGAGTTTGTATGGTGACGATTACGATTGGAGGGGAAAAGAAGCAATATCCTAAGGGGACGCTTTATGAGGAGATTGTTAAGGAATATCAGCCGGAATATAATCATATGATTGCTCTGGTTATGGAAAATAATAAGATTCGTGAGCTTATAAAGCCGGCTAATAAGGATTGTGAACTGTCCTTTTTGACGCTTCATGATACGATTGGCCATAAGGCTTATGTGAGAACTGCGCTAATGACATTGGTGAAGTCCGTATATGATGTTTTGGGAACGGAAAAGGTCAGCAAGGTGAAGGTAGAATTTGCCATTGGCCAGGGATATTACTGCCGTGTTAAGATGGACGAAAAGCTGACCTGCCGGCATGTGGATCAAATCAGCGCAAGAATGCGTGAATTGACACAGGCAGATCTTCCCATTACCAAAAAATCCTATCCAAAAGATGATGCAATAGAAATTTTCAGGAAAAATAAAATGAAGGACAAGGAAAAACTGTTTAAATACCGCAGAAGCTCCTTTGTTAATATCTATTGCCTGGATGGATACTATGATTATTATTACGGATATATGCTTCCCAGCACGGGATATTTGAAATACTATGATTTGATGCTGTATGAGGGCGGTATTCTGCTTTTAATACCGGGAGCGGACGAGCCTGA
>JAUNGK010000259.1 GCA_030524555.1 Bacillota bacterium | reverse complement strand
TATTCTTTTGCCTGTTCGGAGGTTAAACCTGAGATTCGTTCCAGTTCCTGTAATCTCTGTTCGTTCAGCTTTGAAATTTCAGCGCGCTGCTTTGCCAGTTCTTCTTCTCTGGCAGTTAAGCTTGCTTCCTTCTTCTCAATCGCATCAGCTTTCTTATCGATGTTTTCTTCCTTCTGCTGAACTCTGCGCTCGTAACGCTGTGCCTCGGCACGGCGTTCCTTAATCTCCTTGTCCAATTCGTTTTTGGTACGAATAGACTCTTCCTTAACTTCCAGTAAGGACTCACGCTTTTTCGTTTCAGCAGTCTTCAGCGCTTCATCAATAATCTCACGTGCCTTTTCCTCTGCATTTCCGATGTTAGCTTCAGATACCTTCTTGTGGTATGTAGTAGCCAGAACCCATGCAATAGGAGCTGCCACGATCAGCGTAGCGATTACCGCGATCAAAACTTGCTGCATTTACAGGAGCACCTCCTTATTTAGTTTTCATTGTACTCTGATCTATATAGAATGTGGATAAAAAGCAACATTCTAAAAGCAATTTACAACACTTAAATTTTAAACTCAAATGGAAGTTATGTCAAGTAAAAGTACATTTCTTATCGCATCAATTGAAAAGCCCCTGCGAAACAAAAATCCCATCATCCGCTGTATATCTGCACTTGAGGCATCTTGCACAGAAAAATTCTTTTTGGCAATCAAGCTCCTAATCTGCTCTCTTTCAAGCTCGCCTGAGTCCTCCCCAACGATCTCCTCCCATGCTCTTTGAAAAATCTCCTTTGAAATTCCCTTTTTCATCAAGTCTGTCATGATACGCTGCCGGCTCTTTTGCTCCATGTTATATGCAATAAAATCCCTTGCATACTGTTCATCATCTATGTATCCAAAAGAGGCCACATAATCAATGGCTTCCTGTGCTATTTGCTCCGAATAGCCCCCCATGATCAGCTTATTCTTGAGCTGGCATGAGGTATAGCTGCGGCTCTTTAATAAATTCATAGCCCGCATCTTAGCACGCTTTGGAAGTACCTGTTCGGTAAGCTCATGATAACCCGTCTCAGAAAGCTCCTCCCCCTGCCGGATACCGTACATACGCAATTCGCCCTTGTATAAAACAAAGGCGAATTCGCTGTCAATTTCTATTTTCACTTTTGATCTGGATACTTCCCTGATATCCGTTACTATCATACAATCCTCACTTCTTGCAGCCTATTCCATAGTTTACTTCTGATCATTGCCTTCAACAGGTGCTTCTGCTCCCTGTAATCCGTAATGAGCTCTCACCTTCTGCGTAATTTCCTCCAGCATTTCCGGATTATCCTTCAGGTACTGCTTGGTGTTCTCCCGCCCCTGGCCGATTTTATTTCCTTCGTAGGCATACCATGCCCCACTCTTATTTACAATGTTCACATTAGCTGCCAAATCAAGTACATCCCCTACAGCGGAAATTCCCTCGCCAAATATAATATCAAATTCGGCCTCCTTAAAGGGCGGTGCAATCTTGTTCTTCACAACCTTTACTCTTGTCCTGTTTCCGATGGTTTCCCCGCTTTGCTTTAATGCCTCTATTCTTCTCACATCCAGCCTCACAGAGGAATAAAATTTTAGCGCACGTCCGCCGGTAGTAACTTCCGGATTGCCGAACATAATACCTACCTTTTCTCTCAGTTGGTTAATAAAAATTACCGTACAATTAGACTTACTGATTACCGCCGTAAGCTTACGCAGTGCCTGTGACATAAGACGCGCCTGCAGACCCACATGGGAATCTCCCATATCTCCGTCAATCTCCGCCTTGGGTACCAGCGCCGCTACAGAGTCCACGACAACGATATCAATTGCACCGGATCTGACCATGGTTTCTGTGATCTCCAATGCCTGTTCACCATTGTCAGGCTGGGAAATATATAAATTGTCAACATCTACTCCAATATTTCTTGCGTAAACAGGATCAAGCGCATGCTCTGCGTCAATAAATCCTGCAATTCCGCCTCTCTTTTGGACTTCGGCAATCATATGCAAAGTGACGGTTGTTTTACCACTTGATTCAGGTCCGTATATTTCAACGATTCTTCCCTTGGGGATTCCGCCCAATCCCAATGCAATGTCAAGACTTAAAGAACCGGTAGGAATCGTTTCCACGTTCATATGTGCGGAGGAGTCCCCCAGCTTCATCACAGCTCCCTTACCAAACTGCTTCTCAATCTGCCCTAATGCGGCATCCAATGCTTTTAACTTTTCTTCTCTTTCCATAAATCGTTTCTCCTTTTGCTCCACTTAGCTGATTATTGTAAGTCAGACCAGGCAAGAACATCTGTTCTTTATTACTATAAAACAAATGTTCGTCTTTGTCAACAAGTTAATACTGATTTTTTAAATATCTACTACAGTTCAACCATGCTGCTTTATAAATTGATTATATAAGCATATGTGTCCAATAAAACTCCCTCAAAGGCATCTTCCTCCTTCTTTCCAAAATTTACTCCGGATGCTTGGCAGAAAATGCCGGATTTGCAAAACAGAGATTAGCACCGCTCTGAACTGGCGGCGAAAAAGTACTATTTCACTGTAACATATTCGTTCCAATTTAGCAACCAAAAAAGTCCGTTTTATTTGCTAAAACGTAACAGTTCAGCCTCGCCGTCCCGGATATCGCACTGCTTCTTTGATAAAAGCTT
>JAUNGK010000258.1 GCA_030524555.1 Bacillota bacterium | reverse complement strand
TATATATTATTATTTCCCTTGTTTTTCCCTTATGAAGATACCTAAAACCTTGCAAAAATATATAACAGCTAATGAAACTTCTAAATTATATGATTTAAATATTCCAATTTTTACTTAATTTCTCATACCTGCGAACTGGAAGTAACGGCAAGTCTAATTATTTTCTCGTATATGTCACATACGTATATGGAATTTCACCTTCAACTCTTTCATTGAGTTCCTTGAAGCGTTTCTGTTCTCCCCTTATTTCCTAAGGAATGTATACATTTCCCTGAGTAAATTAAGATTTATAAAAACTCTCTGCATTTATCAAAATGCATTCCAGAACAATTATTCTCGCGGGCTATGACATCATTTACCTCATCTATTTTATACCATTTAATATCATCTACTTCATCTGAATTCGCAAATTGTGTTTTATTTACATAGGCGATAAATCCAATCATAATAAGCTGCTTGGGTGCAAAGTAATAACTGGATATATACCTACAGCTCGTAACAGTTTGTCCCGTTTCCTCTTTTACTTCACGCGCTACAGCGTCTTCTATTGTTTCTCCATCTATCATATAACCAGATACAACTGTCCATTTAGTTTCTGAAATATAATTCTGTTTTAATAGCAGTATTTCATTATATTCATTTACCACTAATACTTCAACAACAGGGAATGGACTGCTCCCATATATTTTTTTACAGGATGGACAAATTTTACAATCATCATCCCCACATCTAATATCCTCCAACTTATGACCACAGTCTGCACAGTATTTAAAAATCATTTATCCTTCCTCCATGCAAATTTTAATCTTCTGTTCTATTCATCCCAATAATCAATGGTTTCCTGTGGAGTAGTATCAATGCCAAATAGCTGCCACATGAAATCCTCTTTCTCGTGGTAGAGGTTGATTATACGAATATAGTCATCTTCTATGCGGTAAAACACATAGTTTTTAGACACAAACAAGTATCGATAATCTGTAACAACATCAAACATCTGTGATACTTCTGATCCTGTCTTTTCGTTATCACAAAGAGCTTTTACAGCATCTGTTATCGTTTTAATGATTTCTTTTGCCTTATCCGTAACATATTGCAGCGAAATTGCCTTTTTAAGTTCTCGCAACTTATCAGCCGCATCAGGAGTATATTGTATCTTTTTCAATCAAGTACCCCCAACTCTTTTTCTAAATCATCTGCATCAATCCAATCTTCAGCCTCCGCTCTTTCTTCTGCTCGTTTCAGATCAAGCATAAGCATTGCAACCGCCTGTTGTTTTAATGCTTCTTTGCTGTTCTTTGTTACAATAAAAGGTAAGCCTTCCACATTAAGCGACTGCTGAATGAATGTATTAAATGCATCTGTCAATGTCATTCCGGTTTTCGCATAGATATCTTCAACTGTTTTCTTTATCTCCGAATTAATTCTCACCTGAAAAGTTGAATCCTTTGGTGCCATTGCAACATTTAAATTTGTAGCCATACAAGAATACCTCCTATTTTTTCTGAATCATAACATAGCAATTCCGATACGTCAATACATTGTCATTACACCCCTAAGTGTCGTCGATCTGCTTATGTCCAAGTGTGTTCTGCGCCTTATTTAATGACACAAATAATGCTCTAGTATTATTTGTCCTGAATTCAATATAATTCATTGACTTTTCATTTAAAATCAGATACTTCTATCCCTGTAATTGTAATATCTATATCCTTAAATACAGCATTATGACTTAATGATGATTAATTTAGCAAAACACGAAATTTTTCTATCTGCCACACATCAAATTTCAAGATACGAGCCACTGTGAAACGCCTGCAGTTGACCGCCCATAATTTCTTTCATAATATCAAAGGCTTTCTGTCCGGTGCAATGTCCTGTGTAAAACAATGCCTTTGTTTCCAACAATTCGTAAGCGGTCTGCCTGATATAATCAACCTCTTCCTGTGTATAGTCACTTTTTTTCATCATATGAAAACCGCTGATAACCGTTTGCGGATATGAACCGAACAGCTGATAATAGCGGTTGAGAATACTCAAAATACCATTATGCGCACATCCTGATAACAATGTTTGATGCTCTTCCTGCTTGATCACAAGACACTGCTCATGTGAAAAGGTATCTTGTATATAAGTGTTACCGACTTTTTGTTTTAGTTCCCGGTTACTCCATGCAGGATACCGCTTTTCACTAAAATCGGTAAATAAAAACAATTCATCATCTATTTCCAGATTTCCCTGCACCCTGATAACCTGAGGTATTTTCATAATGTTCTTATCTATTCCGATATATTTCCTGCTCTGTGCTGATATATGATAATAATCACCGTCAACAGTATCCTTCAGATATATTTCAGCCTTAGGGTTTATTTCAGCAAATGCAGACAAACCGCCGGCATGGTCATAGTGTCCGTGGCTTAAAATAAATTTATCTACCTGTGTCAAATCTACACCCAGTACACCGGCATTATGTATAAACATATCCGTGGCGCCACTGTCCACCAGCAGCTTATGTTTCTCTGTCTCAATGTAAAAGCTCAACCCATGTTCGTTCAAACAACTGCTGCCCTTTGTATCCTCCACAAGATTAATAATCCTCATAACAAATCTCTCCCCCAAAACCGAAAGTTATATCAAGCTCATAATATATATTCTTGTGAACCGGAATTTAACTTTCTAAATCAAGC
>JAUNGK010000257.1 GCA_030524555.1 Bacillota bacterium | reverse complement strand
CGACAGCCGTTGTGATGAACTGGATAAGAAAATTGACAGCTGCTATGTTGCATTGGATGAGAAAATTGATTGTTACCATGATGCTTTGGATCATGAAATCAATAAGGTTTATCAGATAGCTTTAAGAAACAAAGAAAATATTGAAACTTTACTTATTCCATTTAATGACAGAAATCATCACGCCAATGAAGAGATAGCAAAGATACCTGAGCTTGCCGAAAGACTGGATCAGGTGGAAAAGGTGGTAGGAGACCACAGCGAAGACATTCGCAGGCTTAAAGCGGGGATTGCCTAGCTGAAAAGTCCTTTTTGAGAGAAGGGATAAAATATGAAAGCTTTTCAATTGAAAATAATGATTAAAAATTCAAGGCCTCCTATTTGGAGAAGGGTGATTGTCCCGTCAGGCATCACATTTTCTCAGTTGAGTATGATTTTAAATGAGGTAATGGGGTGGTGTGGGTACCATTTATCCGAATTTGAATTTTACCACTTAGGACTTCATATTGTGGAAGATGTCGAAGATCATTATTTTGATACCTATTTTGATTATTTGGAAGCATCCAGTACATATATCAGAGAATATTTAGAAGAGAATGACTGGTTTACATATACTTACGATTTGGGAGACCATTGGGAACATCGAGTGACAGTAGAAAAGGTATTGGAGGATTATGAGTATCCATATCCTATGGTTGTGAAATATAAAGGCGATTGCCCGGTAGAGGACTGCGGCGGTATCTATGGATATTATGACTGCTTAGAGATCATTAGCGATAAAAACAACCCTGAGTATGAAGAACGCCTGGCGTGGATGAAATCACAGGGATATCCCAATGAATACGATATAGATTCCGTAAATCGTGAATTACGGGAAAGATATTTTTATAAGTGGGGAAAAGGTGAAAAGCGCGGCCAACGATTGCTTTATGAGGAACAGTTTTCAGGCCAGTATGGCTTGAATGCAACGAAAAAAGACAAAAATAAGGATGCGCAGGTGCGTACCTCCTATATGCACCAGATAGAGGATGTTGTGAAAAGATTTTCAGAGGCGCTTAAATATAAAGAGCGTTGGAAACAAAATCTTAGGCATACCTCCTTGGCGGACATACTCGAAGATTATGCAAAAGAAGATCTTGTTGAGATTGCAAAGGACAAGGGATTAAAGGGTATTTCCCAATGTAATAAAAAAGAGCTGATTGACAGATTGACAGCATATATGCTGCAGACGGATGTGATAAAAAGTTATTTTTTGTGTCTGCAGGATGATGAAATTAAAGAATTTGAGGCGGCCTGCGGGATACATGGTTTATATGAAGCTGAGGATGCCGGAAAATTTATGACATTGTATGAGGCAGCCTACATTGGAATGCTTACAGATTGCAGAATTATGGTGCCGGAAGATGTCTCTGCTGCGTATGCTTCCTTTAAGGGGAGAGTGTTTGACGAGGAAAGGCACAGAATTTGCTATTTGCTGTGCTGCCTTAGAACTGCAGGGATGCTGTATGGAATTACACCTATGTCTGTTTTGCAAAAGCTGATGAAACAAAACCAGACAGTTCAAATGACGACGGAAGAAATAGAAAGAGCTATTGAGAACTTACCGCCGGAAGTTCAAGAATATATTGTTGTAAAAGACGTTGTTTATCACGTTGATCTGTATCCGGATGATAAAGGATTATTAGCAGCACAAGGTAAGAAGGAATTTTACATTCCCGATTTGAATGAAATTATTGAATTTGGAACAAAGGGATATCATCCGAATAGCAGGGAGGCCAGGGAATTCAGACAATTTTTGCTGCAGAAAATGGAAGCGACACAGGAGGAAGCGGCATTTGCCTGTGGAGTTATCCAAATACGCATTTCAGGAGACTGTGAAATGCAGGATGTTTTTGAAGTGTTGGATGATTTGGGACTGGCTTTGACGCAAGAAAGCCTGATGAATCAACTGATTACGCATATTAATAAGCTGTGGAATGCAACCCGTATGATAGTAAACAGGGGCTTTACACCTAATGAATTAAGAACAGCGAAGAAACCGCCATTGCCTGCTTTGGCTGGAAATAATATTATTGATTTTCAGACCGTTCGAAAGAATAAAATATATCCAAATGAGCCATGCCCCTGCGGCTCAGGAAAGAAATATAAGAATTGCTGTAAGAAGAATAAGCCATAAAAGACGGGGCAGTCAAAGGAAAATATAAATTTAGTTTTGTTAAAATAAAATGTAATGAATACCCGGCTGTGTACAGACGGGTATTCTGTTATGTGGGAATAATATTTTTGGGTCCTTGTGTGTGATTTGATAAATGCGGCGAAAATACTTTGTGTATTGTTACATAATATGCCAACTTCACTTTGCGTTTAATAGGGCTGAGATGTAATAAACGGAATCTAGAAATATATTCAAGATACCTAAAGATTTTAATGTAAGATTCCGATATTTATATAGAATAGTCATAATCGGAATTGCAAGGAATAGCAGCATAAAGATGTGAAGGGAGTCACGATATACGGAAAGGATGAAATGGTGGCTTTACATCTGGAGTGGTGTAGAGCTTTTTATTTTAAATAAAAATTAGTTTTAGTGTTAGTGTAGAGTGATGGCATATTGATAAATAGAGGATGCAGGCATGAAGGATAAAACAATTCTGGATTTTGAAGCAATTGCAGTCGTTGATAGAAATATAGCATAT
>JAUNGK010000031.1 GCA_030524555.1 Bacillota bacterium | reverse complement strand
TTTTGTACTTACCACCAATGTAGACCATCAGTTTTATCTATCCGGTTTTGAAAAGGAGAATATTTTTGCAACCCAGGGGGATTACGGGCTGATTCAGTGCCAGAGGGGATGTCATCCAAAGACCTATGATGCGGTTAAAATGTTCAGACAGATGGACCAGGCGAGAAAGGATTGTCTTGTCCCGTCTTATATGGTTCCCAAATGTCCGGTATGTGGGGGATCGATGGAAATGAACCTGCGCAGTGATCAGTATTTTGTGGAGGATGAGACGTGGCATGAGGCTGAGCAGCGCTTTGGTGAATATCTGCGGGAATGCGAGGATAGGAAGACGGTGTTATTAGAGCTTGGTGTAGGATTTAATACCCCCACCATTATTCGTTTTCCCTTTGAAAAGCTGATGCGTGAGCATACAAATATGTCTCTCATTCGGCTGAATCTGGATGAGGCCGTTGTGCCAAAGGAGTTTGGAAAGCGGGCGGTTGGCATTAATGAGGATATGGTAATAAGCATAGAGGATTTGCTTAAGGAGGTTTTGGAGGATGGCACTAAATAGTGAGCAGGAAAAAAGACTGGATTATCTTTTGGAGGAGTTTAAGAAGGATTCCGTACAGTATAAGGATTTAGTGGTGGGGCGCAGCTATGAGGACAAAAGAATGGCGCTTCGATCCCTTATGAATATCCGTATGCCGCGGTATATGGCAAAGGACGTGCTGAAGATACAGGATGAATTTTTGACACAGGAGACAAAGGAAAAGGGGATTGTTGCATGGAACGAAATCCCTGATGTGAAGGAGGGTGGAAGCAGCGTTCCCTATGCGGATAAACTGTCCATTTGGCAGGGAGATATCACAAGGCTTTCGGTGGGGGCCATTGTAAATGCTGCTAACTCGCAGATGCTGGGCTGCTTTGTACCTTGCCACAGATGCATTGATAATGCGATTCATAGTGCGGCGGGCATCGAACTGCGGGAAGAATGTGCACACTATATGAAGCGTAAGAGGATGCAGCTGGGAGATGGCTATGAAGAACCTACAGGAGGGGCAATGCTGACGAGGGGACATAATCTTCCTGCCAAATATGTCATTCATACCGTGGGCCCCATAGTAAAGTACGGGTTGACAAGTGGTCTGCGAAAGGATTTGGAAAACTGCTACCTGAATGTGCTTAAGTGCTGTGTGGAGCATGAAATCCGCACAGTTGCTTTCTGCTGCATCAGCACCGGTGAATTTCATTTCCCGAATGATGAGGCGGCAAGGATTGCGGTGAATACGGTGACTGGTTTCTTATCAGAATACGGGGAGAGGTTTGACCGCATTATTTTCAATGTGTTTAAGGAGGAAGATAAAGAAATTTACCGGAATTTATTGCTGCCTGTAGAATAAAGATAAAAAAGATAGTTTATAGCGTCAAGTGTATGCAATTTCATTCATTTCGGATATAATAGTAAAATCTGAAAGAATTTTCTGATTTGAAGAATTATGTGAGGTAATGCCATGTGTACAGCAGTAACTTTAAAGACAAAGGATTTTTATTTCGGACGAACACTTGATTACGAAGTTTCCTATGGTGAGGAGGTTGTGATTTCTCCCCGTAATTTCCCATTCCGTTTTTGCAAAATGGGAATGGTAGAACGCCATTATGCCGTAATCGGCATGGCTCATGTGACAGAGGACTACCCTTTGTATTATGATGCGGTGAATGAAAAGGGGCTTGGGATGGCCGGCCTTAATTTTGTGGGAAATGCAGATTATAAGGAATTTGTACAAGGGAAGGATAATGTGGCTCAGTTTGAGTTTATACCGTGGATACTGTGCCAATGCGCCAGCGTAAAGGAAGCAAGGGTGCTTCTGGATAAAATAAACCTTTTAAGTACGCCCTTTCGTAAGGAAATGCCTGTGGCCCAGCTTCACTGGCTGATTGCGGATCGTGAGGAAGCCATAACGGTAGAGGCAGTGAAGGATGGAATTAAAGTTTATGACAATATGGCAGGAGTGCTGACCAATAATCCGCCCTTTAACGAGCAGATGTTTCAACTGAATAACTACATGAGTTTATCACCGAAAGAGCCCAAGAACACTTTTTCCGATAAGCTGTCATTACGCACCTATAGCCGAGGTATGGGTGCATTGGGATTACCGGGAGATTTATCCTCTCAGTCCCGTTTCGTGAGAGCGGCTTTTGCAAGGATGAATTCTGTTTCCGGGGATTCGGAACCAGAGAGTGTCAGCCAGTTTTTTCATATCCTGGGCTTTGTGGAGCAGCCAAGGGGCTGCTGTGATCTGGAAGATGGCAAATATGAGATTACCATATACACATCATGCTGTAACTCGGATAAAGGCATTTATTACTATACCACTTATGAAAATCATCAAATTACTGCAATTAATATGCATAAGGAGAATTTGGAGGCCAGCCTGCTGATCAGGTATCCGCTGATTCAGGGTGAACAGATTAAAATGCAGAATTAGCGGGATAGGAGATAGTTCGTCTCGATTTTCTTTACCAATCCCATTTTTAATATAAATGTAGTATAATGGTTTATGCAAATAAACGAATTGAGGGAAAATTTATGCTGGAGCATAATGAAGAAATTCGGCAGCTGGCTGAGGAATTTGAAAACTGTCAAAAAATATTGTTGGCGCTTGGTGATGAAAACCGTCAGCATCTTATGCTGGAGATGCTGCGAATGGGACAATGTACAGGAGTACGGGTCGGGGAAATTACGGAGAAGAGTAATTTGTCTCGTCCAGCAGTATCTCACCATATCAGAATACTCAAGGATGCTGGTATTTTGAAAATGCGTCGGGAAGGTACAAAGAATTACTATTTTTTTGACGTGGATATGGAGGCGGTGAACAGATTAATAGGAATGCTGGAACACACCAAAAGAATTATGGAGCTGCTGCCGGATCGCAGTGGTGGAGAAGTATGATCAATGGAGGTAATGGAAAATGGATTTAATGGAAGCAATGAAGGTTCGTCACAGTGTCAGACAGTATAAAAGCAAGGCCTTGGAGGAGGAGACGATAGCAGTCCTTCAAAAGCAGGTTGACGCCTGCAACCGGGAAAGCGGCCTGCACATTCAGCTTGTTACCAATGAACCAAAGGCTTTTGACGGCACGATGGCGCATTATGGGAAATTCAGCGGCGTAACAAACTATTTTGCCCTGATCGGTAAAAAGGGGCCGGAGCTTGAAGAAAAATGCGGCTATTACGGAGAAAGACTGGTTTTAACAGCGCAGCAGATGGGGCTGAATACCTGTTGGGTGGCATTGACCTACAGCAAGATTAAAAGCGCCTTCAAGGTTGACAGCGGTGAGAAGCTTTGCGTCGTGATAGCGCTTGGTTATGGGGAGACACAGGGGGTTCCCCATAAGTCCAAACCGTATCATGCAGTTGCCAAAACAGACGGTTCCAATCCTGATTGGTTCCAAAAAGGTGTGGATGCGGCCTTGCTTGCACCTACGGCAATGAATCAACAGAAGTTTCTGCTTACGCTGACAGGCGATCGCGTTTTTGCTAAAGCAGGAACGGGCTTTTACACGAAGCTGGATCTGGGTATTGTTAAATATCATTTTGAACTCGGTGCGGGAAAAGAAAATTTTCAGTGGGAGTAGTCGGAGCTTTCTACTGCCGGTCTAACACGCAAATGCCGATACCGGCAGCATCTATCCCCACATGGCAGGCAATGCTGCAGGACAGTGGAAGATAATAGCTTTGATATGCAGGGAAGGCGTTTTTGACGGAAAGATACCATTCTTCGGCGGCCTTAGCAGATTCAAAGGTCCCGGCGGTGCCTATCAGCAGATGATCGGATGGAATGTCGGCAAAACGCTTGCAAAGGTCATTTTGTAATGCATCAATCATTTTTCTTTCTGCCTGTTTCATTCCTCTGACCTTGGCATAGGAATCCAGGCGTTCACCCTGAATCGTCAATACGGGCTTTAGATTAATGACGTTTGCAAGGGTGGCTCCGGCGGGGGTTACACGTCCGCTTTTTTTCAAATATTCCAGAGAGTTTACAGTAATGTAAATGCTGGAGTTATATGCATTTTCTTCCAGGCGTGCTTTAATATGGGCAGCAGAGTATCCCTTTGCTGCCATAAATTGTGCATCTTTAACGGATTCCTTTAATGTGACGGATATACGATGATTGTCGACTACCTGAACCTTTCCCTTATAATTCAGGGCAAACTGAATTGCGTTCTGGCAGGAACCGCTGAGCCCGCTTGACATGGGGATGTAGACAATTTCATCATATCCGTCTTCAAAAACTAAATCCCACAATTCCATTACACTGCCCGGTGAAGGCTGGGAGGAAGAAATGGCTTTATTAAGCCTCATTGCCTCGTAAAGCTGTTTGTGGGTAATGTCCACGCTCTCAAGATAGCTGTTATTTTCTATGATTACAGGCATGGGCAGGACATAAATATTCTGTGATTTCCCTTCTTCTATGGTAAATCCGCTGTTTGTATCTGTTACAATAGCTGTTTTCACTTTGATTTTCCCTTCATTGACAAACTATTTCCATTGTGTAAAATATTAAACTGAAACAAATGTATCATGTTAAAATGAATTAGGCAATGCCGCAACATGATACAAAAACAAACAGGATGTATCACAATGGGAGGCTTTGGCATGGATAAGAGAAAGGAAGCCAACATCAGAGTAAAAAGCAGTATTGTTGATGCGCTTTTTATGCTCATGAAAAGAAAACCGATTTCGGAGATTACCATTACGGAAATTATAAAGAAGGCAGGAGTTGCCAGAGTATCCTTTTATCGTAACTACACTTCCAAGGAGGATGTACTGCTGACATTGATTTCAGACATTTTAGAGCAGTTTCGGGAGGAAGCTGATTACGATCTTGAGGTGTATTATTCCTATGAAAATGTTTTGAGAAGCTTTCAGTACTTTAAGCGGTATGAAAAATATATGATCGATTTGTACCGTTCGGGCTTTGGCATAACCGTGTTAGAAGAATTAAATCAGTTTCATGAGTCGGTTGCCGGAGTGATGAAGGTTCATTCGGTTACAAGATATCAATTATATATGTACATAGGCGCATTATATAACACTGCGATTATGTGGCTTCTGAGTAAGGAGCAGGAGCCGGTGGAAGAGATTGCAAGAATCTTTTGTCAGAATTATTTACAGTCCAAACTTCTTTTACAGAAATAAATATTTATTGAACTGCCAAGTTTATGTTTTTTAATAAAAATTTAAATAGTAAAGTAAGAAGGTATGTTCTATAATATAGTAGATGTCAGCAGGAAGAGTGTATCTGCATATATGCCGGACATTAAAAATATTTTTGGTACAAAAGAGGGATTGAGGAAATGAAAGAGACGGAGAGGATGCTGGAAGAAGTAAAGCTGGAAGATTCCAAGATAGGTGATCTTAAGTTGAACGATATAAAGCTGAAAGAGAAAGCGGAGCGCTTCTTAATCAGGCTGGATGATGAGCCTGAAATGATTATGGATGAAGCAAAGCCCTATATAACGCTGATGACCCAGTACCGTTGTGCGATTATGGAGATTGAAACCAAGCTGAAGGTTTTGGATGCGGAGTTTTCACAGGAGTATAAAAGAAATCCGTTTGAATCTATTAAGTCCAGACTGAAATCACCTATAAGCATTGCGGACAAGCTAAGACGCAAGGGACTTGCCATAACGGTAGATAATATAGAGAAGCATCTAAATGATGTGGCGGGGGTTCGGGTGATTTGTTCTTTTCCCGATGACATATACAGACTGGCGGATTTGCTTGCCGGTCAGGATGATATTATTTTACTTGGGAAAAAAGACTATATCAAAAATCCCAAGCCTAACGGTTATCGGAGTCTGCATTTGATCTTGGACATTCCGATATTTTTGTCCAATGAGAAGAAGCATATGAAGGTGGAGGTGCAGTTCCGTACCATTGCTATGGATTTTTGGGCAAGCTTAGAGCACAAGCTGAAATATAAGAAAGATGTGGAAAATGAGGCAGAAATTGTTTCCAGACTAAAGGGGTGTGCTGATTCTATTGAGCAGTTGGATTTTCAGATGCAGGAGATCAGGAACGAGATTGATAAAAACAGGGAATGGGACGAGGATTAGTGGGGTTTAGAGAAAGGCATGATAGTAAGATGAAAAGGCAGAAATTAGAGGAAGCAGGTGAAGGAATAGACCGGAAGCTGCTTTTGGCGATAGTTGGAGTCGCAGCCCTTATCCTGGCTGCAGCGGTGATAGCATTTGTTTTGTTTCTGAAAAGCAATCGGGAAGAGAAGGAGGCAGTGGAAGCCCAGCTTAATCTTTGGGAAGAGGTAGAGGAGCAGGAGGTGGATGGGCAGGATGCCATTTTGAATGACATGGAAGAGGAAGAGCCCGATATGGTACAGGAGGATATCGAAGCATCTCCGTCGCCGTCTAAGGAAAGTGTTACCGATGTCCAGACAGAGATTACGGTAGGCGCATTGGATGATGCGCAGGACCCACAGACAGGAGGGGCAGCGGGAAATGAGTCTGCCGGAGCAGAGGTAACGGTAGCGCCAATCAGCAAGGATGAGACAAGCGAGCTTTCCATGGGTATTGATGTGTCCAAATATCAGGGAACCATCGACTGGGCAAAGGTGAAAGCCTCCGGCGTGGAGTTTGCCATGATCCGCATGGGATATCGTGCAAAATCCACAGGTGAGATTTTTGAGGATCCTACTGCCAGATATAACATGCAGGAGGCACAGGCCGCAGGCATTAAACTGGGAGCTTATTTCTTTTCTTCAGCAGTAACGGAGGAGGAAGCCAGAGCGGAGGCGGCTTTCACGAAGGAGATTATTGCGAAGTACCGGATCACATATCCAGTGGCATATAATTGTGAGGATTTTCAGTCTGCCGACAGCCGACAGTATGGGCTTGGTATAGAGGAAAGAACGTCCCTTGCCTGTGCTTTCTTGGATGAAATCGCAGCGGCAGGATATACTCCTATGTTTTATGCCTCCAAGGGAGAGCTGGAGGGCAGCGCCCAGTGGAACACCCAGACGCTTGCTTCCAAATATAAGATTTGGGTAGCCCAGTATCCCGAGCAGCCTTATCCCCAGACAAGCGCTTCCAGCTATTCGGGAACTCATGCCATGTGGCAGTATACCAGTCAGGGAACCGTGGACGGCATTTCCGGAAAAACAGATGTCAATCTTGCTTACTTTGGGTATGCCAGGGAGGCGGAAGCAAAGGATGAGACTCCTGCGGAGGTGGTCGAGGCCAACCCGGAGGTAGGAATTATTTTTACAGAAGTAAATGAGACGGTAACTGCCAAGCAGGAGACCAATTTGAGAAGCGAGCCAAGCACATTAAATGACGACACCGTTGTATGCAGGCTGGTGCATGGAGATACAGCCACCAGAACCGGTATCGGTCATAATGGCTGGTCAAGGGTTATTTATAACGGTCAGACTCTTTATGCAGTGAGTAATTATCTGACCACAGACATGAATGATACGGGACAGCAGGCTCCGCCCCAGGGGCCGGTTTATACGCCGGTCAGTGAACAGGTGACGGCCAAGATCGAGACTAATCTGCGTACAGAGCCAAGTACCGCAAGTGAGGATACGGTTGTGGCAGTTCTTCACAACGGAGAGGTACTGACCAGAACTGCAATCGGTGATAACGGCTGGTCACAGTTGGATTATAACGGTCAGACTGTGTATGCGGTGAGCAGCTATTTAACCCCGGCGCAGTAAGATGGAAGCAGGAAGGTATGAAAGAAAAGTTAAGATGACAGACAGCTACATTTTTAAAAGTCCAATAGGCTTTTTGAAAATCAGTGAAGATGAAGGCCAAATTACAGGCCTGTATGTACAGCAGCCGGAAGAGGAGCTTATATTGCCCCAGGATCATGTGCCGCATTCCGATTTAATTTATGAAGCCTATAAACAGGTCAATGAATATTTTGCAGGCAAAAGAATCAAATTTGATTTGCCGTTAGGTTATGGAGGAACGCCGTTTCAGCAAAGTGTGTGGAGGGAATTGCAAAAGATACCGTATGGCGAAACCAGAAGCTATGAGGATATAGCGATTGGAATTGGAAATAAAAAAGCGGTTCGCGCAGTGGGACAGGCTAATAACCGGAATCCGATTTTGATTATTGTTCCCTGTCACAGGGTAATCAATAAAAATGGAGATATTGCCGGTTTTGGCTGCGGTGTAGAAGTGAAAAGGTTTTTGTTGGATTTGGAGAAAAGCAACAGGTGAAAAGCACAACATTGTACGGATTTTCATACAATATCAGGC
This sequence comes from Bacillota bacterium, assembly GCA_030524555.1. Classification (GTDB taxonomy): domain Bacteria; phylum Bacillota; class Clostridia; order Lachnospirales; family Lachnospiraceae; genus Suilimivivens. Next base: position 12,294 of record JAUNGK010000031.1, on the reverse strand, counting down.
ATTTTGGGTATTGCGTTTTAAATTTTAGAAGTTTATAATGAAACAAAGCTAACAAAGGCGTTATGTCTTCACAGACATAGCGCCCTTTTTGTTTGTTTTAATAAGCAGGCATAGGAAATATGACTGTATTTGCCTTTCTTAGTGCGGCAAGGAGGAGATGTGTGATGAAAAACGTAGGATATTACAATGGTGAAATCGGAGAAATCGAGAAAATGATGGTTCCCATGAATGACCGTGCCATGTACTTTGGTGACGGGGTTTATGATGCCACCTATGCGGCGAATCGTAAAATATTTGAAATTGATTCCCACATTGAAAGATTTTTCAACAGCTTTAAGGCGCTTCGGATGCCCTTTCAAATGACCAGGGAAGAGTTGAAGGCAGAGCTGCAAAAGTGTGTGGATTTAATGGATTCTGACGGAGAGGTTTTTGTATATTGGCAATGCACCAGAGGAACCGGTATGAGAAATCATCTTTTTCCTACAGACGGAAAGCCGGCCAATCTGCTGATTACGGTCAGTGAGTCGTCATTGGTTAATTTGACTGTCCCCATGAAGACCATTTTGGTGGAGGATACCAGATTTTTGCACTGTAACATTAAAACGCTGAATTTGATCCCCAGCGTAATGGCCTATCAAAAGGCCAAGGAAGCGGGATGTAATGAAGCGATCTTCCATAGGGGTGATCGGGTGACGGAATGCGCACACAGCAATGTACATATTTTAAAGGACGGCGTATTTCGGACAGCGCCTACAGATAACCTGATTCTTCCGGGAATTACCAGAAAGCATCTTTTGAGAATTTGTGAGGAGTGCCATATTCCGTATGTAGAGGAGGCATTTTCGGTAGATGAGCTCTTTACGGCAGATGAAATTATTATATCCAGTGCAGGTACTTTAGGCGTAGGTGTATGTGAGGTAGACGGAAAGAAGGCAGGTGGAAAGGATCCTGCCCTGCTTAGAAGGCTTCAGGAAGCAGCAGTAGCCGATTTTGAAAGGGAAACCGGTTATAAGCTGTCGGTTCTTGATTAGGGCGGAGGAATATCTATGACAAGAGAAGAACTGGCCGAATGGAATGTAGGAACGAATCTGGATCAATTGATGAATCTTGATCCAAGAGGCTATGGTGTGTGCAGAATTCTTTATGAAGGTTCCAGAGCTCTGGCAGGGGAACCGGTAACCATGCACAGCGCCAGGGCATTGATGGAATTTTTACAGCCGGGGGACATTGTTTATATTCTTACGGGTTTTATTTTAAGGCCTCATAAGCATCCGGAAACGGATGGAATTGTAGGAGCAATCCTGCTTGCCCGGGCATTGATTCAGGCTTTTGATGTGAAGCCGGTGATTATATGTCCGGAAGAAAATATCGTGGCGGTTAAAAATTGTGCGCCTTTAGTTGGACTGCATCTTTATCAGGATTTGAAGGAGCTTATAAAGATGCCTCAGGCCTTTGGGGTATTTCCCTTTACCAAGAAAAAGGAAGCGGTGAAAGGGCAGATTAAAGAGCTTTTCAGCTTTGGGGAACCTGCCGTGCTGATTTCTACCGAGACGCCCGGCGCTAATGACAAGGGGGAGTACCACAATGCCGCAGGAATTAACATGACAGAGCTGGAAGCCAAAATGGACGGTTTGTTTGAGGCAGTGAAGGAAAAGGGCATTCCCACCTTTGCAGTTGGAGATTTGGGAAATGAAATCGGCATGGGTGCAATTGCAGCTCATATTATCCGGTATATTCCTTATGCGGGAAAAGGAAATTGTAATTGTCCCTGTAAGGGAGGTATTCTTGCAGCTTCGGCAGCAGATTATCTGATTACCGCAACGGTGTCGGATTGGGGCGTGTACGGACTGATTGGCGCTATTGCCTATTTAAAGAAGGATATTGGCATTATGCATGATACAGATATGGAGGAGCGGGTGCTTAGGGAATGTGCGAGAAGCGGCATGGTGGACATGACAGGCTCCCTTCTTCCGGGAATTGACGGCTTTGACGTGGAAATGAATTGCAGGATGGTGGAAATGATGAGAAGCACCACTGCCTATGCCATTGCCTATGACAATCAAAGGTGGTTTGATGTGACCATTGAAAAAGGATTTTTTCAGAAAGAAGAGCAGGAGGATGTCAGGTGGAGCAGATCAGCATCTTAGTGGCGGGAGACAGTGCGGTTACGGTGGAGTTTGGAAACTGCATCAGCCCTGAAATAAATTGCCGGGTAACGGGATTTTGCGAAAGCCTTAAGGAAAGCCGGATTAAGGGAGTGGTGGAATGGGTCCCAACCTTTCGTTCCGTTACCGTATTTTACGATCCTGTTAGGATTTCGTTTCTGAAGCTTTCGGAAAAGCTTCAGAAACTGGCAGGAGAAATGAACGTTACCAGAACCGGGCGAAAGAGAGTGTTTTATATTCCTGTATGCTATGAGGAGGAGTATGGGCCCGATATGTGCCATGTGGTGGAGCATACGGGATTATCAAGGCAGACCATTATCGATCTTCACAGCGGCAGGGATTATTTGATTTACATGCTGGGCTTTTTGCCGGGATTTGCGTATTTAGGAGGAATGGATGAGCGCCTTAGAACACCAAGACTTGCAAGTCCGAGGACGAGGATCGAAGCAGGAAGCGTGGGAATAGGTGATCTCCAAACCGGTATTTATCCTCTTAGCTCTCCCGGCGGATGGCAGCTGATTGGAAGAACGCCGGTACGGCCCTTTGATGAGCGAAGGCAAAAGCCTATTTTGTATGATGCAGGAGATTATATCCGTTTTGTTCCCATAAGCGGCAGAGAATATCGGGAGATAGAAATACCGTGCAATGCAGGAAATTATAAATGCCGGATAGAGGAGATTTGATGAAAAGCGGCAGTATGGAGGCTTGAAATGAGCGGAATCAGGATAAGAAATGGCGGCGCATTGACCACCATACAGGACAGAGGGCGCTATGGCGCTATGGCTATGGGCTTTGGCCCGTCGGGCGTTATGGACTATAAGGCCTTCCGAAAGGCAAATGCGCTTCTGGGAAATAAGGAAAACGAAGCGGTTTTGGAGGCAACTCTTCTTGGACCGGAAATTGAGTTTATGGAGGATAACTGCTTTGTGCTTACCGGGGCGGATATGGGAGCAACGCTGAATGGAGAGCCGGTGTCCCGGTATCAGGCGGTTTCAGCCGCTAAAGGAAGCATTTTAAAGCTGGGATTTGCAGTCTGCGGAGTAAGGGCATATATTGCCTTTGCAGGAGGAATTAAGGTGCCGGAGGTAATGGGAAGCGCTTCTACCAGCCGGAAATACGGCCTGGGCGGTTTAGAGGGAAGAGGGCTTATTCCGGGAGATCAGCTTCCGTTTAAATGTCCGAAGAAAAAGCTGAGGCATATGGAAAGACGAAAGATTACGCCTCCCGATTTTTCGGGCAAGGAATGGGAGATCAGAGTGATTCTTGGGCTTCAGAGTGAATATTTCACCGAAGAGGGGATTAAGACCTTTTTTTCCACGCCTTATACTGTACGTTCAGAATCGGACAGAATGGGGTACCGGATGGATGGAGAACCAGTGGCATGTAGGGAGACTGTGGATATTATTTCCGATGGTACGGTAGGCGGGGCAATTCAAATCCCGGCAGACGGGAAGCCTATTATACTTATGGCAGACCGGCAGACCACAGGAGGCTATGCCAAGCTTGGTGCAGTAATCACTTCGGATCTATCTCTTTTGGCGCAGGCAGCGCCGGGAAAGCGCATTTATTTCCGGCAGGTGCCGGTAGAGGAAGCACAGAGACTTTTGATCGAGGAAGACAATCGTTATAAAAGGCTGGAAAGGAGAATCAACAGATGGCTGTAGAAGAGAATGCAGGCAGCTTCAGTGCTGCACAGCTTTTGGAAAAGGGGATTAAGGATCCGGTTCAGGTAAGACAATTGATCAGACAGGAGCAGATCACAGGTCAAACATCAGGCATGTGCCCGGGATATGCGCAGGCGAATCTGGTGGTGCTTCCCAAGGAATATGCCTATGATTTTTTACTTTTCACACAGAGAAATCCCAAGTCCTGTCCGGTGCTTGAGGTATCGGAGGAGGGTGACCGGTTCCTTCACAAAATTGCACCGGATGCGGACATAGCAAGGGACATTCCCAAGTATCGGATTTATGAAAACGGCGTGCTGACGGGAGAATACACCAATGTGGACAAATTCTGGAGGCCGGATCTGGTCAGCTTTCTCATCGGATGCAGCTTTTCCTTTGAGTCGGAGCTTTTGGATGCGGGGATCGAAGTGCGGCAGATCAGTATTGGATGCAATGTACCCATGTATATTACCAATATAGAATGTGAACCGGCAGGAATTTTCAACGGTAAAATGGTGGTGAGTATGCGTCCTATTCCATATGAGCAGATCGTGAAGGCGGTGACTGTAACAGGGCAGATGCCCAGGGTGCACGGAACGCCTATTCATATCGGTGATCCTTCTGTCATAGGAATTGCGGATATTGGTAAGCCCGATTTTGGTGATGCGGTTCCTATTTATCCGGGAGAGGTGCCTGTTTTTTGGTGCTGCGGCGTTACGCCCCAGTCAGTGGTAATGAATGTAAAGCCTTCCTTCTGTATCACTCATGCACCGGGACATATGCTGATCACGGATGTGAAAAATACAGAACTGAAAAACTGAGAGAAGGGATTATGAAAACAGATGATTCTGAGGCAAAGAATTATGAAAGCGGATGATTCTGGGAAAGGAACAAAAAGGAATGTATCAGGTAGATTTGAATTGTGATCTGGGTGAAAGCTTTGGTGCATATAAGATTGGAATGGATGAGCAGATTATTGCTTTGATTTCCTCTGCCAATATTGCATGCGGTTTTCATGCATCAGACCCTTTAGTTATGGACAAAACTGTGTCCATGGCAGCTGCTCAAAATATTGGAATAGGGGCGCATCCGGGCTTCCCGGATCTGCAGGGCTTTGGAAGAAGGGAAATGAAGCTTTCGCCTTCGGAGGTTCGTGCACTGTTGATTTATCAGACAGGAGCACTTATGGCCTTTGCCAGGGCAGCCGGGCAGGAACTGCAGCACGTAAAGCCCCATGGAGCTCTTTACAATATGGCAGGAAAGGATGAAAGTCTTGCAATGGCGGTCTGTGAGGGCATCAGGGCGGTGGATCATAAGCTGATCCTTTTAGGGCAGCCGGGAAGCATGATGGAAAAGGCAGCCGAAAGGCTGGGGCTTCCTTTTGCCAGGGAGGTGTTTGCGGATCGAGCCTATGAGGAGGACGGCAGTCTTGTGTCAAGAAGTAAGCCGGGAGCTATGATTGAGGATGAGCAGGAAGCGGTGGAGAGAGTGATCCGCATGGTGAAGGAAGGAAAGGTTCGCACCATAACAGGCAAGGACATTTCCATACAGGCAGACAGCATCTGCGTGCATGGAGACGGGCCAAAGGCTCTTAAATTCGTAGAAAGGATCAGGGAAGCGCTGAAGGCGGAGAAAATTGAGATTAAACCATTAAGAGAAATTTGCCGATATAAATAATATAGTCGTGCAAAGGAGGCTCTTATGCGGATAGAAAGCGATACTACCCCTTATTCCGGCGAACAGCTAAATCATTCACACCATCATCATATAACCAAGTGTCTTCATGAGGAGAAAAGCACTAAGCTGGCAGGCAAAGCTGCAGGTATCAGCAAGGATACCTATAAGGCATCTGATATTGCTTTCCAGGAGGAAAAGGGCAGTGAAACCGGAATTGGTCTGTCCACATCCGCCAAGCCGGGAAAAGCCAAGCTGGGGCTTGGGCTGGTGAAGGGAATGTGGGATTCCTTAGGAGACGAAGGGGATGTCTCTGCCAGAGAAGGAGTATCTCCCATGCATGATAAGCTGCAGCACCTTCAGGGCGTTAAGGCAGCGATATCCGGGATCAGACAGAACCTTTCTTACTATATTGTGAACAAGTGGGAAGCGGTAAGAGAAAGGATTAAGGTTTCTACCAATTCTCTGTTAAAGCGCTTTGGGAAAAATCATGACAGCTTTTCCATGTTCTCCGATGCGGGACATTTTACCCGCGGACAAAAAAATGACGAGAGCTGGAAAAGAGAAGAAAAGCAAGGTGCGGGAAGGGAAGATGAAAAGATACCTTCCATTTACCAGTCAGACAGTCACCTGATGGATTCCTACAGTAAAACCGGAGAATATTGCAAACTGAATGAGAACCTGACCTACCGGAAAAAGAGTAGTTCGGGAAAGAATTAAGATTTGACACTAAGCTTTGGTGCCAAATCTTTTTTTACTATTTCTTGCGGGGACGGCAAGATACTTTGTATAATAAGCATAAGAGAAAGTATGTTGGAGCAGGGAGGAATTAACATGATCATAACCGTGACGATGAATCCGGCTATCGATAAGACAGTTGAAATTGATAAACTGATTCCGGGCGGTCTTAACAGGATCAGGAAAGTGGAGTATGACGCCGGCGGAAAAGGGATCAATGTATCAAAGACCATCAGAGAATTGGGCGGTAAAAGTATTGCAACCGGTTTTTTGGGAGGTAATGCGGGGAAAACCATAGAATCTGTCTTAAATGAAAAGGGAATTAAGAATGATTTCATTTGGGTAGAGGGTGAAACCAGAACCAATACTAAGGTTTTTGAGGAAAACGGAGCGGTAACCGAACTAAATGAGCCGGGCCCGGAGATTAGTGAAGAAAAGCTGGAGCAGCTTATGGAAAAACTGAAAGGCTATGCTGGAGCAGGAACTTTGTTTATTTTATCCGGAAGTATCCCTGTGGGTGTTGATAAGCAGATTTATGCCCGTATTATTCGCCGGGTACACGAAATGGGTGGGGAGGTTTTATTGGATGCGGATGGCGAGCTTTTTCGTAATGCCTTGAAGGAACAGCCAGATATTATTAAGCCCAATTGTATGGAACTGGAAGAATATGCAGGATATAACTATAGGGCTTCCAAAGAGGAATTATTGACGCTGGCAAGAGAGTTAAAGAATCAGGGTATTGGAACAATAGCCGTTTCCATGGGAAAAAGCGGTTCCATGTTTGTACATGGTGACTATGAAGCTGTTTCTCCGGCCCTGTCAGTAAAGGCACATTCCACAGTAGGAGCGGGGGATGCCATGGTAGCTGCCCTTGCCTATGCATGGAACGAAAAATTAAGTGATGATGATACGGTACGACTCTGCGTGGCTGCAGCGGCGGGGGCAGTTACCACAATTGGGACAAAGCCTCCCGGCAGAGAGCTGGTAGATGAATTAATGCAGCAGGTAATCATTGAAAAGTAGGAGCATGAAATTATGAAGGAAGTATATGTTGCCAAAACTGCTTCCCGGGGGATTGCAGCTGCCGGGGTTTTGAAATATCAGGAGCCGGACTATACGCCGCAGAGCGGCGATGTTACGGATGAGCAGATCGAAACAGAAAAAGAAAAATTTGAAAAAGCAAGGGAAGCGGTAAAGGCGGTGCTTGCGGATTGGGTTTCCCAAAATGAAATATTTGCAGCTCATCTGGAAATTCTGGATGACTTTACTCTTCAGGATGGAATCTACAGTAAGATCGAAGGTGAGCATAAGAACGTCCAGGCGGCTTTACATGATACCATTGAAGAATTGGCAGCGGTTTTTGCTATGACGGATGATGATTATATGTGTGAGAGAGCAGCCGATATTCGGGATGTCGGAAAGCGGCTGATGGCAGAGCTCAAAGGAATTTCACTTCCTGATCTGGGGAGTCTTTCAAAGGAAGCAATTGTGGTTGCAAGGGATTTATATCCTTCCGATACCGTAAAGATTAATCCTGATTTTGTAAAAGGGATTATTACGGAGGAGGGCGGTGTTACAAGTCATGTTTCCATTATTGCCAAGAGTATGAATATTCCCACGTTGGTAGGTGTGGGTCCTTTGCTTGAAGGCCTGAATGAGGATGCGGTTATCTGTATGGATGCGGAGAGGGGAATGATTATCATTGACCCGGATGAAGCTACCCTTGCAGATTATCAGATGCGGAAGGAAAGCTATGAGAAGGAGCGATTAAGGTTACAAAGTCTGAGAAATACTCCTGCTGTAACGAAGGATGGCAAAAGAATCAGTCTGTGTGCCAATGTTGGAAATTTAGAGGATATTCAAAAGGCGCTAGAGATGAACATTGACGGTATCGGCCTGTTTCGCAGCGAGTTCCTTTACATGGAAAATACCCATTTCCCCACAGAGGAGGAGCAATTTCAGGTATATAGCAAGGCAGCAGCACTGTGCCCCGGGGAATTGACTATAAGAACCCTGGATATAGGCGGAGATAAGGAGCTTTCCTACTTTGAGTTTGATAAGGAAGAAAATCCATTCCTTGGCTGGAGAGCTATTCGTATTTCTCTGGATATGAAGGATATGTTTAAACAGCAGCTCCGTGCTATATTGCGTGCCAGCAATTTTGGGCATGTAAGAATTATGTTCCCTATGATTATTTCCATAGAAGAGTTTAGGGCTGCCAGGGAAGCAGTGGAGGAATGCAAGGCAGAGCTTAAGGCGGAGGGAAAAGCATACGACGAGGGTATAGAGCTTGGTATGATGATAGAAACCCCTGCCAGTGTACTTTTGGCGCAGGAGTTTGCCAGGGAAGCAGACTTCTTTAGTATTGGAACCAATGATCTGACCCAATATCTTCTTGCGATAGATAGGGGGAACAAAAAGCTGGCAGATAAGTATGATTATTTGCATCCGGCAGTATTAAGGGCTATTTCTCAGGTGATCGAAGCCGGCCACCGGGAAGGAATCAAGGTGGGGATGTGCGGAGAGATGGCAGGTGATTATCGTGCCGTAAAAATGCTTTTGGAAATGGGGCTTGATGAATTTAGTATGTCAGCGGGAAATATCGACTATGTGAGAGAACAGATTTGCGGTTAAGGAAGAAATAAGAAATGCTTGATTAAGACGTTAGGAAACTGTATACTTAAAGAGTATAATACTGCTTATGAAAGGCGTGGTTTTTGCTATGGGTTACGATGCAATTCCCTATGAAAAGAGAATTAAGGAAAATATCAGAAATTATACGCTTTCCAATCTTTTTGATATGGAAATCGTTAAAAAATATTTGAGTAATCTGGCAGAAATGCTTGAGATTAATATTCTTCTGACGGATCGTCATGGTGAGAAGGAGATTGTGATCGGGGACAGCTTTCTTGGCTTCCATCCTGATGTGGTAAGCCAGCCGGGAAGAAAACTGCGGGTGCAGAATCGAACGGTAGGGCATCTTTACATAAACGCTTTGAATACCGGGCGTGATGAGAGACTTATGAATGAAATGGTTGACGGAACCGTAGAACTTCTTGCTAAATTGGGAGAGGAAGTTTATCTGCACAGGGAAGGAAGCATTTATCTGGAGGAATTGGAAAAGCAGCTGTCGGACAAGAAACATCACACAACGGGTAATGAGCGTGAGGATGTTCTTACCGGTGTATTTAATAAGCTGTATTTTGAGACCAAGATGAAGATTATTGACAGGTCGGAAGTGGTGCCGGTGGCAGTCCTTAATGTGAATATCAATGACTGGAAATATGCCAATGATAATTTCGGTGATGAGGAAAGTGACCGACTTATTAAGATTGTTGCAGATATTTTAAAGGAAGAGGCTAATCCTTACTTTATAATCGGAAGGATTGACGGTGATGTGTTTGGTGTGCTGATTCCTATGGCAGAGGATGGAGAGGCAGAAGGTTATGCTGCAAGAGTACAGGACCGCTGCTTTACCTATGAAGATCCCATTCTTGCACCGTCAGTTGCGGTGGGGATTGTATACAAGACTAATATAGAAGAAACACTGGAAGAAAAGCTTTCCGATGCGGAATATGAGATGTTTGACAATAAGTTTGAGATCAAAAATTCCGAAGGGTACAGGGAAAGGCTGGAAAAGAAGATATAGGATGATTTTAAAGGCTCCGAAAGCTGTCTGCTTTCGGAGCTTTTATCTGTATGCATTTCAGGCGGCTTACAGGGGAACAAAATATAAACAAATTATTAAATCAACACCACAGAACAAAAATGAGATAATAAAAGAAAAAATAAGAAAAAGTGAAAAAATGGAAGAAAATGACGCGAAATACACCTGTAATACCGGTTGCAAACGGAAGCATATAAAACTAATATAAGTCTTAACGATTAGCACTCGATACAAATGAGTGCTAACAGCCCTTTGGGATTGGGTAAAAGAGGGCATAAGGTGAAAATAATTGAACTAAAATAAAGGAGGCATTTAAAATGAAGTTAGTACCATTAGCAGACAGAGTTGTGTTGAAGCAGTTAGTAGCAGAAGAGACTACCAAGTCTGGAATTGTTTTACCCGGACAGAATAAGGAGAAGCCCCAGCAGGCAGAAGTTATAGCTGTAGGCCCCGGCGGAGTGGTAGACGGCAAGGAAATCAAGATGGAAGTTAAGGTCGGAGATCAGGTTATCTATTCCAAGTATGCAGGTACAGATGTAAAGATCGAAGAGGAAGAATACATCATCGTTAAGCAGAGTGATATTTTAGCAGTTATTCAATAAAAGCAGAGTGACTCCGGGAGTCATTCTTTCCCATTCATTATAATATAAAGGAGGCCGATTGAAATGGCAAAAGAAATTAAATATGGCGCTGAGGCGCGTGCAGCACTTGAATCAGGTGTGAATCAGTTAGCAGATACAGTAAGAGTAACCCTTGGACCTAAGGGAAGAAACGTAGTTTTGGATAAGTCTTTTGGTGCACCCCTTATTACCAATGACGGTGTTACCATTGCAAAGGAAATTGAGCTTGAGGATGCTTTCGAAAATATGGGAGCCCAGCTTGTGAAGGAAGTTGCTACCAAGACCAATGACGTAGCTGGTGACGGTACTACCACAGCTACCGTGCTTGCTCAGGCAATGATTAATTCCGGTATGAAGAACCTGGCAGCAGGTGCAAATCCCATTATCTTAAGAAAAGGTATGAAGAAGGCAACGGATTGTGCCGTAGAAGCAATCGAAAAGATGAGCTCCAAGGTAAACGGCAAGGAGCATATTGCAAGAGTTGCAGCTATCTCAGCAGGTGATGACGAGGTAGGACAGCTGGTTGCAGATGCTATGGAAAAGGTATCCGGCGACGGTGTTATCACTATCGAGGAAAGCAAGACCATGCTGACAGAGCTTGACCTTGTAGAAGGTATGCAGTTCGACAGAGGTTATATTTCCGCATACATGGCAACAGACATGGATAAGATGGAAGCGGTTCTTGATAATCCTTATATCCTGATCACAGATAAGAAGATTTCCAACATTCAGGAGATCTTGCCTCTTCTTGAGCAGATCGTTCAGTCCGGCGCAAAGCTGCTTATTATTGCTGAGGATGTTGAAGGCGAGGCTCTTACCACATTAATCGTAAATAAGCTGCGCGGAACCTTCAATGTAGTTGCTGTTAAGGCACCCGGCTACGGCGACAGAAGAAAAGCAATGCTTGAGGATATTGCAATCCTTACAGGTGGTCAGGTTATCAGCTCCGAGCTTGGTTTAGAGCTTAAGGATACAACCATGGATCAGCTTGGTCATGCTAAATCCGTTAAGGTACAGAAGGAAAATACCGTTATCGTTGACGGTGAAGGCGACAAGGAAGCAATTGCCGCAAGAATTAACCAGATTAAGGGTCAGATCGAGGAAACTACTTCAGATTTCGACAGAGAAAAATTACAGGAAAGACTTGCCAAGCTGGCAGGCGGCGTAGCAGTTATCCGTGTAGGCGCTGCTACAGAAACAGAAATGAAGGAAGCTAAGCTTCGTCTTGAGGATGCACTTGCAGCTACCAGAGCAGCAGTTGAGGAAGGTATTATCTGCGGCGGTGGTTCCGCATACATCCATGCTTCCAAGGAAGTTGAGAAGCTGGCTGAGAAGCTTGAGGGTGACGAGAAGACCGGTGCACAGATCGTTCTGAAAGCATTGGAGGCACCTTTGTTCCACATCGCTGCAAACGCAGGTCTGGAAGGAAGCGTAATCATCAATAAGGTGAAGGAGTCCAAGGTTGGCGTAGGCTTCGATGCATTGAAGGAAGAGTACGTAGATATGGTTGCATCAGGAATTCTTGATCCTGCTAAGGTAACCAGAAGCGCACTGCAGAATGCAACAAGCGTTGCTTCCACATTGCTCACAACAGAATCTGTTGTTGCCAATATTAAAGAGGATGCTCCCGCAATGCCCGCAGGCGGCGGTATGGGCGGAATGATGTAAGCGTATAAACAGCCGATGCGATAAAAATGAAAAGGATCATCAAGCCAAGTTTACTTGAGCTTGATGATCCTTTTTGTTATGGGTCGGATAGACCCTGT
>JAUNGK010000256.1 GCA_030524555.1 Bacillota bacterium | reverse complement strand
TGTTGTAAATTTGTTGTAAACCACACAATTTGCTGTACTCACTATCCGTTTCGGACTCTTTCCTAAAATACATCAAGATTGCGTGATAAATTTTCTATTGCTTCCTGTTTCTTCATGTCAGTGACTTCGGCATATATGTCCATCGTTGTTTCAATATTAGCGTGTCCCATGATTGCCTGTATCACTTTCACATTTGTTTCCTTTTCGCAGAACCTTGTACAAAAGGTATGCCTTAAATGGTGGCATGAGAAGTGAGGTATTATGACTGGCTGCCTCTTTTCCTTTTTAGCATTTAACACTTCCTCTGCATTGTACGATTCGTATATTCGCTTGATTGCCCTGTTCACAGCTTGAGGATTATGAAGGTTTCCAAACCGATTGCTAAAAATAAAGCCTGTCATTCCGTCAATCACCGTAGTATTGAAACCTTCTTCTTTCTGTTCGCTGTATTCCTCTTGGAACGCTTCATATACTGCGTCCATCATTGGAATGGTGCGAATACCCGCTTCTGTTTTCGGGAGGGATACTCCAAACTCACATTTTGTTGTGTCGGTTCGCCGGGGATAATATGTAACACTATGGTTTATACTGATTATCCTCTTTTCAAAATCTATGTCCTCCCACCTCAATCCGATTATTTCGCCAATCCTGCACCCCGTACCTAATAGCACTGTAAAAAATGGTGTCCAATGGCAATATACCGGACTTTTAGCTGTGTAGTCCATAAAAGCTCTCTGCTGCTCCAGCGTAAGGGCATGGCGCACACCATGATTTTTCCCCGGTTTTTTCTTAATTTGAGCCATCACTCCATCGCTCGGATTATTTCTGATGATGTCATCTCTCACTGCAAGCTGGAATGTCGGGTGGAGAACGGTGTGGATTGTTTCAAGCGTGTTTATCTGCAATCCTTTTTCATTTATCAGATGATAATAGAAATACAGCACATCTGAATACTTTATCTCTCCAATTTTTCTTTTTCCGAATTCGTCCCTCACAAAACGGTCATACATGTAAACGTAATTCGTATAGGTTGTCCGCCTTAACTCTGTCTTGGTAGTAATATACCTGTCAAATACAAAATTCAGGTCAGCGTTACCTGCCGCATATACATCCAGACCGTCGAGCTGGTCTTTCATCAGTTGCTTTTCTTTTTCTCTAAGCCCTACTAAATCATTCGCATATATATACCGCCTTTTCCCATAAGGATCAGTATAAGTGTACATATATGACTTATCCTTGCGCTGGATTTCTCCCTTTCGTAAAGCCCTCCCTCTATGGTCTTTTCTTGCTTTTGCCATCTCTGCTCCTTTCTTTCAAAAGGAAAGAGATATTTCGTACTGCTACTTACTTTCTTCCATTGAGTATTGAATTTCAACACCCCTGTGTAGCACTTGCGTTATGGTCATGTCATGTTTGGCAGCATAGTCTTTCAGCTTCTCATACTCTGCATCGTCAACCCGGAGGCTTAACGATCTCAGCTTAGGCGAGTCGGTCTTTGGACGTCCCGTTCTCGGCATTTACTATGCACCTCCTTCATAACTAATACCATTATAGTTTGCGTTCTACAAAAAGTCAAGTATTTTTTGTAGAACGGTAATTTATCACGAAACCCTCTTTTCCTTAATCACTCACTAACTCTAAAAGACTCCAGATACTGCTCAAAAATGTCACAGTTTACCAATACTAATTTATCCACCTTATAGATAGCGTTTGCCTGCTTTGCAAGCTCCTGAAATTTTGTCAAACCCATGCTGTACATCTCTGCACCTTCCTTGTATCTGACAAATTTCTTTCTGTCTACCTTCTTTACCATAATTTCCTCCATTCATTGCACAGCCTTATCTGCTAATAAATAAACAGAATACACTTCTCCCCATTTATTAGCAGATAAAAACTGCAATACAGGTGGCAGCTCGTTACACTGCCCACATCGGTCTTGCACCGTCATTCAAATTGACCGGATTGCAGATTTCCTGCAACCCGGAAGTATCATTATCACAGATATGCTTCATCGCCCCTTGTAACCGCTACACACTTTGCCAGATTTCACTCGCTCCTTACCTTTGCTTCAATGCAGTTTTTCAGCATTTCCTCACGTTCACCCTGCCATAAGGCAGGACAGATATGTCATGGCGCATCTGCCTAGTGGCTCCGCATATCCTCACGTCCTGTATGCAATACAGTATTCAATTTTCAATGTACAACGCTGATAATCAGCTATGGAAAAGGACAGCTAACCGCCCCTTATACCGCTTCAAATGCCAATATCTTCGTAATCAGCTTTGTTTCAAGCCTCCGGCGTAGCGTTTCATCAACACAAAAATGCAGCCGCCCACTCTCGTCATACATTTTCCGGGTGGACAAAGTAATTATGTATCCCTCATAATGCTTCAAAACTGCGTTGATTGCCATTACATCACCTTCTGATGCTGCCTTTATGATATGGAAAGGCAGCAAATTCTTTTCTTCCCTACTCTTACATCTCTTTTTCATCTGCTTTTTCCTCCATAATCTTTCTCAAAATCTCAAGTGAGCGTGTCCGGTGTTCGTGGATCGTACTGCGTACAAGGTTCATTTCCCTTGCTATATCCGCATCGCTCATTTCCAGAAAATACGAAAGCAGTATTACATTCCGCTTCCGTTCCGAAAGTGCCTGCAACGCTTCCGCAATTAGGGCGTCCTTTACTTCAATGTCATAGCCATACACTGTAAAATGACTGTTCTCCACTCCATACTCGTCCATAACAAACAACTGGTT
>JAUNGK010000255.1 GCA_030524555.1 Bacillota bacterium | reverse complement strand
AATTAGAATAGATACAGATGGGCAGGTGATGATATGGATGCGCAGAAACGCATAAAGCAGTTGATGGAGGAGCGTGGCTGGACAGATTACCGTCTGGCAAAAGAGGCACACCTCTCTCATTCCACAGTTACAAATATGTTCAACCGAAACAACGCACCTACGCTTCCGACCTTAGAGGCTGTGTGCAGAGCGTTCGGTATAACTTTAGCGCAGTTCTTCACAGAGGATAAGGATTCTCAGATGACCGAAGAACAGCAGAAGCTCTTTTCAACATGGAGTACCTTGACTGATGAGCAGAAACGGCTCCTGCTTGATTTAATGAATACGATGTAAAAGCACGTTGATTCCGCCGAAGGAACAACGTGCTTTTCTGCATTTATACTTTTTTATTTTTCTTGCAAGGAGGGTTCAGCACTCACTTGGAGGGTTCAAATTTATCGACAGAGGATTCAGCACTTGAACCCTCTTATTTTCTTTCTCATACCCGATTGCAAAAAATAAAGGCTTCTGGCATCATCGAATGTGCCAAAAGCCCGTTATTTCTGCCCATTTCTTGGGTGTTCAAACTTTCAAATTGTATCAAATTAGCGATTTTCATTTCTATGTAAACGCTGTCTTTGATACAATCTGATATTTCTGCCCAGTACAGGGGGTATCATCTTATGTTGTCTGTTTCTCCATACGCTGTGCATATTTTACTGCTGCAATAAACATGAGTATCCAGCCAAGAGATTCAAAGCCAGAGTCTATCCCTTTAAAACCAATATGGAAAATACTAAAGACCTGACCTATCAATGTCATCACCAAAGGAGATGCCAGAAGCCATACTTTTGATAATGGGATCGCTCTTTTGACCACCAAACCAATCCAGCCAATAGTCGTAAACAAATCTGCAACGACAAAATACGCAAAGAACGGAAGCGCTTCCGCCCGGAAAATACGCAGATCCAGTTCCATCGCCATATCCACGTTCCCCATCATTTCGTATGCCGCATTGAACTGCAAAATCAAAAGTCCGCAAGCGATATGAATGAACACAAATGAAAGAATACCTGCATAATTTCCGATGCGGAACAGCCATAGAAAGCGGTCTGTTCCTTTATCGTTTCCCTTCGGGTTCTGCACATCCAGTATACGCAAAAATTCTTTTGCTGCCACAAAATATAACGGCACGGCAGCCGCACCGAAGAGATTAGATAAAGCAATACGCCAATCGGCAATGGTCAGCCAGCCTGTGTCTGCAATCAGTCCCAGCGGTTCAACATCCCACGGCTCATATCCGATCAGATAGTCGCCCGCCATTGTCATCAGAAAAGCGGGAATAGCAAGAAAAATTTTATATTTTGACTTCATAATTGTTCCACCTCGTTTTATCAGAATAGCCACACCATAATCCCCCCGGTTATCACCGCAAAAACCGCCCCCATCGGAACCAGCACCAAAACGCCTTTTAAGTGGAACCACTTCTGTCGGTACGCACGATCCATATGTTCCGTACCTGGCAGCCGCCATCTTTTGATTCTCGGAAAGAATATCCAGTCAATAATGAAGGTGTCAAATGCGGCAATAGCGACTACATAGGAAAAGGAAAGTATGGTTCCCTGCAAAAAGGTATCCGCCCCTGCCAGATACGCCATCCATGCACAGAGAAAAACTGCGGCGATGAGAAAGACCACCTTTTTTATGACCATAGCCTTTGTCAGCGACTCCTTGTTTTTCTCACGCTTCTGGCTTCGGTAATATTCCTCCTGTATTTCAGGCGGATAATCCGAGATAAAACTGACCGGATTGATGGTAATTGGTATCGTTACCACCAGTGCAAAGCACACAATCAGCGCCACAAGTTCAATACCATAAATTATCCAATTCATATTACACATCCTCCCTGATATATTGATAAATCGTCTGGAAAATCAAGTCAATATTGGTTTCGATGGATTCCTGACAGAAGGAATCCCGGTTCTCCGTCATACTGTAAATACTCTTAATGAAATTGACTACCACACCAATGTCATAATCCGAACGAACGCCGTCTGCTATTTGCAGCAGCCGCCCGGCTGTAAGCTTGTCCCGTTCTGCGTCAAACATCCCAGCATCACGCAGATGTCCCTTCAGCCACACATAGTCCTCTGTAGTAAAGGACATCACAAAATTATGCTCAAAGGTAAACAAACTTCGGTACCAGTACATCATTTCCTCCAGCGGCAGCTTATCCCTGTCCTTCATCAGTTCGGCAAGTTCCTGCATATCCCGCCGATTCTCAGTTTCAAACAGCGCAAGTACAAATTCCTCCTTAGAAGCAAAAAAATGATAAAAGGTCCCTTTCGCAATGTGGCAGTTTTCCGCAAGTTTGGAAACTGTCATACCCTTAAGACCATATTCCCTGCACATTCGAAATCCCGCAGCAATCAAGTCCTGCCTGATTTTCTCCCGCTCTTTATCTGTAAAATTTGCTGGCACAATCCTTCCTCCTGTTTTCAATGACTTTCTTATATTAAATAGTCATTGAAAGTATAGCATAAAAGAAAAGAAAGCGCAATATTTTCTTTTTCACTATAAAAGGCCATAGAAATCTCCTCTTTTACTTTGAAATGTGCTATAGTAAAGACACATACTGCAAAGGAGGACTTGCTATGACCGAATTAAATCAGCTTTACCAGCTGGTTGCTATTGCTGATACCGGCACACTGTCAAAAGCTGCCGAAATTGTTCATATATCTCAGCCGGCGCTTACCCGCTCCATACAGAAATTGGAGGCCG
>JAUNGK010000254.1 GCA_030524555.1 Bacillota bacterium | reverse complement strand
GGAAATTTAAGGCTGCAGCAGCTTGTGAACAATCTTTCCGAGCAGATGTACCGTTATCGGTTTGTCTATATCAGAGAAGAGAGCCGGCATGACAATCTTGTAAAAGAGCACAGGGAAATCTATGAGAGTATAGCGTCACGGGATAAGGAGAGGGCAGCAAGGGCAGCAAAGGTTCATATTGACAATCAGGAAAAATCCATTATCCGTCAGATTAGATTAGAAAATGAAGGCAGATTGAATAAGCAGCCATAAAGCGGAAACACTTTTATCATAGGATGCTTGAAATAATAGGCAGAAGGGATAAAGGTGAAATGAAGAAAATTTACGAAACCGCAGTGATACTAATCGGAACATTGGGATGGTGGGGCTTTGTGTATCCGGAGCTTTCCGCAGTGACGGAGGTCTGTGAGCAGGAGGCCGCAGCAGATGCGGAGGCATCGGAAGCGCTTTCCCTTTCGGATAAAATTGTGGAGAGCCTTGGAAAATGCGGTATAAAGTCAGGAGATATTCGTATAAAAAGCCGGCTGATAGAATATGTATATCGAGAAAAAGAAAAGGAAGAACCAGAAAAGGAAACAGGATATGAAGAATAATAATGCGCCCGTAGGGGTGTTTGATTCCGGAGTGGGCGGACTTACGGTGGCCAGGGAGATTATGCGGCAGATACCCAATGAGAGGATCGTTTATTTCGGAGATACGGCCAGGGTGCCTTACGGCAGCAAATCCAAAGAAACCGTGACAAGATATTCGCGGCAGATCGTGCGTTTTTTGCAGACGCAGGAGGTAAAGGCGATTGTGGTGGCTTGTAATACCGCAAGCGCATATGCTTTGGAGGAGATCAAGACAGAGGTAGACATTCCCATGATCGGTGTGGTAAGGCCCGGAGCAGTGGTAGCGGCACAGACTACTTCAAATGGGAAAATCGGGGTTATCGGTACAGAGGGTACCATAGGAAGCAGAATTTATTCTCATTACATAAAGGAGATCAACCCGGAGGCGGAGGTGATCGGAAAGGCATGTCCATTGTTTGTGCCGTTGGTTGAGGAAGGATTGTGGCAGGATCCGGTTACGGATGAGATTGCCAAGAGATATCTGACAGAGCTGATTGATATCGGAATTGATACGCTGATTTTGGGCTGCACTCATTATCCGCTGATCCGCTCTACGGTAGGACGGGTTATGGGCGATAGGGTAACGCTTGTGAATCCGGCCTATGAGACAGCAAGGGAATTAAAGGAAATGCTGGGGCAGCGGGGAATGTTAAATGAGGAGGCGGCACAGCTTGGTGATAACCGTTATCGTTTTTATGTCAGCGATGCGGCGGAAAAGTTTAAGAGCTTTGCCAACTCGATTATCAAATACGGTATTCTGTCAGCCAAAATTATTAATATAGAAGAGTATTAGGAGGCTGTGCAAAAACAGGGAAAGACTGATAAGAAGCGCAGAAATGAGGAACAGCATGACGAAAGAAGTATTATTGTCCCTAAAAGGGCTTCAGCTTGAAAGCTGTGATGCCGGGCAGGAGCTGGAAACTATTACGCCTGCGGACTATTATATGAAAAACGGAAGCCATTATATTATATATGACGAAGTGATGGAGGGGTTTGATGATGTAACCAAAAACATGATCAAATTTCAGGACAGCTCCCTGGAGGTAACCAAAAAGGGGCTTGTGAATGTACATATGGTATTTGAAAGAAATAAAAAGAATATGACCAGCTATGCCACCCCATATGGAAATATTTTGATTGGAATTGATACCGGAGCTTTCCTGCTGGAGGAAGAGGAGGATCAGATTAAGGTTCAGGTTGCCTATACGCTGGAAGCCAATTATCAGTTTCTGGCAGACTGTAAGATAGAAATGAATATCTGTCCCAGAGAGGCGGGAATGAGATTGATGCCGTGACCGGCAGGAAGGTGTGAAGGTCATAGTAAAGGCTGGAGAAAGCTATGAAATGAAATTGAAAGCGCAGGCTTTTAACCTGCGCTTTTAATATGCAATATAAATTTGCAGCTGCATCAGTTTTATTTGACGGGCTTAGCGCCGGCTTTTTCCTGAGCCTTCTCAAGGGCACGCTTGAAAAATCCCTTTTTCTTGGCAGGAGAGACGATAGGCTTGCCGTGAAGCCCCTTCACATCTGTGATATAAATGCCGCTGACAACTGCTTTGACTTCCTTTTTGACGGGAACAGAGTCAAAAATTTTCTCCTCGCAGACCAAGGACATGATTTGCGGTCCTACCTTTGCTTTGACAATGGGAAGCTTGGAGTTGCGCATAAGCTTGGGTGTTTGATCAATGACTGTCTGCGGAAGACCGGAATCTTTCATTTTCATCCGCTTCTTGTCAATAATCAGCATGGAAATTGTCTGCTTCATGGCATCAATCTGTGCCTGCTGCTGTTCCTGACGCTTTTGCGCTTTCTTTCCCAGAAAATATAATACTACAAGGGCAATTACCAGAACTGCCAGGATAACCAGTAAAACAATGGTAAAAGTATTCAAAATAAACCTCCCTGCCGCTGGAAATTCTTTTTAAACGGACAGCGGCGATGCAAAAAATATTTTAGCATTCTTTATGAAAATAGGCAAGTAGTTTCATTGAATTGAAAAAGGGTTTGGTATATAATCTAGCAATAGGAAGGAAATGAAAAGCATGGGCGAGGTCTGGCAGAATATACGGCTTATATTTGAATTTATTATTGGGCATCTTTTGATTATCAATCTGATTCTTGCAGTGATTATTGTGTTTTTTCAGCGCAGGGATCCTAAGTCTGTGTGGGCATGGCTGCTGAT
>JAUNGK010000030.1 GCA_030524555.1 Bacillota bacterium | reverse complement strand
TTTTCTGCTTTTTCACAGTCCGGTCATGATTAATTATTCTTCCTTCTGTGCCTTTTTATATTTCTCCAGCGCTTCCCGGATCATGTTCTTAATTTCTTCCTCAGAATCGTCAAAGCTCTCAAGCATTCTCTTCCACTGTTTTTCAGTGTATGCCTGTCCTCCAATCTGAATAACAGGTTCCGTCTCCCCCTTTTTCACCTTCTCTAAAATTTCACTTTTTCTTTCACCTATCATCTGCAAAATTTCCTCAGTTGAAAGAAGCCTGTTTTCAGCTGTATTCTTCTTGGCACACTCCGCACCTTCCGCAGCTGCAGACAATTCCTTGCCGAAATCCGCATAAGAAGCCTTGTTAGACCTGCTTTTTGCGCTGTTTTGAAACTCGTAAGCACCTACGCCTGTTATCGCCATCTTAATAACCATTCCTTTCTCTGCTTTCCCTTTATATCGGTTCAATCAGTCAATTATATTATAAAAGCGCATAGACTTTAGTCCATGCGCTTCCAAGCTATTTCATTTTACTTAGCTTTCAGGAACAAATTGCTCCAAAAACTGATTAAGAGGACAAGGCCGTCCAAAATAATATCCCTGTATGTAATCCGGCTGTATCTTGCAGATTCTCTCCAGCTCCTCCTTCGTTTCTATCCCCTCAATGCAAAGCTTTAAATTAACATCATGAACCATATCTGACATATGCTGAAGCAGATTGTGCTCGTATTGATTATTTAATGCCTTTACCGTAAAGGTTCTGTCTATTTTAATGGTGCTCAAATTCAGATTATATAAGTAGTGGAAATTGGAATATCCTGTTCCGAAATCATCCAACGCCAATGGTATACCGTGCTCTCTTAAGCCCTCACAGAAATTAAAGAAAAAGGAATTAGACTCCAAAAATCCGCTTTCCGTAAGCTCTATGATAACGCTTTCGGGACGCAGCTGATATTTTTCAAGCCCATTTTGAATCTCCTCTAACACATTGCTTTTTAAAACCTGAATGTAGGAAAGATTCACCGAAACCCGAAAATCCGGAATACTCTTCTGTATCCGGGAGCATGCTGCCATCGCCTGTTCCAAAACCCATCGTCCCACCGGAATAATCAGATTACTTTCCTCTAAAAGCGGTATAAACTCTGCCGGAGATATCATTCCAAGCTTCTCATTATGGAAACGAAGCAGCGTTTCAGCATTACAGAGCTTGTTTGCTTTAATATCCATAATAGGCTGAAAATATGCTTCAAACCCTTCAAAATCATGATTTACCGACCAAAGCATCAGGCTGATAAGCTCTTTTTTGTGGAGAAAAGCCTTATAATCCTCGTTATCATATATATAATATTTATTCTTGCCCCTATTCTTGGCTTCGTTCAGGGCAAATTCCGATAGCTTCATCAGATTATGATACTTATGATTTTCTACCACCCCAAAATCAAGAATACCGGCAGAAATTGTGTAAAAAACCTCGTAGCATCTTTCTTCTATGAACTGGGAAAGCTTATGCTGTATTTCATTGTAAAGTTCGACGGCCTCTTCCATACTTCTGTTTTCACTGTCGAGAACAATGTACTCATCCGCAACAACACGGTACAGCTTCTGCTTGGGCAGCAGCACCGATTGAATACATTCTGCTGTTTTGCCGATGATCATATCACCATATTCCAGCCCTTTATTTTCATTAATTTCCTTGAAATTATCAATTCCAAGGCGAATAAGAAAACCTTTTAATTTTCCCTCGCCCGAAATGCCTATTTCCTCTTGTAGGTTTTCCGCACGCAAAAGGCCGCTGACATTATCAGCCTTTTGCTTTATGCCGATTTCATTAATGCAGCCTACCAGGAATTTAGCGTTTCCGGCATCATCCGTAAGCACACGCCCTCTGCAGTTAATCCAAAGCGGCTTGCCGTTCTTTCCCATCCACCTGTATTGCAGATTATGAAAGCGCTGTCCCTCATTGACGATACGGTCCAAATCAGCATTTAAAAGCTGTCTGTCATCAGGATAAACCAGATTATTTAAATGCTTTCCGGCATCATCAAACTGGCTTGCCGGCAGCTCAAAGCGTTCCACCGCATTCTCTGAAATACAATAAAAGTCATTTTGCATATCCATGATGTACAAATAATCATCCATACATGGATCTAAAACGTCAATAATTTTTTTAAATTCCTCGACAGTAATCCCCTTTATTTCTTTTTCCATAATAATATTTTCCTCTAAAATATCCAATCCGCATTTGTATACACATTTATATTATAGTATACTCTCCTTCTTAAAATCAAGCGCAATATCGTTCTTATTGTACATAAGCATCAATAATAAGCTCCGGAGTCATCTACATGACGCCGGAGCCTTCAAAATCTTATTACTGCTTATGTCCGCAGCCGCCTGCGCAATTTTTGCAGTCACAGCCACATTGCAGGGATTTCCCGCTCTTTTTATCCATTACCATTTTTCTGATCACTAATCCAACGATGCAGATCAGGATAACCGCTGTAATAAATGTTCCCATAACAGCCTCCTTACCGGTTTGCCCAAATGCTCTGCTTCATTTTATGCAGAAATTATTTGGCGCGTACCGCTCTTTTTATGTCTACCTTCAAAGTCTTGCTTTCCTTATACGGTCTAAAGAGAAGATACAAGAATCCGGCTACAATAAGAATTGCAAATACTGTTCCGATGCCGAATGAACCTGCACTAAACAGCATGCCGATCTGATATATACAAAGTGAAACCGCATAAGCCAGCACTGTCTGATATCCGATGGCAAACCAGAACCATTTTGCATTGTTCATTTCTCTCTTAATTGCTCCCATTGCTGCAAAGCAGGGTGCGCATAAAAGGTTAAATACAAGGAAGGAATATGCTGCAACCGCACTTAAGCTTCCTGCCAGATCGCCCCAAATCTCTGCACCATCCTCAGCAACCTCTGCAAATCCAAACAAAATACCGAATGTACCAACTACATTTTCCTTCGCAATTAAACCGGTTACGGCTGCTACAGCCATCTTCCAGTCTCCCCATCCAAGAGGAATAAACAGCCATGAAATTGCATTGCCGATCTTAGCAAGGATACTGCTGTCAAGCTGCTCTGCCTCCAGCATTCCGAAGGAGCCGTCTGCCCATCCAAATCTCATTAAGAACCAAAGAACGATAGTTGATAACAAAATGATGGTTCCTGCTTTCTTAATGAAGGCCCAGCCTCTCTCCCACATGCTTCTAAGCACATTTCCCACGGTAGGAAGGTGATATGCGGGCAGCTCCATAACGAAGGGTGCAGGATCGCCTGCAAACATCTTAGTCTTCTTTAAAATAATACCGGAGCATACGATTGCCGCAAATCCCACAAACCATGCGCTCCATGCTACCCATGCTGCTCCGTCAAACAGCGCTCCTGCAATCAATGCAATGATAGGCAGCTTAGCGCCGCAGGGAATAAATGTGGTAGTCATAACAGTCATCTTACGATCTCTGTCGCTTTCAATCGTTCTGGAAGCCATAACACCGGGAACGCCGCATCCTGTTCCGATCAAAATCGGAATGAAGGATTTACCGGAAAGACCAAACTTACGGAAAATTTTATCCATAATAAATGCAATTCGTGCCATATATCCGCATGCTTCCAAAAATGCAAGGAAGATAAACAGCACAAGCATCTGCGGTACAAAACCAAGAACCGCACCTACGCCGGCAACAATACCATCAAGGATCAGGGACTGCAGCCAGTCTGCGCATCCTACTGCGCTTAACAGATTTTCAACAAGAACCGGAATACCGGGGATTTCCAATCCGAAAAGGCTCCATCCTTCTCCGAATACACCATCATTCACCCAGTCCGTTGCCCATCCACCGACTGTACTTACCGTTACATAATACACAATAAACATAACAACCGCAAAGATAGGAAGAGCAAGCCATCTATTAGTTACAATTCTATCAATTTTGTCGGATACGGTCAATTTTTCTTTGCTCTTTTTCTTGTAGCACTCTCCGATGATAGATGAAATATATACATATCTTTCATTGGTGATAATACTTTCCGTATCGTCATCCATTTCCTTTTCCAGAGCTTCAATCAGTGAGGAAACATCAGGAATACTGCTCATCTGGTCTGCAATCTTATCATCTCTCTCCAGAAGCTTGATTGCGAAGAAACGCTTCTGCTCATTGGGGATATCACTTCCCAGCTGATCTTCAATTTTATCCAGCACATTTTCAACCTTAACAGCAAACTTATGTACCGGAGGGAAAGCTTTTTTCTCATTAGCCAGTGCAACCGCTTTTTCAGCAGCCTTCATAATTCCCGTGCCTTTAAGTGCTGAAATCTCAACCACCTCGCAGCCCAGCTTCTCACCAAGCTTTGCAGTGTTGATTACATCACCGCTCTTAGCAACCACATCCATCATATTGATCGCCATGATCATAGGGATGCCAAGCTCCATCAGCTGTGTTGACAGGTACAGGTTTCTTTCAATATTCGTTCCGTCAACAATATTGATAATTGCGTCAGGTCTTTCCGAAATCAAATAATTTCTTGCCACTACCTCCTCCAGGGTGTACGGAGAGAGGGAATAAATACCAGGAAGATCCATGATTACCACATCCTTGTGTCCCTTCAATCTTCCTTCCTTCTTTTCAACTGTAACACCGGGCCAGTTTCCGACAAACTGATTGGAACCTGTCAGTGCATTAAACAATGTTGTCTTACCGCAGTTTGGGTTACCTGCAAGTGCAATCTTAACAGACATATCGATACCTCTTTTCTACCTTTTATTAGTTACATCTAACCTTTATTCAAAAAAATATTACTCCACCAGGATCATTTCCGCATCCGCTTTACGCAGGGAAAGCTCATATCCTCGTACAGTAACCTCCACCGGATCTCCCAAAGGTGCAACCTTTCTTACAAACACCTCTACGCCCTTGGTAATTCCCATATCCATAATTCTCCTCTTAACTGGTCCATCTCCGGTGAGTTTGCTGACCTTGACGGTCTTGCCGCAGGGAACTTCTCTTAATGTTTTCATTACTAACTCCTTTCTATGCTTTGGAAGACTTAAAGATAAATCTTCTAGCTTACTAAAATTTTATTAGCCATATCCTTTCCGATTGCAACTCTCGCATCCTTAACGTTTACGATTAAGCTGCCGCCTACTTCAGATATTACGGTAACCATCCCGCCGGTTACAAAACCCAGATTTTCCAAGAAGCGTCTGGTTTCTTCCTTACCGCCGATTTTATTGATTACGCTGGGCTCTCCTTCTTTTGCCATTGTCAGGGGCATCATTTATACCTTCTTTCTTTTCCACGCCATTTTATCTTATGGATTTTGATAATCATTTTCATTTCAAGGTTAGTATATTCTACCTTCTGTTAGTTGTCAATGCTTTTTTTATTTTTTCTTTATAT
Organism: Bacillota bacterium; assembly: GCA_030524555.1. Lineage (GTDB taxonomy): Bacteria > Bacillota > Clostridia > Lachnospirales > Lachnospiraceae > Suilimivivens. The sequence goes on along the minus strand of JAUNGK010000030.1, from coordinate 15,899 downwards.
TTTTTATTGTTGTTTTATGTTATAATTATTTCGTCAATAATAAGACCTATCACCAAACAGAAACAGGAGAACAATCATGCATACAAACGAATCTGCGGAAAATTATCTGGAAACCATTTTAATGCTCAGTAAGCGCCGTCCTGTAGTGCGTTCAGTTGATATAGCCGAGGAATTGGGATTTAAGAAATCCAGTGTCAGCGTTGCCATGAAAAATCTCCGCGAAAAGGAGCATATCACTGTTACCAAGGAGGGTTTTATCTATCTTACTCCTGCCGGAAAGGAAATCGCAGAAATGATTTATGAACGTCATGAATTGCTCACCAACTGGCTGGTCCGCCTTGGCGTAGATGAAAAGACTGCTGCTTCTGATGCCTGCAAAATAGAGCATGATATCAGCAAGGAAAGCTTTGAAGCAATTAAAAGACACGTTAATCAAACCTCAAATAATTAAGGAGTTCTACGAAGTATGCTTTTGCAGGAAGAAAGATTACAGCTGCTATCTGAAACTGATTTCAATGTTAAAATGGAGCGGGATGTCATTCCCTATCTTTCATCCATCTGCCGGAGCGGATATCTGCCTCTTAACTCTTGCAAATCTTCCCCTTCGGGGCTTTATTATGAAACATACTGCCCCGAAAATGCAAAAGGGGCTATTGTAATCAGTCATGGCTTTTGCGAAAGTATTGAAAAATATAAAGAGGTAATCTTCTACTTTGTAACAGCCGGCTATCAAGTATATCTTGCAGATCACCGCGGCCACGGACGTTCTCTGCGAGTCACAAAGCACCCTAACATGGTGCATGTTGAGCATTTTAGCGACTATGTTGAGGATTTGCATTCCTTTATTGGTTCTGTGGTAATCCCCTGTTCCGGCACACTGCCCTTATATTTGTATGCGCATTCTATGGGCGGCGGCATTGGCGCCCTTTATCTGGAAACCTACCCGGATACCTTTCGCAAGGCAATTCTCACCTCCCCTATGCTGGGCATTTCAATGGGGCCTGTTCCCTCTTTTTTAGCCCGAGCTTTAGGATTTATTATGTTAAAGCTTCATAAGCAGGAATGCTATGCTCCCGGACAGCATGCATTTATTCCCGGTGAGCGCTGGCAGGAAAGCGGTTCTGCCTGCAGGGAACGCTTTGAATATTATCAAACCAAAAAGGAGTCCACACCCCTTTTTCAAAATTGTGGTTCCAGCTATGGATGGGCATATGAGTCCCTACTGGCCTGCCGTAAAATCACCCAAAAAAGGAACTGCGTCAAAATCACAGTTCCCGTTTTGGTCTTTCAATCTATAGAGGATGGCTTCGTAAAGGCATCCGCCATCAAGCGTTTTGTCAAAAACACTCCCTTTGCAAGGCTTGTTCCCGTAAGTGGAAGCCGCCACGAAATTTACAACAGCAGCTTGGAGGTTTTGATCCCTTATTATCAGGAAATTTTCCGTTTTCTTAAGGATAACGGACAATAATCTATGCGATATCCCACACAGATCTGCAGATAATCTCCCCGGCATCGCCCTTGGTGATCTCTACCGAGCGCTGTCCTTTTTCCATGTCAAAGAAGTTATCGGAAAGCCACAAATCTCCATCTGTGCCGATGATCTCCACATTCTTTGCATAAGCATCTGCCGTCACCGTAATCTGACTGCCCTTTCTTACCAGCTTAAGATGAGGATTTTGAAATAAGTAATGCTTAGGCGGGGTAAACAGACAGGTATTGGCCGACACTTCCCTTCCATCCATCCAAAAGCTGTACTCTAAGTGGATTTCCCTTTCATTACAGCCTTTAAAATCCAGCTTATCGAGCCAAATGCCTGAAAGAGCCGGAACGGATATTTCAGCTGCTCCCTCTCTGATTACACTGCTGTCAGGTCTTCGAAGCGCCCATCTTACCGTACCCTTCACATCTTCCATGGTTTCGTTAGACACATGAAGTCTTGCCCCCAGTTCTATCGGTGCAGGCTCTGCAATACAGTAAGGCCTTTCACTGAGCTCTCCGATTTCCTCGCAGGAAATCATAACAGGTGCAAACATTTTTCTTTCTGCATAATGAAGTGCCTTATAGCGTCCGTAATAATCAATACTTGCCCAGGAAGCTACCGGCCAGATATCATTCAGCTGCCATACCACAGCCCCCATACATCTCCCCCTGTACCGTCTGAAATGCTCCACGCCGTAGCGGATAGCATCAGCCTGCAGCAGCTGCGATGCATAAAGAAGCTGGTCAAAGCCCTTCGGGTAAAGATAGGTTGCCGAAAGATAATTTAATATTTTTCCGTTGGCAGCCCGGTTTCTCTGATGCATTTCCATGACCCGTGAAAAGATATTCCTATCCTCTTCCTCGGTAAAGCTTTCCACCGTTTTAAGGCAGGGGAAGGACTGGAAACCAAATTCGGACAGATAACGGAATCGGAACTTCCGGTATTCCGTAAAGGGCTTGTTTCCATGCCACACATCCCAGTAATGGGTATCTCCTCTGTTTTCATCCCATGGATTGTCATAATTTCCGCCTGAAGAAGGGGATGAAGGCCAGTAAAAGGTTACCGGATCCTCTTCCTTTAATATTTTAGGAATAATATATTCATACAGCTTGATATAATCATACTTCTGCTTAATGGAAGGGTTCCATGTCTTGTCAAGAGTCTGGGTTTCCATCTCATTGTTGCCGCACCACAGTGCCAGGGATGCATGATGACGTATTCTTCTGACATTCTCTATGGTTTCCTGAGTAATATTGGCTTCAAACGCATCATCCAGCTCATAGGAAGCACAGGCATACATGAAGTCCTGCCACACCAAAAGCCCCAGTTCATCACAGATATCAAAGAAATAATCGTCCGGATAATACCCGCCTCCCCAAACACGGATACAGTTATGATTTGCCCATACCGCATCCTCCAAAAGCTTTCTGGTTCTTTCCTCAGATACTCTTCCCAGAAGATTGTCCTCAGGAATATAATCTGCCCCCATGGCAAAAATCTTAACTCCATTAACCTCGTGAGCAAAGCAGTTACCCCATTCATCCTTTTCCGTATTAACGGTGAGAGTGCGAAGCCCAATCCTGCGCTCCCAGATATCCAGCAAAGTCCCTTCCTCATCCCAAAGCTCTACTCTAACCTGATAAAGAGGCTGCTTGCCGTATCCGTGAGGCCACCAAAGCATAGGATTTTCAATCACAATACGATAATCCTGCTCAGCTGACAAACACTCTTTCCGATCCTTTGCATGGTAAATATGTCCATCGGGAGCTGTAACCGTAATTCTGATTCTTCCCTCATCACTGTCTAAAACTGTCCCAGTCTCTGTCTTAGAAGCAAAAAGTTCCAGAGCAATATCAAAATCAAGGGTAACCCTTCCTTCGCTATGCTCCTGTGTAATATAAACCGAATCCAATCTGCTCTTTTTAATGCCTAAGATGGAAACATCCCTGAATATACCCATATCAGGCAGCCTTGGCCCCCAGTCCCAGCCGAACATACAATGAGCCTTGCGCAGGTGGGGAAAGCCTGCCATAGCCTCCAAAGCCCCGCCAGTATAAACCTTTTCATTCTCTTCCTTGATGTATTTCGTGGGAGAATGAAGCACTACCTTAAGCTGGTTTTCCCCCTCTTTAAGCCCCTGTGAAGCCAACAGGTCAAATTCCCAGACTCTGTGCATATTGTAAGCACAGCCCAGATATTCCTCATTCAGGTACAGATCGGCCAGTGTGTCTATTCCGTCGAACCTAAGCAGCAGTGCATCACTCGCAAGCATCCTTTCCGTCACCTGAAAGCAGGTGGTGTACGTAAATTCATTATCCATAAGGGGCAGAACCTTTAATTCATTGTCCCGATAAAAGGGATCGGGTATCAGTGCCTTAGAAAGCAGCGCACCATATACGCTTCCGGGAACGTCTGCATCAATTCCCTCTGATGGCATTAATGCTGCATCCCTTCCGCTCATCTGTAAATTCCATGTTCCGTTTAAGTCAATTTTTAACATAATTTTGGCCTTTCCTATGTTTATTTTGGCTTTCAGTTGTTACAAAGCAAATCGTCCTATCGGCCTCTTCCTGGCCCATGGCACTCATTGTACCATAAATAATTCACCATCAATAGAAATAATCTTCAAGAAAATTGTAATAAAAGATTTTTATATGGTATACTAAACGAAAATAAAGAAAAAGGAGCTTCTGATGAAACAGAAATCTAAACAAATTGCCGCAATTCTCTGCATTATATTACTGGTTCTTTTATACATTGCCACCTTAGTGGTGTCCTTGCTTGATTTTCCCGGTTCGGACAGGCTCTTTGCCGCATGTCTTGCAGCAACTGTGGGGCTTCCGATTTTGCTGTGGATCTATATCTGGCTTTTCGGAAAAATCACTGAAAAACGCTCTTCTTTAAATAATGAGGCTGCTTCCTGTGAAGATGAAGAAAATTAAAGCTTTAACATATCCTCAAGCTCTGCCTTAACCTGTTCTAATGTATGGAAAATAATTCCTTCCATGCCTTCTTTTTGTGCCGCCGTTACATTGGCCGGTGTATCATCAATAAATGCACACTCGCAGGCCTTTAAATGGTATCTGTCACAAAGCAGCCTGTAAATCTCAGGGCATGGCTTAATCAGCTTATCCTGATAGGACAAAATGCCTCCATCCATTTCAGGCAGGAAATCCAATGCCTCCCTGCATTCCACATGAGCCTTATGAGCAAAGTTGGAAATATAATATACCCCATATCCCCTTTCCTTTAACTCTCTAAGCCAGGGTATTGCATAATCATAACGCACAATCATATTCGTAATATTTTGAAATATCAGACGCAGCTCCTTTTCCACTGTGGGATCGTTTTGTATAAAGCCGGCAAGGAGCTGATCATCATCAAGCTTTCCTCTGTCCATTTCATTCCAGAAGGGGCTTCTTACCGTGGCATCAGCCAGCTTTTCAAACACCTCATCCGAAAACCCAAAGCTTTTGTAAAAATCCTTCCATGCAAAGCCTGCGAGCACATTGCCTATATCAAATACAATATTCCTGATCATGTCTCTATCTCCTTTATCATTGCTAAAAATTCTCTGGCTGCTTTGGATATAACTGTCCCTTCCTCGGTAACCACACAAATCTGCCTCTTGGGAATGATCTTATTAAAACGCAGTTCAAACAATCTTCCATCCTCCAGATATTCCCCGGCAAAATCCCGCACCACGCTTCCCACTCCCAGGCTGCGCAGCGCAAACTGGACAATCATGTCACTGGTAGCCAGTTCAAATTCCGGATGAAGCTCTACCCCGTTTTGAGAAAGAAATGCTTCCATATAATTTCTGGTGCTTGTCTCCCCCTCCAACGAAATAATGGGAAGTTTTTCCAGCTCCTGAAGATCCAGCATCCTGTTCTTGTACTGAATAAACTTTCGCCCTGCCACAAAAACATCTTCTATTTCCCTGACTGTTTTCACTGTAAGCCCCAGCTTTTGGGGCAGAGGCGTACTGACCACCCCAAAGTCGATTTTTCCTTGATGAAGCAGCTTCAGAGTCTCCGGTGTCGGTGCGTTGGTGACAGTCACCTTGATTCCGGAAAACTGTTCGTGAAATCTTTCAAGGAAGGGAAGCAGGAAATATTTCAGCGTCATATCACTTGCCCCTATTCTCAGTTCCCCGTAATCCAGCCTCAGCATAGAAGAGATCATCTTCTCTCCGAGCAGAATTTTCTCGTATCCGTCCCTCACATGCTGGTACAGAATTTGTCCCTCCGGCGTAAGCCGTATTCCTCTGGATGCCCGCACGAAAAGCTTGGTATCCAGTGCCTTTTCCAGCTGTTTAAGCGCCTGACTTACCGCAGGCTGGGAAATGGAAAGCTCAGCCGCCGCACCGGTAAGGCTTTCATTTTTGGCTGCATAATAAAACACCTTATAATATTCAAGATTTTCCGCCATAAAACTTCTCCTTAAATATCCCTGGCAATGCCTGTTACAGCTCGCTCCCTCTTCTCCACTTATGTTCCGCATCATCCATAAAGAGAAACAAGCTTTTCTTTCCAAGGAAGGGCTTCATATTCTGTGCCACCGCCTCCTCGTCTCTGATGCTGAAACGCTCCCTGGAAAGCACAAGAATCAGCTTTGATCTGGCATGAAAAAGCTTTAAGGCCGCCGTAAGCGCATCTAAAGACCTCTCCCCCAAAACCTGCCGGTAATCCTCAAAACAGCTTCCCATCTGCAGGAAGGAAAATGGGATCACCTTATTTTCCAGTTCCCAATCACTTTTAAAAAGCAGCAGATTTAAACGCACATTCCGAAACACCTCGCTGTGCGCACGAAGTGTGGACGCAATATCAGCCGCCATGGATGCCACGTACTCCCTGGGAAGACCTGCATCGATTACCAGTGTCATTTCCAATATTCCACCTGTATAATTTCCTTTCACATGCAGTACTCTCTCCACCGCATTGTTCAAGTCCTTTTTCTCTATAACATTCATATTTTCTTATTCTGCACCCCCAAAGAAAAGGGCTGCATAAGCAGCCCTTATTCCGTTCTCTCACCGCCCCAGAAGAAGAGCGCTACCGTTCCCGGTCCCGTATGACTTCCAATGGTTGTTCCCACATAATTGATCTCCACCTTTCCGTTCAAATTGGGGAACCGCTGCTCAACCAGCGCCGCCACAGCTCTGGCATCCTCAATACAGTCCGATTGGGAAATATAGCACTTATCGGCATAGGCTAAGCCGTCTTTTGCATTTTCTTCCATTTTTGCCACAATAGCATTAATTACCTTTTTCTTAGTTCTGATCTTATATCTGGGAATCAGCCTTCCCAAATTATCCATATTTAAGAGCGGGCATATATCCAGCACCGAACCTACGAAACCGGCTGTTTTGGAAATCCGTCCTCCCTTCACATAGAAAGTCAGATCCGTAGAAAAGAACCAGTGATGCAACCTTAGCTTGTTTGCTTCCACCCAGCTGTGAAGCTCATCAATCCCCATTCCTTCATCCCGCAGATCTGCAAGCTTATCCATAATCAGCCCATATCCTGAGGATGCCCCCAGCGAGTCAACAACATAAATTTTCCTGTCCGGATACTTCTCTGAAAGCTCCTGGGCCGCAAGCCTTGCAGAATTGATCACCCCTGATATACCGCTTGATAATGTTAAGTGAAGAATATCCTTTCCCTGCTCCAAAAATGGAGTAAAATACTCTGTAAATACCGCTGTATTAACCTGTGAGGTTTTGGTAGATGCACCGTTTGCCATAGCAGTGTAAAATTCATGGAAATTAATGGACTTTCCCAGATCGTCCGCATATTCCTTTCCATCCAGTTCAAAATGAAAACAAATATAATGAATATCTCTCTTTTCGAAATGCTCCTGTGTCAGATCCGCCGTAGAGCAGCAGCTTAAAATATAGTCACTCATCTTCTATCCTCTCCTTTATAAACCATAAACACTGATAGCGCAGATTAAAAGTCATTTCCTAATCTACGCTACCTATTATAATATATTTTTCCCCATGAAGGTAGCTAAATTTCCTTTTTGCAAAATAAAATCAACGCCGTCCACACACAGGTAAACATAAATATCTCCGTAACTGTTATTTTTTCCTTGTATACCACCGCACCAAGCAGAAGCTGCAGGGTAGGGTTCACATACATTAAAATACCGGCCAAAGACATGGATATATGCCTGATTCCCTTGGCAAAAAGTAAAAGCGGAATGGTTGTCACCACTCCTGCCAGCGGAAGAAGGAGCCACTCTTTGCCGCTTAGCACCCCATATGCTCCCTTTCCCCCACTCTCCATAAATACGATAAACAGGATTGCAAATGGCAGCACAAAGCCGGTTTCCATCAGCATGGATACGCTGCTGTCCGCTGTTACCTCTCTCTTAAGCATACTGTAAAGTGCAAAGGAACCTCCTATTACCAACGCCATAACAGGCATCTGACCATAACCGATAATAGGAACAATTATGCCGGTTGCCGCAATTAAAACGGAAATCCACTGTATTACCGACAGGCTTTCTTTAAACACCAAGAAGCCAATGAAAATGGAAATAATGGGGTTTAAGTAATAGGCAAGACTGGCATCCAAAATATGTCCCGCATTTACAGCATAGATATAGGATCCCCAGTTTATAGTAATCATAACACCGCAAAGCAGCAATCTGATACACTGCCCCCTGCTGCCCAGCACTGCCCTTACCTCCTTCCACTTCCCCAAGGCAGACACAATTACAATACTGAATACAAAGGACCATATAATGCGGGATGCAAGCACATAGACGGAATCCACCCGGCTAAGCAGCTTCCAATATACCGGGAGCACTCCCCATAATACATAACATAAAAAAACACATAATGCATTTTTGTCCAGCTTTTTCATAACGTACACTTCCTTCCGGTTTGTAATTATCCAAACAATAAGGGAGCCCTAAGGCTCCCTTGCCATGCATTTATTCCCTTTAGATGGATGCAACATCAATCAGCGTAAACTGATCGTTTGCATTCTCCAGACTCGTCACTAATGCTCTTGCCGTATCCATGGCGGTAATACAATTCACACCGGTTTCAATGGCTGTTCTTCTGATCAGGAAACCGTCTCTGGATTTATCACGTCCCTGGGTAGGCGTATCAATAACAAGATCAATTCGATGTCCCAGAATTAAGTCCATAACAGTCGGTGACTCCTGTGAAATCTTGTTTACCTTTCTTGCCTTGACACCGGCTTCATTCAATGCAGCCGCTGTGCTTCTGGTGGCATAGATGGTATAACCCAGCTTTTCAAATCTTCGTCCGATCTCAACCGCCTCGCCCTTATCCGCATCCTTGACAGTAATAATCATCTGCTTATGCTTGGGCAGATCTACGCCTGCACCGAGAAATGCCTTATACAGCGCCTCGTTAAAGGTTTTGGCAATACCGAGACACTCACCGGTTGACTTCAGTTCAGGGCCGAGACTGATCTCCGCACCTCTGATCTTCTCAAAGGAGAATACCGGCATCTTGATGGCAAAGTAATCTGCCTCCGGCTGTAAGCCCGGCTCATACCCCAGCTCACGAATAGTCTTTCCGATAATAACCTCTGTGGCAAGATCCACAATAGGGATTCCCGTCACCTTGCTGATATAGGGAACGGTACGCGAGGATCTGGGATTAACCTCAATAACATACACATCCTCACCTATGGCAATAAACTGAATGTTAATAAGTCCCTTTACATGCAGCGCCTTGGCCAGTCTTCTGGTATACTCTGCAATCTTTTCCTTCACTGTATCCGTAATGGTAGGCGCCGGATAAACGGAAATACTGTCACCGGAATGGACGCCTGTTCTTTCGATATGCTCCATAATACCGGGGATCAGAATATCCGTGCCGTCACAAACCGCATCTACCTCAATTTCCTTACCCTGTAAATACTTATCAACCAAAATAGGATGATCCTGTGCAATCCGGTTAATGATATTCATAAACTCTTCGATTTCCTCATCGGAAATAGCAATCTGCATACCCTGTCCGCCAAGCACGTAGGAAGGACGAACCAAAACCGGATATCCCAGTCTGTTGGCAACAGCCTTCGCTTCCTCGGCAGTAAATACGGTGCCGCCTGCTGCTCTTGGAATCTCTGTCTCTTCCAATATCTTATCAAACAGCTCCCTGTCCTCAGCCGCATCCACATCCTCGGCTCTGGTGCCTAAAATAGGAACGCCCATTTTCATCAGGCTTTCCGTAAGCTTGATTGCCGTCTGCCCGCCAAACTGAACCACCGCACCATCAGGCTTTTCGATGTTTACAATGCTCTCCACATCCTCCGGTGTAAGAGGCTCAAAATAAAGCTTATCCGCAATATCAAAGTCGGTACTTACCGTTTCGGGATTATTGTTAATAATAATCGTCTCATAGCCTGCCTTTGCAAAGGCCCAGGTAGCATGCACGGAGCAGTAGTCAAATTCAATACCCTGTCCGATTCTGATAGGACCGGAACCAAGCACCAGCACCTTCTTAGGCGGGTTGGTCTTAACTGCTTCATTCTCACTTCCGTATACAGAATAGTAATAAGGAGTGCTTGCCTCAAACTCTGCCGCACAGGTATCCACCATCTTATAAGCAGCCACAATGCCGTTATCATAACGCATCTGTTTAATATCTGCTTCCGCAATACCGGTCAGCCTGCTGATTACATTATCAGGAAATTCAATTCTCTTAGCTTCCTTTAAAAGCCCTATGGTAAGAGGCTCCTTAGAAAGCTTCTGCTCCATCTCTACCAAAATCGCCAGCTTGTCAATAAACCAGTGATCAATCATGGTGATCTCATGGATCGTATCATAATCTATGCCCTTGCGAAGCGCCTCAGCAATCACATAAATCCTCTGGTCATCCACAATTTTCAATCTTTCCTTCAGTTCCTCCACCGAAAGATTGCTGAAATCATAGCTGAGCAGACAATCCACATGCTGCTCTAAGGAACGGATTGCCTTCATCAGAGCGCCCTCAAAGTTATTGCAGATACTCATAACCTCACCGGTTGCCTTCATCTGGGTGGTAAGGGTTCTCTTTGCGGTAATAAACTTATCAAAAGGAAGTCTGGGAAGCTTTACAACACAGTAGTCCAAAGTGGGCTCAAAGCTTGCATAGGTTTTGCCCGTAATTGCATTTTTGATCTCATCTAAAGTGTAGCCCAGCGCTATCTTGGCAGCAACCTTGGCAATGGGATAACCGGTGGCCTTACTTGCCAGCGCCGAGGAACGGCTTACACGGGGGTTAACCTCAATCACGCAGTATTCAAAGCTGGTAGGGTGAAGGGCAAACTGCACATTGCAGCCTCCTGTGATCTCCAGTTCATTGATAATATTAAGCGCCGAGGTTCGAAGCATCTGGTACTCCTTGTCCCCTAAGGTTTGGGAAGGCGCCACAACAATACTGTCACCGGTATGTACGCCTACCGGATCGATATTTTCCATATTACAAACGGTGATACAGTTTCCTGCGCTATCCCGCATTACCTCATACTCAATTTCCTTCCATCCGGCAATGCAGCGTTCCACAAGGACCTGCCCTACTCTGGATAAGCGAAGGCCATTCTCCAGAATACTTTCCAGCTCCTCCTGATTGTGGGCAATGCCGCCGCCGCTTCCTCCCAGCGTATAAGCAGGGCGAAGCACTACCGGATAACCGATGGTATTGGTGAAGGCCACGCCGTCCTCTACCGTCTCAACCACCAGAGAAGCCGCACAGGGCTCCCCGATCTTTTCCATGGTGTCCTTAAACTCCTGACGGTCTTCCGCCTTCTTAATGGTATTGGCAGTGGTTCCAAGAAGCTTTACATTGTGGGAAGCAAGGAAACCGGATTCTGCAAGCTCCATACCAAGATTAAGACCTGCCTGTCCTCCCAGCGTAGGAAGAATGCTGTCAGGCTTTTCTTTCTCAATGATCTGCTCAAGCACCTTCGCCGTAAGGGGCTCAATATAAACCTTATCTGCAATATTCTTATCCGTCATAATCGTAGCAGGATTAGAATTGACTAAAATAACCTCTACGCCTTCCTCTTTAAGGGAGCGGCAGGCCTGGGTTCCTGCATAGTCAAACTCTGCTGCCTGACCGATTACAATAGGGCCGGAGCCGATTACCATTACTCTTTTTACATTTGGATTCTTAGGCATTTTTCCCCACCTCCATCATCTTAATAAACCGATCAAACAGGTAACTGGAGTCCTGTGGTCCGGGACATGCCTCGGGATGATACTGTACGGTGAAAATATTCTTGCCTGTATAGGAAAGTCCCTCATTGGTTCCGTCATTGACATTGATAAATGCAGGAACTGCAATCTTAGGATCAAGCTTATCCATATCCACTACATATCCATGGTTCTGAGAGGAAATATATACCCTTCCGGTCTCCAAATCCTTTACCGGATGATTTCCTCCTCTGTGCCCGTATTTCATCTTAAAGGTATCTGCTCCTGTGGCAAGCGCCATCAGTTGATGTCCCAGACAGATTGCAAAAATAGGAATATCTGTTTCATACAGCTTTCTGATTTCCTTAATAATGCTCTCACATTCCTTCGGATCACCGGGGCCGTTGCTTAACATAATGCCGTCCGGCCTATCCGCAATAATCTCCTCCGCCTTTGTAAGTGCGGGATATACCGTCACATCACAGCCCCGCTGGGCAAGAGAACGTGCAATGTTATCCTTGGCTCCAAGATCCAACAGCGCTACTTTCTTACCGGTGCCGTTCAGCTTCCTTGTAATGCTTGGACGCATTTCACGCTTTCCCTGAGCATAATCCTCCGGCACAAACCTTGCACTTCCGGAAAGAGGCCCGTTTTGCTCTAAGGCTTCGGAGCCCTTTATTTCATATTTATGGGAACAGGTTACCTTCTCTACCACCTTGCCGGTAGTATACTCCTTCAGCTTAGGAAGAACATCCTTCAAGTCATAGGCCTCATTGGTGGTAATCATACCATTCATGGTTCCCTTCTCACGAAGAATCTTGGTAAGCGCCCTTGTGTCAATTCCTGCGATTCCCGGGATGCCCTGCTCCTCCAAAAATTCCTGAATGGTAATATCCTTACGGAAATTGCTTGCCATACGGGATAATTCCCTTACAATAAATCCATCGGGCCACGCTCTTTTTGCCTCCATATCCTCCCTGCACACGCCATAGTTGCCGATCAGCGGATAGGTCATACATACTGCCTGTCCGGCATAGGAAGGATCTGTCAGCACCTCCAAATATCCTGCCATGGAAGTATTGAACACGATTTCACTGATAATTTCCTTGTTGGCACCGATCTGTATTCCTTCAAAAACAGTGCCATCTTCCAGAATTAAAAATGCTTTCATCTCGTCCCTGTCTCCCTTTCATCCATATTCTTCTGCATAATCGATTAATTATAGCACAAGAAGATTAAGGCTTCAATAACGACTTTAAATTAGGAAAAAATTAAGGATTTATGTTTATAAAAAAGAAACTAATCTCGTTATATCTGGTATAATATATTGACACCTGACGGTGTCAACTAAGAGAATTGCTTTGCAATTCTCCACTAGAATGATGCCAGAGCATCATTCTTCCCAGATTTTGGATTGCAAAGCAATTCTCCACTAGAATGGTTCCAGAGAACCATTCTTCCCAGACTATGAAAGAACAGAAAGAGGTTTTTATGAGCGAAAAAATACTTGTAGTTGACGATGAAAAGGAGATCACTGATCTGATTTCTCTGTATCTTCGGAATGAAAATTATACGGTTCATTCCTTTTATGACTCCCTCGAAGCATGCAAAGCTGCTAAGGAGGAGGATTTCGATCTTGCCATACTTGATGTGATGATGCCCAAGATGGACGGGTTTAAGCTGTGTCAGGAAATTCGTGAACAGCACAATTACCCCATTATTATGCTCACCGCCAAGGAAGAAGAGATCGACAAAATCACAGGACTTACTCTTGGCGCTGACGATTATATGACCAAACCCTTCCGCCCTCTTGAGCTGCTTGCCAGAGTAAAGGCACAGCTGCGCCGATACAAGAAATATAACACGGCTAACGCTTCCGAGGATTCTCATATTATCATGCACGGCGGCTTAATGCTTAACAGTCTTACCCACGAATGTACTCTGGATGATAAAGCGCTTTCCCTGACTCCTACCGAGTTCACCATTCTTTATGAACTTTGCCGGAAAAAGGGACAGGTCATCAGTGCAGAAGAGTTGTTCCATGCGGTTTGGGGTGAGGAATATTTCAGCAAGACCAACAACACCATCACCGTACATATCCGCCATATCCGTGAAAAAATGAACGACTCCTTCGAAGAGCCCAAATATATCAAAACTGTCTGGGGGTGCGGATACAAAATTGAAGGCTAAGGATAAAACCAAATTTATTATATTGCTGGCAGGCTTTCTGCTGTTAGCTATAGGAATCGGCTTTGGTATTTATTATTTGATGGATGTAGTCTTCAACGGTTCCGTGCTGGACTGGCTTGCTGAAAACTATTTTTATACGGAAACCCAATACAATTATGTGACTGAAGAATTCAGCTATCTTTATCGGCCCAACTGGCCAAAGCTGAAGGGGCTTCTACTGACCTTGTTTTTCATTCTGCTGATTATTTATGCTCTGTCACTTTATCTTGTATGCCATTATCATGCCAAAAGAAAGGTTCGGAAATCTATTTCCAAAACCAGCAGTATGCTGTATACCTATATGCATCATGATCTCGATTCTGCAGATGTTTTTCCTCCCTCCTATGCAGAGGTAGCTACCCAGATCGTCCAGATCAAATCCACCATGCAGCGTCACGAACAAGCCGTCAAAAATGAAACTGACCGCAAAAATGACCTGATTACCTACCTGGCCCATGATTTGAAAACGCCCTTAACCTCTGTCATCGGCTACCTTGATCTTTTGGAGGAGGCCTCAGACATGCCAAGGCAGCAGCGGGAAAAATATATCCATATCACACTGGAAAAGGCTCTTCGTTTGGAAAAGCTGATCAACGAGTTTTTCGAGATCACTCGCTATAATCTGCAGCAGATCGTACTTGATAAGGAGCCCCTTGATCTGTCCTTCATGCTGATGCAGCTTACCGACGAGTTTTATCCCCTCCTTACCAGCCATGGCAACACCATAGAACTGCAAACAGAGGAAGAGCTTACAGTATTTGGCGATTCCATGAAGCTTGCAAGGGTATTCAACAATATTTTGAAAAACGCAATTTCCTACAGCTATCCCAATACCCCAATTAAGGTCTGGGCAGGCAAGCGGGAAAAGGATATTATTATCTGCTTTATGAATCAGGGGAAAACCATTCCTGCCGAAAAATTAAATGCCATCTTCGAAAAGTTCTTCCGCATGGATGAAGCCAGAAGCACCAACACCGGAGGGGCCGGCTTAGGACTTGCCATTGCAAAGGAAATTGTTACTCTTCACGGCGGTACTATCAGTGCCTCCAGCGAAAATGAAAGCACTACCTTCACGGTAACCTTACCAATTTATTAATCATCCTTTTATTTCTTTAAGGAGATTTTAAACAAATCTTAGGATTATTTTTATTCACAGTTAACTTTATAAGAACCTCCCTAAAGTAGAATAACCACAGACTACTTTAAGGAGGTTTTTATTATGAACATATCAGACATATTAAATACAAATTTACCGAGAATTGCTGTTTTATTTGGAGGTAACTCTTCCGAATACCAGGTTTCCCTTTCTTCCGGCGGCGCTGTCCTTAAGTCTGTTGATCAAAGCAGGTATATGCCGGTTCCCATTGGGATAACCCGGGAAGGGGCATGGTTTGTCTATACCGGCGACTATGAAAACATTCCTTCCGACAGATGGACAGATGATGATCACTGCTACCCCATTTGCTTTTCCGGGCAGCAAGCATCCAAAGGCTTTCTGGTATCCATTCCCGGCAGGGACAGCCTTTCCACGCGCCTTACACCAATGTCTGTCAGAGCCGCGCTTCCAATCCTTCACGGCCTGAATGGAGAGGATGGCACTGTGCAGGGGCTTTTATCCCTTCTTGGCATTCCCGTAATCGGCTGCGGCATCCTCTGTTCCTCTCTTTGCATGGACAAAGAGCTGGCTCACCGCATGGCGACGGCCCTTCATATTCTCGTCCCCTCCTCCTTCACTCTTTATAAGGATACAAGGCAGGAAATGATCTTTGAAGCCGCAGACGCCCTTTCCTATCCCCTGTTTGTCAAGCCCGCAAGAGCCGGATCCTCCTTTGGCGTTGCCTGCGTTCACCAAAAAGAGGAGCTTCTCCCTGCGGTTGAAAATGCATTTCTCTACGATACAAAGGTGCTGCTGGAGGAAAAGATAGACGGCTTTGAGGTGGGCTGTGCCATTATGGGAAGAACATCTTCTCCCATAGACCGGCTGATCATCGGCGACGTAGATGAAATTGAACTGACGGATGGTTTTTTT
>JAUNGK010000253.1 GCA_030524555.1 Bacillota bacterium | reverse complement strand
TTTATGTAAACCCTCCGAATTTAACATTTTTGTAACATTTCTCTTCGCAATTATAACATTTATATGTGATTAACACAATTGTTTTAATTATTTCATCTATTAAAAAATCCTTAATATTTCATTTTTTGATAGTTTACATAATTTTTCGACAAACCGGAGTATTATTGACCCTTTTGTGTTAACATAAATGTTATTGACTTTTCCCCGGAAAACGATAAACTGAATTGTGCCGATACATAGAACAGTATATTGTTCCTTAGAACTCACATCTATTTGTAGAAAGGATATAATTTTTGTTATGATGTATATGCACTACTGCAAACGATGTCATCGCATATTTATGCTGAACGGGCACAAGATGATATGTCCTAAGTGTACAGAACCATTAGCAGAACTTCAAATATCATATCTTGACTATGTCAATCTTGATATAGAACAGCGAGAAGCTTTCAAAGAAGCCTGTGCAGATGAACAGAAACTTCAAAAACTAAAGACCACATACCGAATGTATAAATACAGCAAATGGTACAAAGAACTTCAATCGCAAAACACAGGTGGCCGTCCTATCACTTCCCTTTTAGCCGAAATCGCCAGACACAACATCAGCAGTGACGATATAACTCAATCAAAAGACACTGTCTCCTAATACTATTTGAGGCAGTGTTTTTATTTCACCCAAAATCCTTGTTACATATAATAAACGAAGATGCCGCACATAATTACCGCCATCCCCAGCAGCTTTCTTTTCGTAATCTTTTCCTTAAAGAAAAAATACCCCAAAAACATTACCACAACATAACCCAGAGACTCTATCACAGGTACATTCGTAAAATCAAGTCCGCTGTATGCCATAATAGTGACAAACATGGACAAAAACATAAGCCCGTAACCGCATATTACATATATGTTCAAATATTCTCTAATGGGAGAGCTGTAGGTCCTGGATGCACTTTTCTTTAAAAGAATCTGCGCAAAGGATGCCACCACAACGGAAATAACTAAAATAATCAAATATATATTCATGCTTCCTTCTCCCCTCCCATATTCAAAATAAATATTCCAATCATAACCAGCACAATCCCCATCACCTTTCCAATGGTGATCTGCTCATGAAATATGACAGTTCCCCACACCAGCGCCCACAGTAAGGTAATCGCCTTGTTGGCATATGCAACGGACAGCTCAAACCTTTTGATCACCTGCTGCCAGAGCAATGCGTAAATTCCAAGCACCATGACATCCAGTCCGTAGAATAGGATGAACTCAAAGCTAAAAAGCTCCTTGCCTGATGCAAATTTAGATACCACACTGGATATACTGTATATCACAAAAACTGCCTGCAGCATCAATATATCCTTCCACTTAATACTCTTTTTCATTGTTCCTCACTTTTCCCTCAGTGCCTTTATGGCTTATATTTAAATACCAAAATATCTTTTATTTTATCACAGGACTTGTCCTTCGTATATTAAATTTTTATGAATATGTGGATTTTTACTTCAAATAATAGTAGAATAATCACAGATTACCCAAAAGAAAGGCATGGTTTATTTATGGAAAACACGGAAAACAAGGAAAACGAAATCATAGATTTAAATACCGAAGCCACTGAGGAGGAAAGTACTTCTACGCCCCGCAAACCACGCATGCGCATGAACCTTCATATTGTGTTGATTGCTGCAATTGTGATCATTGCCGCAATTTCCGTATACCGGCTGGACCGTTGGAACAAAGGAACCGTTCTCGATACCGATACGGAGGATGTGGACACCTCACAATTTGACATTGAGGTTCTGGATATGATCCTTCCCATGGATGCTTCTCTCCTGGAAGGACGGGAGGATGACGGCGTGAACACGATTTTATGTCTCGGGAACAATCCTTTTTCAGACGACAGGGATAAAACCGGGCTGGCCGAGCTCATTGCCTCCAAAACCAATTCGGTGGTTTATGACTGTGCATTCCCCGATTCTTCGGCAGCATGTAAGTATCCGGTCTATAATCCCGAATATACAAAGGATCATTTCAATTTCTATTATGTAGTGGAATGCTTTAGAAATAATGAATTTACAGCCATTTCCTCCATTGCAGGAGACGAGCCTGACCCCAGATATACCGAGACGGTAGAGGTCATGAAGACAGTGGACATGGATAAGGTTGACATGATTGTCATTATGTATGACAGTACAGACTACAATATCGGAACTCCTTCCGACAATCCCGATAACCCGCAGGATGTTACAGCCTTTACCGGAGGCTTAAAGGTAACCATTGAAAACATCAAGAACACTTGGCCTTATATCCGTATTTTCCTTATGTCACCCACCTATGCACAGGCAATTGATGAGGAGGGAAATGTTTCAAACGGTACCATCACCGATATGGGAAACGGTTCCCTAAATCATTATTTCATTAAGGAGGCAGACGTGGCAATGGATTGCGGTGTTTCCTTCATTGATAACTATTACGGCACCATCAATGAGGACAATTATACAGAATATATGGCCGATTACATGCACTACAATGATGCAGGACGCGAAAAACTGGCTGACCGCATTGCCGAGATCATTAACCTCTGCATTACCCCCGAGGATACAGACGCTGAATAGGTGTAACATTTCAGTCTTCCTGTGACGTCTCAGGCATGCAGCTGCTTCTTTGATGCAGCTATGACAGCTTTCGGGATTTAAGGAAGCAGACCGCACAAATACCTATTAGCTGCCCTGTCGGCAAACTCAAAGTCAATCATAGAGAAAAGTACGATGAGCCTTAGAAGAAATTTTGTGAAAAATCAAGAAATCCGTTTTA
>JAUNGK010000252.1 GCA_030524555.1 Bacillota bacterium | reverse complement strand
TCTTCCCAAAATCAGCAGCTTTATTACAGAACTGGGACAAAGCCTTCCAAAGGATAAGTATACGCAGGTAAAAGAAAATGTCTGGATTGCAAAGTCAGCAACGGTGGCGCCTACGGCATGTATCAACGGCCCGGCCATCATTGATGAGGAAGCAGAGGTAAGGCATTGTGCCTTTATTCGGGGAAATGCCATTGTAGGAAAAGGTGCGGTTGTGGGAAATTCCACAGAGCTTAAAAATGTTATTTTATTTAACAAGGTTCAGGTTCCACATTATAATTATGTGGGAGACAGTATCCTGGGCTTTAAGTCTCACATGGGTGCAGGCTCCATTACTTCAAACGTAAAGAGCGATAAGACCCTGGTTGTTGTAAAAAGCGGTGGTGACAGGATCAAAACCGGTCTTAAAAAATTTGGTGCAATGCTGGGAGATTATGTGGAGGTTGGGTGTAACAGCGTGCTTAACCCCGGAACCGTAATCGGCAGAAATACCAATGTATACCCTACCAGCATGGTAAGAGGATGTATTCCGGCGGACAGCATATATAAGAAAAAGGGTGAAATCGCAGATAAGAGATAGGGAATTGTTACCGCTGCTCGCAAAAAATTATCAAAAGGACTGGATTTTTTGTAGAATATATGAGAAAATAAAACTTGTGATTATGACAAAATATTCACAAGGTATATGAATGTTTTGTTAGAAAATAATATCTACATATTGAAAGGAGTTTTCACATGATTTATTCAAAAGAAGTTGAAGAAATGTGTACAGTTGCCCAGGGCGTAAACCATGGTTGTGCACCTATCCCGGAAGAAGCAAAATGGGTAAAAGCAAAAGAAGTTAAAGACATATCCGGTCTTACACATGGTATCGGTTGGTGTGCTCCTCAGCAGGGTGCCTGCAAGCTGACACTTAATGTGAAAGAGGGTATTATTCAGGAAGCGCTGGTTGAGACAATCGGCTGTTCCGGTATGACACATTCAGCAGCTATGGCAGCTGAAATTCTTCCCGGAAGAACTGTAATGGAAGCATTAAATACTGACCTTGTATGTGATGCAATCAATACAGCAATGAGAGAATTATTCTTACAGATCGTTTACGGAAGAACACAGAGTGCTTTCTCTGAAGAGGGACTTCCTATCGGAGCTGGTCTTGAGGATTTAGGAAAGGGTCTTAGAAGCCAGGTTGGTACTATGTACGGAACCTTAAAGAAAGGTCCTCGTTACCTTGAAATGGCAGAAGGCTATGTAACTGGCATTGCACTTGACGCTGATGATCAGATTATCGGCTATAAGTTCGTAAGCCTTGGTAAGATGACAGACTTTATCAAGAAGGGTGATGACCCTACAACAGCATACGAAAAGGCAAGCGGACAGTATGGCAGAGTAGCAGACGCTGTTAAGATTATCGATCCCAGAACAGACGAAGAAGTAAAATAATAGAGAAGTGAGAAAGGAGTCACAAAATAATGGCATTATTTGAATCATAGGCCAGACGAATTGACACACTCAATTCAGTATTAAATAGCTATGGTATCGCTTCTCTTGAAGAAGCTGAGAAAATTACAAAAGATGCAGGCCTTGATGTATACGCACAGGTTAAGGGTATTCAGCCTATCTGTTTTGAGAATGCCTGCTGGGCATATATTACAGGTGCGGCAATTGCAATCAAAAAGGGCTGCAAGAAGGCTTCCGAGGCTGCTGCAGCTATCGGTGAAGGTCTTCAGGCTTTCTGTATTCCCGGTTCCGTTGCTGATACACGTAAGGTTGGTTTAGGACATGGTAACCTTGGAAAGATGCTTCTGGAGGAAGAGACAGAGTGTTTCTGCTTCTTAGCCGGTCATGAGTCCTTTGCAGCAGCTGAAGGTGCTATCGGTATTGCAGAAAAGGCTAACAAGGTTCGTCAGAAACCCTTAAGAGTTATTCTGAACGGTCTTGGAAAGGATGCTGCTCAGATTATTTCCAGAATTAACGGCTTTACTTTTGTTGAGACAGAGTATGATCCTTATACTAACACTGTTAAGGAAGTTTACCGCAAGTCTTACTCCGAAGGACTTCGTGCAAAGGTTAACTGCTATGGCGCCAATGATGTATGTGAAGGCGTTGCAATCATGCACAAGGAAGGTGTTGATGTGTCCATTACTGGTAACTCAACCAATCCTACAAGATTCCAGCATCCTGTTGCAGGTACATACAAGAAGGAATGTATTGAGCAGGGTAAGAAGTACTTCTCTGTAGCATCTGGTGGTGGTACAGGACGTACGCTGCATCCCGATAACATGGCTGCAGGTCCTGCTTCCTACGGTATGACAGATACTATGGGACGTATGCACTCTGACGCACAGTTTGCAGGTTCTTCATCTGTTCCTGCTCACGTTGAGATGATGGGTCTGATTGGTGCCGGTAACAATCCTATGGTAGGTATGACAGTAGCTGTTGCCGTAAGCATCGAGGAAGCAGCTAAGGCTGGTAAGTTCTAGTAAATAGCTGTATTTAGCGGTTTTTAGAAATAGTTAAGAGTAATTAGGAGTGGCTTTTTATGATAAATAAGAGGTCACTCCTACACTATTTATACATTGATCCTATATGCTATTCCTACATTTTGGTGCGTAAATAATTGATTTGCATAACTATGATGTTTTCATAAAATTTGTTGACTTTGAGCATATACTAATGTATATTAAAATTAGAAAAAGGGATAATGTTAAAGAGGGTGTCCCGCTACCCATTGAAAAGGTGGAGCATTAAAGAAGGTGTTTGCAGAATCGCTGTAATTCAAAGGAATTATAGCGATTTTTTAGTGTCACAGTAAATAAGCCTACCTTGTTATT
>JAUNGK010000251.1 GCA_030524555.1 Bacillota bacterium | reverse complement strand
TCACTGCTCTAAGCTTTTTCATGAGCTCTTCCTCGGAGGCGGCCTCTATGGTAATCTTCCTGCTTTCCTTTCTTTCCGTTCTTTCCTTTTTCTCTGCTTCTTTCTTTTCCTCGGCCCGCTTCTCCCTTGTCCGCTCAATACGCTCCCTCTGCTTTTCGGATACCTTTTCCAATTCTGCGAAATAAGTAACGGAACCGTCCTTGTTAAAGGCTATGCCAAATCTTGCAGAAATGCCGCCCTCAGGTGCAGTTTCAGATGCTGCAGTAAAACCAAACTGCTCATTGATCCGCTCTGACATATGCACCGCACCGTCTATCCTGCGCATGCATTCCTCTTTATACTTTTCATCGGAAGCCATTTTCTCCAGCTCTTCCGGTGTAAACAAAACGGAAAAACCCTTCGTGCTTTTCGCCATGATCGCTTTTGCATCTGCGCTGCTTCTAAAATTGGCAACAAAGAAATCCATATTGCCATATTTCTTTGATAATTCCTCCAGTAATTTTTGAGCCTTGTCGCTTAATTTGATCTCGTCAGCCCCATCCGCTGAAGCTGCCGGCCTGCTCTCCTTTACCTCAAACCATTCCTTATGTTTGACGTAATTTTCTTTAAACCAGTCAAGCGCTGTCTTTGCAGCTTTCTGTAAATAGCTTTTATCCTTTGTACTATCAAATTCATGTAGATACCCATCCATTTGAGCGGCAGTTTCGGGAGACTTCTCATGCATAATCCTGTTGTAATCAATCCGTCCCGTAATATGCTCCTTAGCCACTTCTACATGCTCATTCTGAACAATTTCATTCAAAAACGCCGCATCCTTCTCTGCTCTAACGGCCTGCTGTTCCGCTGTAGGCTCCGGCATTATGCTGCCCTTTTGCCCTTCCACCAGTGCCGCCATACCGTCACCTGAAAACTCTACAATAACATTGTCTCCATACTGTGAACGGATATCGTTCATTACCTGCAGAGTTTCTTCCCTTGTCATTTGATCCATGAGCTTATTACCGGCTGCATCCGTGGTATTAAACTCATATCTGACCAAAGTGTCCTTCCCGTTTTCACTATGGCCGTAGCTTTGAAGAGGCTCTGTTCCCTTGTAAAACTGACTGTAATTTTGATAAAGATTCACTGCCATTTCCTTGTCCTCCTTGATAAAAAATGCGAAATCCGTTTCTTGACCTTTTATAGCCTTATTTATATTATCGGCATTTTATATACATTTTTTAAGTCTCAATGCTTCTTCTCTATCAAAGTCTGCTTATGAACACCCTTTCCAACAAATTCCCAATAAAATACGGCGCCGGCAAGAGAGGTTAAAAGCTCTGTAACGGGAAAAGTAAGCCAGAAATATGTAAGCCCTGATCTTGAAAAAAGATAACCCAGCGGAACAAATAACACTACCGTCCTGATAATTGTTAACAACGAGCTTTTCAATGCACGCCCAACAGCTTGAAAAAACACGGGAAATATCAGTGATGTCACCATCGGAATAAAGCTGCTGCCAATAAATCGAAAGCCTGTGGTGCCTATTTCAATTACTTTTTTATCACTTGTAAAAACCCTAAGCATTTGTGAAGGCACTATCTCAAAGCAGAGCGTTCCTATAAACATAAGACACATTCCCCAAACGATTGCTGTAAGAAGCGTCCTCTTACACCTGTCAGACCTTCCTGCCGCATAATTAAAACTGATTACCGGAACAATACAAGTCTGCAATGCTCCCAGCGGAATAAAGAAAAACGTCTGCCACTTGTAGTAAAGTCCAAGCGCAGTAACTGCCTGATCTGAAAACCCTGCCAAAATTAAGTTAAGTCCTAAAATATAAAAGGTATATGCCGACTGCATAAGAATATTCGGTATCCCTAATTTGTATATATTTATAACGCCCTTGGGATACTGACTAATGTGGGGCGATTTTCGATACCCCTTATGCATAACTGTCAAAGCAGCGACTAACTGTCCTATAACAGTTGCTATCGCTGCACCTGCAATCCCAAGCTCCGGCAGAACGCCCCATCCGAAAATTAAAATAGGATCAAGAATAATATTGGTAACCGCACCTGCAATCTGGGCAAACATAGGTGTTCTCATATCACCGTATGCCTGTAAAACCTTTGTCCATATACTTTCCAAAAATAACGCAGGACTAAAAACACATACAATTCTGCCATAAACAATTACCTCTTGAACCACTATTTCCGAATCAGTCGACATTCTTGCATATGCAGGCATAATAAGATAACATATACCCGCAAAAAGCAGCCACATAATTACTGCAAGAGTAGTTCCCATTCCGGCAATTTCTTCAGCTTTTTTGTTGTTTTTAATTCCAAGATTAAATGCAACGCTTGTATTGATTCCAACACCGGTTCCGACTGCAAGCGCAATCATTAAAAGCTGCACGGGATAAATAATGGAAAGCGCTGTAAGTCCGCTTTCAGAATATTTACCAATGAAGAAACTGTCAACAATATTGTAAAGTGCCTGTATCAGCTGCGCCAACATTACAGGCGGTGCAATCTTAAGCAAAATTTTACTTATTTTTTCCGTTCCAAACAAATTATTATCCAACTCCATCTCACGCACACCTTCTGATTTTCTTTTGCTGACTTATTGCAATTCCAAATGGATTATATTGCTGTCCAATAGGTATGTCAATCACATTTACTCCAAACTATTTGTCAGTCAATAATGCAATTACACAATAACCAATGTGTTTTCTGCAAATCGTTTAACAATCGAGTAGACGGGGGTGACTAACCTCCGTCCTCTCACACCACCGCTCATGCGTTTCCACAAACAGCAGTTCGGTTGTTCTAAGATGTGCCTATGCTTTGCACTACCTATTCCTAAC
>JAUNGK010000250.1 GCA_030524555.1 Bacillota bacterium | reverse complement strand
ATGAAATGAATATATTTAATTTTTATTCAATTGTATATGAAAAGATGAAGATATTGTTAAAAGAGTCTTTTGCATTAGATGAGGGACAACTGCGGATACCATTGTCGGATTTTGATGAAGTGCTTCGGGAATGCTTGATCAACTGCCTTGCACATGCCGATTATGTGCAGGCATATCCAAGTATAAAAATTGAGGTTTTCGATGGTTGGTTTCATTTCCTAAATCCGGGAAAGATGCTGGTGTCCTTGCGGCAGTTTAGAACCGGTGGCGATTCCAGACCTCGAAATGAGATTATTATGAAGATGTTTCGATGGCTGGGGGCTTCGGAACGGCAAGGTTATGGCGGTCCATTAATTTACACAACAACAGCATCAGGTGGTGTACATATGCCTGAAGTATATACAGATATCGAAAAAACAGACTTGAGAATATGGAATATAGATTTTGCTGATTCATATCCAGAATTGGAAAATGAGGCAAAAGACATTTTGAGAGTCATTTTGAAAGGCAATATACCAATATCTGTTTCAAAGATACGAGAAAGAACGGGGCTTTCTGATTATAAAGTAAGGAAGTGGTTGGAAATATTGGATGAAAAGAAATTAGTACAGAGGATGGGAAGCGGACCAGCGACAAGGTATACAGTGAGAGGAACGTCTGATGAGAAAATCACTCAGCTTCAAATTGCACTGGACAATTTTAAGATAAAGGAATAGAATTTTTATCTTTTGATTATCTTTTGAAAATATTCAAAATTTAAGAAAAAGCAACAAAAAACTTAGTTTTCGGGCAATTTTATCTTTTGATTATCTTTTGAAACCGTACCGGGAAATGTTAGATACAGAACAAAAAGCAGCTGATGAGACAGAAAGGATAGCGAGATGGTATACGATTGCATTCCCTTTTTTAATGAATTGGATATATTGAATTTGAGGCTCCATATTTTAAACCCGCTGGTTGATAAATTTATTATCGAGGAATCCACAGTGACCTTTTCGGGTGAGCCTAAGGAGCTGTGCTTTGAGAAAAATAAGGAGCTGTTTCGGGAATTTCTGCCGAAGATTGAGTATATTGTGGTGGATAATTCTCCGGCTGATGCAACTACCCATGAACGGGACCGCTTTCAGAAAAATGCTCTGGAAAAGGGCCTTAAGGATGCCGGTGATGAGGATGTGATTATCTTAAGCGATGTGGATGAAATTCCCAATCCTAAGGTGCTTAAAAAGCTCATTGCAAAGTTTGACCCGGACAAGGTATATCACCTGGCACAGAGAATGTTTTACTGTTACCTGAATATGGAGGAGGTGTCGGGCAATCTTTTGTCCATCACCGGGGAGTTTCCCGGCGTGGAGAAAAGATTGTGGCTGGGGACCAAAGTGTTCAGCAAAAGGAGCATTCCCTCTGATGGGATTATTATGCTCAGGGAGGCATCCGTTACAGCGCCTAATGCGGTCAGGGTAGCCGACGGAGGCTGGCATTTCGGATATATGGGCAGCAGGCATGAGAGCGATGTTTCTAAAAGGATCGGAACCAAGGTAGTGGCTGCTGCGCATCAGGAGTATAATAAACAGGACATTCTGGCAGAGGCCAGGGACAGGCTCCTTTTAGGACAGGATATGTTTGGCAGAAAAGCGAAATTTGAGAGGGTAGAGATTGATGAGAGCTATCCGGAGTATTTGCTTGAGCATCTGGATGAGTATGGATATCTGGTTATGCCGCCTATCACCAAAGGAAAGCAGCTGATCACTAAAGTATCCATGAAGATAAAGCGGTTTTTTAGAAAAGCCATCAGAAAAATGAAGCGCTGCTTTAGAGGTAAGGTATGAACCAAAAGAATAAGCTTATGGAAGTTTACGGGTTGTGGTTTGTGGATCTGATTGCTATCGGCATCTCTTTCGCACTTTCAACCTATATCCGGTTTGGAAATTTCAAAGACATGGGAGATAAGGGGATACACTTTCAGGTGTGTCTTCTTTTCCTGCTTTTTTGTACGATTTATACTTTCTTCCTTGATTGGAACAGAAATTTTCTTAGGAGAAGCATCTGGAAGGAGCTTTTGGCCATTTTACAGTATCATGTAATTATGATACTGATCGTTCAGACTATAATGTATTTTCTGAAATGGGCTGATGTGTTTTCCCGTGCCGTGATGATTTTGTTTCCGATAGTCAATGTCCTTTTGACCCTTGGGCTTCATCTGATGATTAAGAAGGCTCTCAGGCTCCATTATCAGTCAGACCTCTCTAAGATTAAGGTGCTGGTGATTACCCAGAGGGAGATGGCAGATCAGGTTGTGGAGACCCTGAAGGACAGTCTGGATTTGAATTATCAGCTGGTAGGGATAGCCTGCCCGGAAATGGGGGAGGAGATTAAGGGAGAGATTTCGGGTGTGCCGTTGATTTCCTTGGAAGGGCATTTTTTGGAGGATGTAACCCTGATGGCCCTGGATGAAGTATTTGTCTATGTGCCGGAGCTTAGGCAGAAGCAAATTCAAAAGATATTAAAAGGTTTTGATGAAATGGGCGTGGATTGCCACTATTGTCTGGAGATGCCGGGCACCCATTCCTACAGAGGCACCCTTGACAGCTTCGGAAGCTATTCCGTTATCACTTACACCAGATTTAGGAGCAGCTATAAGAAGCTTTTGATTAAGCGCATGATGGATATTGTAGGCGGGCTTGTGGGAATGCTGATTACGCTTTTGGTATTTCCGTTCGTGGCTATAGCCATTAAACTGGATTCGCCCGGTCCGGTTCTGTTTTCCCAGATCAGAATCGGCAGAAACGGACGCCGGTTTAAGATTTATAAATTCCGCTCCATGTATATGGATGCGGAGGAGCGCAAGAAGGAGCTGCA
>JAUNGK010000249.1 GCA_030524555.1 Bacillota bacterium | reverse complement strand
GGTTAATTCTCTTGCTTCTGATTACGATGTAGATATTTATGTAACGGGTTCAAATTCTCGTATGATGTCTTCGGAAATATCAACTTATTTGACAGGGCGCTATGTTAGCTTCCGTATTTACACATTATCTTTTAGAGAGTATCTTGATTTTAAGTCGAAGTATGCGACTATAGGCGATCCTAAAACAGAGCTTGCCGAGTATATAAGGCTCGGTGGTTTCCCTGCCACTCATTTACAGAGCTACACCCAAGACGAAGTATATACCATAGTTAGGGATATATACAATTCCACGATTTTTTCAGATATTGTAAAGAGAAATCAGGTTCGTAAGATTGACCAATTGGAGCGTGTGGTTAAATATACATTTCAGAATGTGGGCAACACATTTTCAGCTAAGTCGATCTCGGATTATCTGAAAGCGGAACAGCGAAAATTGGACAACGAAACGGTATACAATTATCTTGAAAAATTAGAAAAAGCATACTTGCTGCATCGTTGTTCACGATATGATTTGCAGGGGAAAGAACTATTGAAAACGAAGGAGAAATTTTATCTTGCGGATGTATCCTTGAAATATAGTGTTTTAGGATATACACCGGACAGCGTAGCAGCGAATCTTGAGAATGTGGTTTACCTTGAACTATGCCGCAGAAATTACACAGTTCACATCGGAAAGGTTGGCGATGGAGAGGTTGATTTCGTGGCAGTTAAGCAAAATGATAGGCTTTATGTTCAGGTAACACAAGAAATACTTGCAGAAAAGACGGAAAAACGTGAGTATGAGCGATTGCTTCAAATTAAGGATAATTACCCGAAGTATGTGCTTCGTACAGACGCATTTGCAGATGGCAACTATCAGGGAATTAAGACAATGCACATTGCTGACTTCCTGCTCAGTGAAGATTTTTAAGTGTAACATTTTAAGAGATTAACATAGGCGATATTTTATAGACAAAAGAGTCATGAAATGTCGCCTGTTTTTGGATATTATGCTTTCACACTGCATGATTTAAAATAATTTTTTCTAATGTTTGTCAAGTAATTAACTTTTAAACATTAGCAGTTTATAGGGCTCAATTTCTAAAACTTTAGCAATTGAGAAAAGTAAATCAAGCGAAAGAGGGCGAACAATGTTAGGTGCTTCAATGGCTCCAAGGTGTTGACGACTAATGCCCACTTTTTCGGAAAGCTGCTCTTGAGTAAGGTTTTTGTGCTTTCGATAATAAGCAATATTATATCCTAACTCAGTATATTCAATAGAAAATGAATGTAAAGATGATTGGGGTGTCATGTCATTGTCCTCCATTAATAATATTTTATGCGGAGATACAAATAATAGAAATAATTTGTAAAACAACTATTGATATTTAAAAGACGACAAAATATAATTTTAAGATATAAAAAAGGTGAAAAGGGAAAATTGTGAAAGGAAATTTTGATTGCATGAAAACGGAAAAGAGTATAAGATATATATCAAATTTAGGAGGTTATGATATGTATCGTATTCATATTTGTGATGATGAGGAAAACACATGCGAACAATTGTTTTTGATGATTGAGGAATATGGAAAGAAGCAAGAACTTAATTTTGAGATAAGTGTTTGGTATAATGGAAAAACGTTATGCGACCATATAAACAGTGGAGAAAAAATTGATCTATTATTTCTTGATATAGAGTTATTAGATTCAAATGGAATTGCTGTAGGGAAATATATTAGAGATTCTCTGGGAGATCTAAGAACGGTGATTGTATTTGTTTCCCACAAAAGTCAATATGCAATGGATTTGTTCCAAATACAACCTCTTGATTTTTTGCTTAAGCCGTTGACTTATTGTAAAGTTACAGAAGTGCTGGATATATGGCAAAGAAGATGCTTAATAAGCAATCAGACATTCGAAGTGAAGGTTGGACGAAATTATCATAAAATTTTTTTTAGTGACATTTATTATTTGTATAGTAATAATAGAAAAGTTATTGTTGTAACTAATAGTGGCGAATTGGAATTTTATGGAAAATTGAAAGAAATTTTTCAGATTGTCCCGGATAATTTCATTATGATTCATAAATCATATGTTGTAAACCAGGATTATATCAAAGAATGGTCGTATGAAAGTGTTAAGATGTTTGATGAAAAGGAACTGGCAATAAGTCAGGCGTATAGAAAGGATGTCAGGGCAAAGTTAATTAAAATGTATAAGGAGAAAAGGGATGTTTGATATATTTGTTTCTATAGTGACAAATTCATTTCGACTATATGTAACAAAAAGATTTATGGAATTGTTTTTTCGGAAAGATGAAGTTAACAAGAATAAAGAGTTGATAGTATATTTTCTTTTTTTTGGATTAACCACTGTGGTTCATATTATGTTTCAAAATCCTATTCTAAATATGCTGATAAATTTACTGGGGTTATATATTATTACACTTGTATATGAATCAAAACATATGATTAAGGTGCTCGTTGTTGCACTTATTTATATTATTAATATGGTTTGTGATATATTGAGTGTCTTTTTGTTAGGGAATTATAATATTGGAGGATCTTACGAGATTACTGCCGCCTTTGTTACAGTTTTGTTGATTTTGTTGTGTGAATTGATTATTGAAAGAATTTTACATAGAGATCAAATAAATGTCGTTGATATAAAGCATTGGAAGATTTTAATAATAGTCCCAATTAGTAGTATAATTATTCTTTGTGCGACTGTAATAAATCCTGAAACAAACAGAATTTTTACAGTAATTGAAAGTGTAGGAATATTGATTATTAACATTGTAATATTTTATTTGTATGGAGAATTAAAAAAGTATTATTTTACATTAGAAGAAAATTTGTTTTTTAAGCAGCGAACGGAGGCATATGCTGCCCAATTGGATATTTTAGTT
>JAUNGK010000248.1 GCA_030524555.1 Bacillota bacterium | reverse complement strand
GAATAGTTAAGCATGCTGCCGGATCGGATTTGTTCATCTGCGAGGGTATGTATGGAGAACCGGACAAAAAGGCCAAAGCTAAGGAAAATAAGCACATGACCTTTTATGAAGCGGCAGAGCTTGCAAGAAGGGCGCAGGTGCCGAAAATGTGGCTGACACATTACAGTCCTTCCTTAAACAGGCCAGATGAGTATCTTGCTGCAGTAAGGAAGATTTTTCCTGATACGGAGGTTTGCAGGGACGGAAAAAGCATAGAGCTGATGTTTGAGGATGAGGATTAAGTTCAAGTAAGATTTAGTGGGGAGGGGAGGAGCCCAATGAAGAAAAAGCATAATCGAAATGGTATAAAGGGATTTTTGATAGGAATCGTTTTGATTAGTATTGTAATTGGGTATTTTTACTATTTATCCAATAAGAAGTCTGGTGAAGCGCAAAGCGAAGAGGTACAGGTTACAGTGGTACAGGAAGTATTGATGCGGAATTTGGAAAACAATTATCCCCCTTCACCCAGAGAGGTATTGAAATATTACGGTGAGCTTATGCAATGCTTCTATTGTGAGGAGTATACAGAAGAAGAGTTTTTACAGCTGGCAATGCAGATACAGGAATTGTATGATGATGAGCTTGTTGCGAATAAGACCCAGCAGCAGTATTTGGAAGACCTTAAATGGGATATTGATAATTTTAAAGAACAGGGAATCGTGGTGTCCAGCTATAGCCTTCCTTCCAGTACGGATGTGGAGGAGTTTAAACAAGACGGATTCCGTTGGGCAAAGCTTTATTGCAGCTTCACATTACGAAAGGGCACCCAGCTTGATGTTACGAATGAGGTTTTCCTGCTTCGAAAGGATGATGCGGGACACTGGAAAATTTATGGATGGATGTTGGCGGAGGATGAGGAACAGTCAACACAGAGCTGATACATTCCGGCTTGGAAGGAGAAAGGTGTGTTTTGATGGATAAGGATGTTTACATATTGGCGATAGAAAGCTCCTGCGATGAGACGGCAGCGGCGGTGGTAAAAAACGGCAGAGAAGTACTTTCCAATGTGATCTATTCCCAGATTGCACTACATACGGAATATGGCGGCGTGGTGCCGGAGATTGCCTCCCGTAAGCATATTGAGAAGATTAATCAGGTCATTTTACAGGCTCTTGCCGAAGCGGGGATGGAGCTTCAGGATATGACCGCAATAGCAGTAACCTATGGCCCCGGATTGGTAGGGGCCTTACTTGTGGGAGTGTCAGCAGCTAAGGCAATCAGCTTTGCCAGCAAAATACCGCTGGTGGGAGTGCATCACATAGAGGGACATATCAGTGCCAATTTCATTGAAAATAAGGATTTGGAGCCTCCGTTTGTCTGTCTGGTAGTTTCGGGAGGACATTCCCATCTTGTGGTGGTTAAGGATTACGGTGAGTATGAGATTATCGGACGAACCAGAGATGATGCGGCAGGAGAGGCATTTGACAAGGTGGCTCGTGCCATTGGATTAGGATATCCGGGAGGACCGAAGATTGACAAGGCTGCCAGGACGGGAAATGCGGACGCCATTCATTTTCCCAGGGCAAAGGTGGGAGATTCGGAATATGATTTCAGCTTCAGCGGCTTAAAATCGGCGGTGCTGAATTATCTCAATTCCTGTCAGATGAAGGGGGAGGAGATTGTTATGGAGGATGTGGCAGCTTCCTTCCAAAAGGCGGTAGTGGATGTTTTGGTGGAGCATTCCATAACAGCGGTTAAAAAATACGGTTATCGCAAGTTTGCAATTGCGGGAGGCGTGGCATCTAACAGCGGGCTTCGGGAGGCACTTGAAGCGGCCTGCGGGAAAGAGAAAATAGCCTTTTATCATCCCTCACCGATTTACTGCACCGATAATGCGGCAATGATCGGAACCGCTGCATATTATGAATATATCAAGGGTGTGCGCCATGGCTTTGACCTAAATGCAGTACCAAACTTAAAGCTGGGAGAACGTGCATAATGATGGAAAAGAAGGAACGGATTGTTGCCATTGTGCTGGCGGCAGGCAGCGGAAAGAGAATGGGAAGCGACACCAAAAAGCAGTATATGCTGATCGGGGGAAGGCCGGTGGTGTACTATTCCTTAAAATGCTTTCAGGAAAGCTTTGTTGATGAGATTGTCTTGGTGGTTGGCGCCGGAGAGGTGGAGTACTGCCAGAGGGAAATTGTAGAAAGGTATGGCTTTGACAAGGTAAGCCATATTGTGGAAGGCGGCAGGGAAAGGTATCATTCGGTGGCTATCGGACTGCAAAGTATAGAAAACTGCAAATTTGTGTTTATTCATGACGGAGCAAGACCCATGCTGACGCAGAAAATGTTAAAGCGTTTGTTGGATTGTGTGAAGGCAGAGAATGCCTGCGTGGCAGGTATGCCTGTTAAAGACACAATTAAAATAACGGATAAGGAGGGGTACATTGCGACTACACCGGACCGCAGGCTGGTATGGCTGGTGCAGACCCCCCAAGTATTTGAATATTCCTTAATTAAAGCTGCCTATGACAAATTAATTAATAAGGAAAAAGAATTTGTGCAGCAAGGAATTTCGGTAACAGATGATGCAATGGTACTGGAAACGTTAACTGGTCATAGGGTAAAGCTGGTGGAAGGATCCTACGAGAACATTAAGATCACTACACCGGAGGATATTGGTATTGCGGAGCTTTTTTTGAATAAATAAGCTTCATTATATTAAAGATGAAATATCCTGCATACCATGCAAATTTACGCTTATTTCCCTGTGAAAAAGGGCAAAATAAAAAAGGTGGAATAAAAATAAAAAAAGTGTTGACACTCTCAATTTGATTTGCTAGAATAATCATTGCGCTGACTGAGAGGCGCACGACATGGAGAGGTATCGAAGTGGTCATAACGAGGCGGTCTTGAAAACCGTTTGTCCGC
>JAUNGK010000029.1 GCA_030524555.1 Bacillota bacterium | reverse complement strand
AAAAGGAAGATGCTCTAAAAGAAAAGGAGGATGAAATCTCAGCCCTTAAAGAGCACATCCGCCAGCTGGAAAAACAGGCATCAGAAAATAACTAAAAAGCAAATTCTATTTATTCGATCAGTTTACATAACACATGATCCAGTCTTAAATTTATGAAGTCTGCTAAGAAGATACAATTTCATCTTAACAGACTTCTGTTTTTTCTGGTCTTTCATATTTCATCTGCAGCAATACTGTTCAAAATCATTCCCACAATAACAAGCAAAATACCTGCAAATGATAATGCAGAGGGAATAGCATCGTGCAAAATCAATATTCCCAGCAAAAGCGTAAAAATCACTTCCCCTGACTGGGTCGCCTCAATCACTGCCAACTGCTTTTGGTTGTTTTTCACCAGATCGGTTGCCTTAAAAAATAAAATGGTTGCAATCACACCGGAAAATAATGCCACCAAAAGCGATTGAAGTATCTGGCTTCCGGACGGCACACCGGCATGGACGCCAGCGCAGATCCCGCAAGCCACCCAAAAAGGCATACTGCACAGTGTCATTCCAAATGTCCGCTGAACGGTACTTAAGCTTTGCTGCTCACAAACCTGCATCATCTTACGATTCCCCAGAGGATAAGAAAAAGCAGCTATTAAAATCAGCCCTAACGCAGCTAAAATATTCTCTCCTCCAAGATTATCTATCTGGGGAATCTGCATAATAAAAATTCCCAATAAAATCATACCGGAAAGCAGCAGGTTTTTCACCGGAATCTTTTTCCCGAAAAGCGGTGTCAAAAGAATGCCTGCAACAATTGTAAGCTGCCAGGTTGCTGCCGTAAACCAGCTTTCCGCATAAACGGACGCTGCCGATAACGGTGCATAAAACAAGCCAAACCCTACCGTACTCCAAAGCATCCATGAAACAGGAGCCTTTCCGATTGCCTTTAAGACTGCACTGATCTGCTTTCCCCGTAACAGTAAAACGGCCATCATCGGCAATGTCAAAAAATACCGTAACGCTGCGCTCCATAACCAATATCCGCCGGAAAGGTTCATACTTCGATTTAAAACAAAGGTAAAA
Source organism: Bacillota bacterium (assembly GCA_030524555.1). Taxonomy (GTDB): domain Bacteria; phylum Bacillota; class Clostridia; order Lachnospirales; family Lachnospiraceae; genus Suilimivivens. The sequence continues at coordinate 21,066 of JAUNGK010000029.1, read as the reverse complement.
GCAAAAAAGAATGATCCAATAATACCAAGTAGCAATGCCCTTTTCATATTTTTTATTACAGCTCCTTCTCCATATAGCCGCAGGTAAACGGAAAGAAATCAAATTTTTCGGTGCCGGTATGAACAAACCCAAAAGCTTCATACCATTGTCGCAGAGTTTTATTTTCTTCAACAATTCCAATATTCATTTTCGTACAGTTCAATCTCCTGGCAACATCAAATGCGTTTTTTAAAAGCTCTTCACCGATTCCTTTATGCCTGTATGTGGAAACAACACATAAATTACTTAATTCACACGCATTATTATCCTGCAACACCAGGGAATAGTATCCGACAATGCTGTCTTTATCATAATATGCATACATGAACCGGCGCTCAACATCCATCTGATAATTTAACCTCTCCTCCGTTGTTGCAAAAGCGGTAAAACGCGGAGCATTTAGTGCGGTAAAGCCAAATTCATCAGCTACCGTCAGAAAGCTTTCCCTGATTACCTTTACACATCCGGCAATCTCTTCCTTCGCAATCCTTTTAATCATAATTTTTTCTCTCCTGTTCAAAGCCCTTATTCATGTGCACATGCCAGCCGCCGAATACAGCCTTTCTCTATTTTACTTTCAGCTTAAATCTCATGAAAACAAGAACCAGCTCGCTTATTACCGATATTCCTAAAAGCAGACCGAATACTATTTTTATCTTTCCCTCCTGTTCTGCTGTGGGATACATTTCTAATGATCCGTTCATCAAACAGAACATTGAGAATAACAAAATGATGAACACCAAAATAATACTCACATCTAATAAAATCTTTTTCATAGGATCACGCTTTCTATTCTATATAACCAAAAAAACACCAGACACAAAGTCTGATGTTTTTCACACTTTTGTATTCAGGCAGACCTTATCTTCTTAATCTTATCATGCGCAAAGGAAAAATAAAACATTTGAATTCTAAATCTGTTTTCCTGATATAAATCAATAGCCTTATAAAGATCACGATAATAATCAAACAAAATTCTCTTGGTACGGATAGTCTGCTGGAAATTTACCTGGGTATCAACAAGACTTCCCTTGGTCTTTACATAATAATAAAGAGGCTTGGTAATTACGCCTACCTTTCCCACATACTGAAGATACTCCAGATTAAACTGGAAATCCTCACACCAGTCAAGCTTGGTAGAGCAGGAAAGGGAAAACCTCCTGATAATATCAGCCCTGAAAAATTTGTTCCAAAGAACACCGTAATAAAAGTTTGCCGGTGCGCTCATCATATATTCCGCATATTTCATCCGGGTAATCACCGGCCCGGCATCAATACATCCCTTGGAGTATATTCTTCTGCCGCACACTCTATAATAATCGGATATCACCATATCGCACTGATATGTAACGGCAAGCCTTACAAACTCCTCGGTGGCTGTTTTCACCAGCCAGTCATCACAGTCCACAAATTGAAAGTATTCTCCCTTTGCCGCTGCCATTGCCACATTTCTGCTGTGGGAAACGCCGCTGTTTTCTTTCCTTATATATCGGAACCGATTATCTCTATCCGCATATTTGCAGATAATTCTCTCACTGTGATCGGTGCTTCCGTCATCCACCACAAGCACCTCTATATTTTTATAGCTCTGATTTTGAATGCTGCGAAGGCATCTCTCAATTGATCTTTCCCCATTGTAAACCGGTACAATAATACTTACCAATGGTTCTGACATATTACCACTCCTTAATTTAATGTGCATATTCCGCAACCGTCATATCATATATATTCTTCCATATCGCATTGAATGCTCATTAAAATAATTTACCTCTAATGAAAAAAATTGTCAATTGGGGTTTTTAGACAATTATTAACACCTATACATTGCATCATTTTTGCATATTTTTACTCACTTGCCATAACTTCTTTCCTGTAATATAATCTTTGTAACTTTGGAAAACATTATTATGAATAAAGAACGAGGCATACCATGAAAATACTAATCCTATCCTGCTCCACCGGCGGCGGGCACAATACCGCAGGCAGAGCAATTAAGGAACGACTTGAATATGAAGGGCATGAAGCTGTTATGATGGATCCTTTCAGCCTGTCCGGTCAAAAGACACCTGAAAGAGTGGGAAATACCTACGTTCAGGTGGCCAAACATGCCCCCGGACTGTTTGGAATGGCCTATCGGCTCGCCAAAAGAATCAGCTCCTCAAAGCATAAATCTCCGGTTTATTATGCCAATATCAAGGCAGCCAAAAAGCTAAAGGCATATCTTGACGAAAACCCATATGATGCAATCGTCATGCCTCATCTTTTTCCTGCGGAAATGGTAACCTACTTAAAAAGAAAGCATATGGAAATTCCTCCCACGATTGCGGTTGCCACCGATTACACCTGTATTCCCTTCTGGGAGGAAACCGAATGCGATTACTATATCGCTCCTCACGAACAGCTTTTGGAGGAAAATATTGAAAGGGGAATTCCCGCAGAAAAGCTTTACCCCTGTGGAATCCCGACAGGTATGGCCTTTTCCAAACCGGCCAATAAGACCAGAGCCCGCTCCAAGCTCCACCTTCCTGCAGATAAGCCGGTATTTCTGGTAATGAGCGGCAGTATGGGATTTGGAAAAATGCATCTGTTTGTCTTTGAACTGACCAGAAAGCTGATCCATGATGAACAGCTTATCATTATCTGTGGCAATAACAAAAAAACACAGATGATTTTGAAAGGAACCTACCGCAGAAATAAAAATGTGCATATTACAGGCTTTACCGATCACGTATCCGATTATATGGATGCCAGCGATGTGGTATTCACCAAGCCCGGAGGACTCAGTTCCACAGAAGCGCTTGTGAAAAACATTCCAATTGTCCACACTGCAGCCATCCCCGGATGTGAGACTAAGAACAAGGAATTTTTTGTATCAAGAGGACTGTCTCTTGCCTCTGAGCATGTCCATACCCAGATTTCCCAGGGAATCACCTTAGTGGAAAATAAGGAAATAAGAGATGCCATGATCTGCACCCAAAAGAAATACGCCAAGCCTGACGCATCTGCTGACATTGTAAAGCTGCTTAAGCAGATCACCCATACAACCTATGCAGGAAAGGAAAATAAAGAATGAATAATATCCTATGGATGAAATATATCAGTTGGATAATTGTTGGTTATTTATCGGGAAGTGTGCTTTACGGATATCTGATTCCCAAATATATCAATCATGTAGATGTTTGCCAAATCAGCGATGACAGCAACCCAGGCACGGCAAATGCCTTTAAATATGCAGGCTTCTTAGCAGGCTCCACCGTCATTTTGTGTGAGCTTCTAAAGGCATTTATACCGGTATTTTTTGCTGCAAGGCATCTGGATATAAACCGTCTTCCCTTTGCTCTTGTAATGGCCGCTCCTGTGGCAGGACATGCCTTTTCCATCTTTTTCAAAGGAAAAGGAGGCAAAGCTATCGCTGCCTCCTTTGGTGTTGTGCTTGCCCTGTATCCGAACCTGTTTCCCCTGGCAGCACTGATTGTTCTGTATATTCTGTTTTCAACGGTAATTGTGATCAGCCCCCACCTGTACCGCTCTATCGTGACCTTTTTTCTGTTCACAGTGGCAGTCTATCTGGTGGTTCCCGTTCATTCACTGCGTCTTGGGTGCGGTATCATTTCTGCTATCACCATATTAAAGCACCTCATGAGCCGTGATGAGGAAACTATATCCATCCGCCTGTTCCATCATGCATTAGATAAGTCCTAAAGCCCTTCCAAGCATCAAAAATTCTTCCTGATAAATGCAGTTTGGAAGGGTTTTATCTTCCATACCTCTTTGTATCTCAAAATAATCAAAGAAACGAACCTCTTCCACTTCACTTTCCTGAAGCTTAAGCTCCTCTATCTTAATTGGCTTATCATACAAGTAAACCGCACTGACCTCACGGTCTACAAATTGCTCTCCCCAGAAGGTATCCGTCAAATTCCCATGATGAAAACCTACGAATCGAAAATCTGAAAATTCTGCATGTATCCCCAGCTCTTCCTCAATTTCCCTGACTGCCGACGCCTGAAAATCATCGCCTGCATGCATATGCCCCGCAGAAGAAATATCATAACAGCCGGGATAAGAATCCTTGTTTGCACTTCGCTTTTGCAAAAGCACATCTACGCCTCCGTCGTCTCTTCTCCTGACAATCCACATATGTACCGTGCGGTGGAGATCACCATCCCGGTGTACCATGGATCGTTCCTTTACCCGGCCCGTAGAAGTTCCGTCCTCCCTGCAAATATCGAAAAGCTCAAGCTCCTTCCCATCCAACACAGCTTTATACCAAAAGCCGTCCTTACGGTAGCACAGCTTTAAGGAAAAGAAAGGCACCTCTCTCCTTAGAAGGTCTAAAAACAGTACATCACCATCCCACAGCTGCAGCTCATTAAGACGGTTCTTATCCACCCACTCTAACGTCCCCTCGTTACAGTCCGTAAGCTCTCCTGCGAATCCTTCCGCAGTATAAAGGCACATATACTCTGTAGGGTAATCCTCGGAGCAAAAGGTCACAATCCCCCGAAAGCGCCAATCGGTAAGAGTCAGCCCTGTCTCTTCCTTAACTTCCCTTACAAGACACTCTTCCGGGCTTTCTCCGTCCTCAAAATGACCTCCCACGCCAATCCATTTATCCTTGTTTATATCATTTTTCTTAGAAACCCTGTGAAGCATCAGATACTTCTGCTCTTTCTCGATATAACACAGGGTTGTCAATGCACTTCTCATGATCAGCTAAGCATTTCTCCTACGATTTTATTTACAACAGCACCGTCTGCCCTGCCCTTCACCTTCGGCATAAGCTCCTTCATAATCTTTCCCTTATCCTTGCCAGTAGGCTCTGTAATGCCAAGGCTTGCAAGCACCTCCTGCACTGCCTCCCTGATTGCGTCCTCGCTCATCTCCTCCGGTGCAAACTCCTGATAAACCTTCAGCCGGATCTCGCATGCCTCCCTGATATCCTGTCTGTCCTCCGGCGCAAGCTCCATGGTTTCCCTGGTCTGCTTCATTTCCTTTTTAACCACCTCAAACTCCTCTGCCTCGGTAAGATCGCTGCGCTTGTCAATTGCCTTGTTCTTAAGCGCCGACAACAGCATGGATAATGCATCCTTTCTGTCCTTATCCTTGTTCTTCATTGCTTCCATCATTTTACTTCTTACATCTTCAATCATACTCATAGCTTTTTCCTCTTTTCCTGTTTATTTACTGCTATATCTGATAATCAGGAGCTCAACGCTCATGTTGTCATTCATTCTTCCTGTCTTAATGGCCTCCTCAGCCTCCACACAGGCCTCTACGGCTCTTCTAAGCTCCTCCCGCTTAAAACGGGACGCCTGCGTCACATATTTCCCTGCAATAAACCCCGGCAGGCCTACCTTCTCACCTATTGTCTTATTCTGATAGCCCTTTCCCGACAAATCCTTAACCTGCAAAAGAAGATTGAACTGTCTTGCAATCAAAAACAAAATTCTCATAGGCGGTTCCTTCAAGGCTAAAAGCTCATAGTATAACTCCAATGCATGCTTTTGCTTTCTGTCTGCAATGGCATTTACCATATCAAAGATATGACTTGAAATCCGCCTGGTGCAGATCTGCTCAATATCCGCCTCAGTTATGGCTTCCTTTTCCATGCAATAGGAAAACAGCTTCTCTGACTCCTTTTTAATATTCTCCATATCCGTGCCGGTCATTTCAAGGAAATAGTTTAGGGCGGCTTCGGAAATTTTCTTGTTCTCCTTCTTCACCATCCCCAATATCCAGCGCTTTAGGGTAGTCTCATCCTGAATACCAAACTCCACCGCACAGCCCTTTGAAGAAACCGTTTTGTATAGCTTGCTCCTTTTATCTATCTCCGTTTCCACAAATAGAAAATATGCCGTCTGTGCAGGCGCATTCAAATACTCTGCAAGCTGTTCCCCCCCGCTTTTAAAAAGCCCGCCGTTTTCCAGCACAATAAGCCTTCTCTGTGCAAAAAAGGGCATGGTTTCCGCCTGGTCGATGATCTCCCCTACAGAAATATCCTTTCCCTCATAGTAATGATAATTCATAGTATCATCACCGATAATAGCTTCCTTCAGCCGATCCCGATACTGCTTACGCAGATACGCCTCCTCTCCATAGAGAAGGTAAATGTGATTCAATTGTCCTGTTTTGATATCCTGAATAAGACGCTGCATGTGTGTATCCTTTCGCAGATAGTATAACATAAATTTAAAAATTGCGGTACTGCTTAATCGATATATGCCCCTCATCCACATGAACAGTAAGTGCTCCATCCTCCTCGGTTATCAAAACCTCACTGTCACAGTCGGCAAGCCGTTTTAGGGTTTCCGCCGCAGGATGCCCGTAGCTGTTGGTACCGCAGGAGATAACCGCAAGGCAGGGCCTTGCCCATTCCAGGAAATCGCTATCCGTGGAATATTTGGAACCGTGATGCGCCACCTTTAGGACCGTAAAACCGCCGCTTGTTCGGCCCTGCTTTGACCATTCCTGTCCTGTATCATTTAGCTTTGTCTGACGATCCTTCATATAACTGAGGAGTTCCTCTTCTCCCTCTCCTTCCAGATCGCCGGTAAGCAGTGCGCTAAAGCTCCCGTAATCAAGCTCCAACACCAGGGAATAGGCATTGGCATTCTCCACTTCATACCCCTCCTTCGGATGCAGACAGTTGAGAAGCAGCTGCCCCTTTGAAAAGCTCTGTCCTCTGCTGATATAAGCCACCGAAATTCCTTCCTGCTCTGCAGTATATACCAGCTCCATATATGCCTCGTCTCTTGCTTTCTCTCCAACATCCGGCAGTATCAGCTGCTCCACCCGGATACCGTTTAGTCTTCCCCCAACAAGCAGCTCTTTAATCCCGTTGCAGTGATCCGTATCCGGATGGGTCACAAAAACCGCATCCAGCTTTCTGACCCCCTTATATTTCAAGAAAGGAATAATCCGATATTCTCCCACATTACTCACCGACGTGCTTCCCCCGTCAACCAGAAAGCAATAGCCTTCCTCAGCCCTTATAAAAATACCGTCTCCCTGCCCCACATCCAGAAAGGTAAGCTCAAGTCCGCTGCAGGGCCGAATGCTCAAAATAAATACTGTTGTAATCGTTAAAATCCACTTACCCGGCAGTGTCAGCTTTTTCTTCATAAGAATAATCAAAAGAAGCACCGCCAGATAAACTATCATCTGCCATTTCTCCGGTCTTCCCAGGTTTAAAAGCTGCATGGGCAGTTTATCGGCCATTTGGCAGGCAAGCTCATAAATCCTGCATATTCCTTTAATTATCATAGACAGGGGAAAAACCGCAAACGGGCACAAAACACTGGCTGCAAGTAATAAAATTCCTGCTGCCATAAGATAGCTCATAAGCGGAATAACTATCAAATTCAGCAGCACTGACCAAACCGGAAACTGATAATAATACCATAGATAAACAGGCAGCGAAATTACCGCCATGGAAAGCGCCGAAAGCAGCACCCTGACAATTCTGAAGGGCAGCTTGCCGTCATCCCCAAGGCGTCCCTTTTGATCCTGCGTAAGCGCAGGGGTAAGTACGCTAAGTCCCAGTACACAGCCAAAGGAAAACACAAAACCGCTTTGCAAAAGATAATATGGCTGCCCGATTAAAATAATTACTGCCGCCACAGCCAGGGCGGTTATCCTGTCGTAGCTTCTTTCCGTAACCACTGCCAGCATACGAAGGGAAAACATCAAAATTGCCCGAATTGCCGATACCGAAAAACCCGTCATCATCCCGTAAAGTGCAAGTACCACCGCAGCCAGGATAGCTGCCACCTTCATGGGAATACCGCACCTTCGAAGCAGTCTGTAAAGTCCCATGCCAAGCATGGAAACATGAAGACCCGAAATTGCCAGAATATGCGCTATGCCATTTCTCTGATATAAGGCCTTCAGTTCCCTGTCAAGCTCTCCCTTTTCCCCCAGAAGAACGGTCTTCATAAGTGCACTTTCCTTTTCGGGCAGGCTATTGGACAGCTTCTCTGACCAAAATCCCTGGATATGATCAAGGGTTTCTCCCAAAATACTGTATTTAGTTGACTGTTCCTGAATCACTGCCTGATTAAGGCGGTAAGAAATTCCAGATATCTGATAATAAGAATATGCATCAAACTGTCCCGGATTAGAGGGCGCTTCAAAGGATTTATATATCCCCTCCAGCCTGACTGTGCTTCCCACAGGCGGCTGTATCTGCTCTTTCTTAAGATAGCAGACCGCTCCTTCACCGGGCGGAGAAGCTTCACTTAGCTTGTCCAGGTACAAAACCCAGGCTTCTCCATTACTCTGCATTATGATTTCCTTCCTGAGAACCCTGCCGGTGACGCTGACCCTTTCCCCCTCATAAATATCGTTTTGAGGGGGCAAAACAGGCTGTGACGCTGCGGCAAAGCCCAAAATCAGGATAATCATAAGACAGACTATACCTAATGGACGTTTTTTCACACCTACGCCTTTCTCTTCTTACTGCTCCACAAGCTCAAGATTTCTCTCAAACACTGTAGAAAGACTCATATTTTCTTTATAGCTCACATTGGTATCACCGTTAATTGCAATCTGCACTTTATTCACATTGGCAAGCTCCACCAGTGAATTGGCGATTGAATAAATGGTAACATCCGAAGTCACATTATAAATCTGGGTCAGAAACGCGCCGTCTAGGTTTACATAACATATTCCATCCTTTACATTGACGCTCACTATTTTTGTTTCAGGATTTATGGTAGGAAAAACCTTTTCGTTTTCAGCGGGGCCAGCTATAAGCTGCTCCACCACAAGCCTTTCCATAGAAATATTGCTGTTATATACCACAGATCTGACCACCGGACATAAACGGTCTCCGTTTTCGTCTGCCAGATAAAGAGTCAGTTTAACCTTTTCATAGGTATTAATCTCATTTCCCTCGTTATCTATAAACTGGTCGGCGCTCATCACACCTACTACCGTCCCCGATGCATCCGCAAAGGGTTCTGAATTAACCTGAAAGGATACATATTGAATCCCCTGAATCTGTGTCATTGTTCTGACAATGGCAGCCCTTACTAAAACCTCCGTTGTCACAGACTGCTGACGATAGCTTTCGGAAAAATTCAAAATAAGCTGATCCTCGGAAATTGTATAGCTAAGCAGGTTGACATTGCCGGATAAAGGAGCCCTGTATTCCAGTTTTTCAGAGACCTTTTCAAGCTGTTCCAGTAATTCATCTATCAGCTCATCCCTATCCTCAGTCCTGGAAATATAATCATAGGGCATAACACCTGTTTCATCATAGTTTACATAATATACTGTATATTTCTTTCCTTCATCAATCTCTGCACGCCGCCCGCAGGCACAAAGCAGCATAGCGGCTATCGCCACAAGCCAAACCAGCTTCCATCTTTTCACTGCAAACATATCTCCATGCTTCCTTTCTCTGCCTATGCCAATACTCTGGTAAGCGGTATCTTGACAAGGAAGGTGGTTCCCTCCCCTTCCGTACTCTCTACTTTAATCGATCCGCGATGCAAGAGCACAGCATTTCTGGTAATTGCAAGCCCCAGTCCCGTTCCGCCGATTTCTCTGGAATGGGACTTATCCACCCGGTAAAACCGTTCATAAATATGCGAAAGCGATTCCTCCGGAATGCCGATTCCGGTATCCGTCACCTGGATGGTGAAAAACTGGTGATCCGCATCCAATGTAACCTCAACCGTGCCCTGCTCTCTGTTATATTTAATGGCATTTTCCACAAGATTAGTAAGAATCAGGGACAGCTTCACCTCATCCACCTCTGCAATAATTTCACGCTTGCTGATCAAAACCACTTCCACATTTCTCTTTCTTGCAATGGGCCTTAATCTTTTCAATATAATCTCCGTAAGCTGATTGATATCCACAGAGCTGATATTAAGCTCTGCGGCTGCCTTGTCAAGCTTAACAAGGGCAAGCAGATCGTTAATAATCTTGTCCTCCCGCTCGATCTCCTCCGAAATATCCACCATAAACTCGCGGTAAAGCTCTGCAGGCACATCCTCCTGCGCCAAAAGTGATTCCGCAAGCACCTTAACGGAGGTGATAGGCGTTTTTAATTCATGGGACACATTGGCTACAAAGTCCTGTCTGGAAGCATCTAACGCCTGCATTCGTCCCAGCAGGCTGTTAAAAGCATCTACAATATGCTCTGTTTCCAAATAGTCAGGCACGGAAATAGGATCGTCCGTATACCCCTCATTAACCTCGTTGATTGCCTTAGACACCCTGTCAAAGGGCCGGATCAATATCTGTGCCAGCAAAAGAGCAATGGCAAAAATACAGAATACCATAAGAATTTCAATAATCAAAGCTTTCCTGTTAAGGATCTCCATGGTGGTCACAATATTGTCGGTAGATATACTGGTCAGCATAACACCTCTCACCACCTCTGTTCCCGCCGGCATATCCCCGGCCGCCATCTTGTCAGAAATTGTTTCAATAATAGGTATGGTAATCTCAATAAAGCCATTTACCGCATCATAATTAGCCGTTCCCTCTCCCTTCATACAGCGAATAACTTCCTCTGAAATAATGGTTTTCCCTTCGCTGATTCCATAGGTATCCTTTACTACCTTAAGATTCCCATTGACAATAATCGTACGCCCGTTATACAAATTGGAAAGCTGCTCCAGCTCCGCATTGATAACCTCAGATGACGCATCCTGAAGGTAATTATATGTAATTAAATGATTTGCAATAATTTTAAGCTGGGTCTGCGTGTCGGAAATGCGCACGTTGACAGCCCGGTCTTCATAGTTTTCCAGAATCCCCACGAGCATAATGATACTGGGAATAATTCCCATAAGAAATATAATGATAAACAGGCGAACCTTAAGGCTCCGCCCGATTTTTAGATTTTTGAAAAAACTTACTATTCGATCAGCCATATCGGCACTGCCTTTCATAGAATTTACTTATCTCAGGCAAAATAGTAGCCTACGCCCCATTTAGTGTGAACATATTTAGGCTCTGAGGGATTCTTTTCGATCTTTTCCCGCAGCCTTCTCACATGAACGTCCACCGTACGCACATCACCCGGATAATCGTTTCCCCATACCAGCTTTAATAAATTCTCCCTGCTGTATACCTTATTGGCATTTACTACCAAAAGCTCCAAAAGTTCAAATTCCTTGGCAGTCAAATTGATTTCCTTTCCTGCCACATATACTCTTCTTCCTTCACAGTCAAGTCTCATATCACCGCTTTCAATCACCTTTGCTGCCTCCTTGGGCTTTGGTGATGTTCGCCTGATGATCGCCTTGATTCTCGCTTTAACCTCCAGAATATTAAAGGGCTTGGTAATGTAATCGTCAGCGCCGTACTCCAGTCCCAGGATTTTATCCATATCCTCACCCTTCGCCGTCAGCATAACAATAGGAACGCTTGAGAACTCCCGAACCTGCTGACAAACCTCAAATCCGGTAAGCTTAGGGAGCATAACATCCAAAAGAATAATATCATATTCCTTTTCCCGGATCATTTGAAGCGCCTCTTCCCCGTCATATGCACAATCTACTTCCATTCCATCCTGCTCAAGGCTAAAACGTATTCCCTTAACAATCAGCTTTTCATCATCCACTACCAGAACTTTCTTTGCCATTTAACCAATCACGCCTTTCCCACTTATCTATACACAATTACACGGTAATGCTGTCCCTGATCTTCTGAAACAGCCCCTCCTTGATCCCCTCTACATTCATAATATCTTCTATTCTTTGATAAGAACCGTTCTTTTCCCGGTACGCAATAATACTCCTCGCCTTGGCGCTCCCCACCCCCGGAAGCGTACAAAGCCTCTCTTCATCCGCCGTATTGATATTCACCAATCCCGCAGCATCATCTGCCTCTGCGCCTTCTGTCATACCTTCAAGCCAAAGTCCTTCCGTTTCCTCACAGGTAGGAACATAGATTTTCATTCCATCAGCAATCAAATCCGCCTGATTTAAATAGTCCTCCCGTGCATCCTCCCTGAAGCCTCCGGCTTTCTCAACAGCCTGATAGATCCGGCTGCCCTCCTCCAACGTGTAAACGCCGGGATTTACTACTGCCCCGCAAATATGTACCACACAGACCCTTTGCTGTGTGTATGATATCTCTCCGGCCTCAAATGCTTTATCTGCATTCTCCTTAAGGGATATCTCTTCCTTACCCTCTTCCTCTGTACCATCATCTGCAGCATCAATAAACTTAACAGACGTAACTCCTAAAGCTTCCTCCTTCTTCTCACACCCCATGAGAATACAGAAAAGAACCACCAGAAGTCCTGCCGCCGGTTTAATATATTTTTTCATCGTTACTCCCTTCCGTATAACGGAAAGCCCCTTATAACGACTATATTTCATTGTAAGATAATTTTTCGTGATTGACAAGCACTGAAACCTAAATTTATTTCCACTTAAAGATAATGATCCCGGCTATGGCTACCACCATTCCGATAATCTTCCGCCACTCCAGGGGCTGCTTTTCTACCCCGAACCATCCAAGCAGTTCAATCACATACGCCACAATAAGCTGGGCTATGACGATCAGCATAACCGCTCGTGCCGGCCCCAGCATATCCATGCTTCTTATTACTGTATAAGTAATAAAGGCACCGATCACACCCCCAAGCAGCATGTATTTGGGCTCTACCTTAAGCAAAGCGCCGAAGGATGATCTGTCGGTACACAGCCACGCAGCCAGACACACCAAAAGCGCCGTCAGCTGTACAAACGCATTGGCAACCCAGATACTGGAATCCTTTGTCACCTGTGTATTGAATACACCCTGTACACTCATCAGGGCACCGGATAAAAGAGCAATAAAAAGTCCAATCATGTGAGAGTCTCCTTAACTTCTTTTGTTAATTCATCTTACCCACATGATTGGAAATTTATTCAAAGACCAGTTTTTATTGATTCGTATTGTCGTCCTCTCCCTGAGCCTCCTGCCTGTAATACTCCTCATCCAGATATTCCGGTTCTTCCTCTTCTTCCTTCTCTTCTTCTATATACTCTTCCTGATAATCTTCGCCTGTAATCTGATGCATAATCTGCTCGGAAAGGGCTTTTAACTCACCGCTTACATCCGCTCCATTCCAGATTTCCGCAAACGCCACCTCAAGCTGCACCCAGAAATTGCTGGTTTCCAGCATCTTAGGCATGGAAATGGAATTTTCATATTCCTTTGCAAACCACGCAAGCGCTTCATAGTCAAATTCCGCATTCTTTGCCACAGATACCTTTCCGGTTCTGGAATACAAGATGTCGTTGTACTCGGAGGTTAAATAGCAGGCAAAGTCATTAGCTGCCTTCTTGTTTTTCGAATACCCGTTAATAACCACACAGCTTGTCATGGAAAGTGATCTGGTCTTCATCTCATCATTGATGTCAGGGGCTAATGCCACTCCATAATCATAAGGGAATGTTCCCTCCGCTTTGGCATTTTCCAGCTTAGCTACTGCATCAGTGGTTGCCATGGTGAATACCATCCTGCCTTCCATAAATTCATTCAAAATAGACTCATAGCTGCTCTCGCTGGTGTCTATGGAAAAGAACTGATTGAGCTCCTGATAAACCTTCATGCTTTTAATTGCATTTTGATTATAAATATCAACCTGTGAAGTATCCCATCCTGCCTCGCCGCCCATATTAATGGCATTTCCCACAAAAAAGTAATTATAAAAAATATCCGTTACATCCCACTTAAATACGCCTTCCACCTGCTCCGGCGCATCATAACTGTCGGCAAAGGCTCTTATATCCTCAATGGTAGATGGAAGAAGTTCTTGTATTTTTTGATTAATCTCTTCCTCGGAAAAGTTCTCAGCCTGGGTATCCCCGCTCTCTTCCCCTGCGCCTTCCTTCTCTTCAATACTTTCATCGGTAAGAAGGCCGGCTTCCTCTGCTGCCTGCATTTCCTCGGCTTCAAGCTGGCTTACTGCCATCTGCTCCAAATAGGTTTTATTATACAAAAGAGCACTGGTTTCAAAATAAAAGGGATAACCGATCAGCTTGTCCTTATAGGAAGCAGCCTGCAGACCGGTTTCCATATAAACCTCCTCCATGGAAATGCCGTCCTTCGGCGATATCTCATCAGCAAGTCCTGCCAGATACGCCTTTTCCAATAGATCATGCCCCAAAATATACAAATCAGGAGAATTGGCATCTAAAGATGATTGATTGATCTGCTCCAAATACTCCAGGCCGGACTCCAAAACAGGTACAATTCTCACATCATGACTTTCATTGTAAGCAACTGCTGCGCCGCTTAAATATGAAGTAAGCGCTTCATCCGTATACCACAGATAAAGCGTTTCCTTCTCGTTTGAAAAAACCGTATTTTCCTGTTTTTCTGTAATTTCCCGCCCTGATTTAGCTATTCCAAAGATCAGTGCTGCGGCTATGGCAATAAGTGAAACTGCCGTAAGTCGTTTTTTCAAATGCATCATTTACTCCGTTTCTATTCTTCCAGACATTCCACCAGAATATCTATCATCTCGTCTACATTTTCCCTTGTAATGATAAGAGGCGGTACAAAACGAATAATATTCGTGCCTGCGTTGATCAGTATAAGCCCCTTCGAAAGAGCCTTGACAATAATATCTCCTACCGGCTTATTAAATACCAGCCCCTGCATTAAACCAATTCCTCGTCTGGTCTCAATACAATCATATTTTGCGGCAAGCTGATCCAGCTTCCCTGTCAGATATTCACCTACCGCTTTTACATTATCTATTATATGGTTCTCCTCGAATAAATCAAGGACAATATTTATTGCTGCCGCTGCTAAGGGGTTACCGCCGTAGGTGGTTCCATGATCTCCGCTTGTAAGGGAATTCCGGCCTATCCTTTCCGTCATCATAAAAGCTCCCACCGGCACGCCGCACCCTAATGCCTTGGCCGAGGTCATAATATCAGGCTTTACACCATATCTCTGCCAAGCATACATATAGCCGGTACGCCCCATGCCGCACTGGATCTCGTCTAAGATTAAAAGAATATCCTTCTCATCGCACAGCGCCCTTACCTTTTTCATAAATTCCTCTTCCGCAGGATAAATGCCGCCCTCACCCTGAACCGTCTCAAACAAAATGGCACAGGTCTTGTCCGTTACATTGGCAAGCACGCTGTCAAAATCATTCATCTTTGCAAAGCGGATATTTCCAATCATAGGCTCAAAGGCTTCACGATACTTGGGATTTCCGGTCACAGACAGAGCTCCCATGGTACGTCCATGGAAGGAATGCTCCATGGCAATAATCTCATGATCCGTAGTTCCATCCTTAAGGTATGCGTACTTCCGTGCCGCCTTGATGGCTCCCTCAATGGCCTCCGCACCGCTGTTGGTAAAAAAGATTCTGTCCATCCCGGAAATCTTTTGAAGCTTCTTCGCCGCTTCAATAGCCGGAACATTATAGTAATAATTGGATGTGTGTATCAGTTTATCAATCTGAGCCTTCAAGGCATCATTATACCTTTGGTTATTATAACCGAGAGCAAACACGGCAATACCTGCACAAAAGTCCAGGTACCTCTTTCCCTCAATATCATAAAGATTTACGCCGTCCCCCTTATCAAGAACCACCTGATAACGGTTATAAGTATGTAACAGCGCCTTTTCCGCATCCTCAATATATTCCTGCATGTTTTTCATTATCTGCAACCAGCCTTTCCTAATAAAAATATCTTCTACTGCTCCATGGTATGCTTATCTTCATCACGAATAATCGCCGTGCCTACACCTGAATTGGTGAATATTTCCAAAAGCAGGCAGTGGGGAATACGTCCATCCAGAATATGGACTCTGTTAACGCCGTTTTTAATGGCAGAAGTACAATTGTTCAGCTTCGGCAGCATCCCTCCACCAATAAATCCTTCTGAAATCAGCGCATCCGCCTCGCTTGCCGTCAGTCTGGATATAAATGAGCTCTTGTCATTAATATCCTTATAAAGACCTTCAATATCGGTGAGGAATACCAGCTTATCCGCTCCCACTGCCTTGGCAACGGCACAGGCCGCATCATCTGCATTGATGTTGTAGGTATTAAACTGATCATCCAAGCCTATGGGTGCCACAATAGGCAGAAAATCCTTTTCCAGAAGATCATAAAGGACTTTGGGATTAACCTCGTTAATATCACCTACAAAACCGATATCCTGGCCGTCTGCATATTTCTTTTCCACATGAAGCAGACCGCCGTCCTTGCCGCTGATTCCCACAGCCTTTACACCAAGCTCCTGTACCATGGTAACCAGTCTCTTATTGACCCTGCCAAGCACCATCTCCGCAATTTCCATGGTCTCCTCATCAGTTACTCTAAGTCCGTTTATAAACTGTGCTTCCTTTCCTACCTTGCCCACCCAGCGGCTGATTTCCTTGCCGCCGCCGTGTACGATAATAGGCTTAAAGCCAACCAGCTTAAGAAGCGTTACGTCCTTGATCACGTTCTTTTGCAGCTCCTCGTTGCTCATAGCGCTGCCGCCGTATTTTACTACAATAATCTTACGGTTAAATTTTTGTATGTAGGGAAGGGCTTCAATTAAGACCTCCGCTTTTTTCAGTACTTCCTGTATGTCCTTGTCCATTTTCTTCTCCTTTAACTCCTGTAATCTGCATTAATCTTCACATAATCATAGGTCAGATCACAGCCCCACGCAGCCGCTGTCTCATTTCCCATTTTCATATCCGCAAGGATGGTCACCTCCGGCTCTGACAATATCCTGCTGGCTTCCTCCTCACTGTAATCAGTGGCTATGCCGTCTTTGCAGACCTGTATCCTTCCCGCTTTGCTTTCAAAGAACAGATCAACCTTTTCCGGGTCAAAGGAAACGCCCGAATATCCCAGCGCACAAATCATTCGTCCGAAGTTGGCGTCATGTCCGTAAACTGCCGCTTTGGTAAGACTTGAGCAGACCACAGACTTACTCAGGATTCTCGCTTCCTCCCTGGTGGCCGCACCAATTACCTTTGCTTCCAAAAGTGCGGTAGCCCCTTCTCCATCTCCCGCCATCATTTTGGCAAGGGTTTCGTTTATGTAATGAAGCGCTGCCTTAAACTCTTCATATTCCGGCGTTCCGTCCTTAATCTCCTCATTCTCCGCCATTCCGTTTGCCATAACCAAAAGGGTATCGTTGGTTGAGGTATCTCCATCCACGGAAATCATATTGAAGGTATCTACCACATCCTCCTTAAGCGCCCTGGTGAGCAGTTCTTTGGAAATCACCGCATCGGTTGTCACAAAGGCAAGCATGGTGCACATATTGGGATGGATCATGCCTGATCCCTTGCTCATACCGCCTAAGGTTACCTTAACGCCCTTCACATCAATTTCCACAGCCACCTGCTTGGAATGGGTATCCGTGGTCATAATAGCCTCCGCTGCCTGGGTTCCCGCATCTAAAGTATCCGCCTTTGCCTTGGCAAGCTTTTCCACTCCCGCCGCTATCCGATCCATGGGAAGCTGCTTTCCGATCACGCCGGTAGACGCCACCAGCACCGCATCCCTGGGCACATTCAGCGCTCCTGCTGCCGCTTCGGCTGTCTGCTCGCAATAGGAGTAGCCTTCCTTACCGGTACAGGCATTGGCAATTCCCGCATTGACAATCACCGCCTGCCCGAAAGGGGATTCCTCCACGATCTTCTTATCCCACAAAACCGGTGCTGCCTTTACCACATTACTGGTAAAGGTTCCCGCAAGTATGCAGGGCTTCCGGCTGTAGATAACAGCCATATCCTTTCTGTTCTGATATTTAATGGCGGCCTCCACGCCTGCTGCCTCAAAACCTTTTGCTGCGGTCACACCGCCTGTTCTTACTCTCATATTTTCCTCCATTCCAAATAATTTACGCTTTTCTGCTCTTTAGTGTAGAAAAGCTATTGGCAATCATATTTCCCACCCTTCCAAATTACGCCTTTTCGTTTCATTTATCAACCCGTTAATCTAAGAATTATAAATTTATATCTCCAGTCTCATACGACAGCTTCTTTCTTTAACTCCATAAAACTGTATATTCCTAAAATTATATACAAGGGTATAACGATATATAATGTTAAATCAGCATATCCGCTTATACTGGAAAAACAATATGGCAAAGCACCAACATTGATAAGAAAATGAATAATAATTGGCAGCCACAAGTTACTTGTTTTCTTATATACCATTCCGAAGAACATGCCCATACCAACAGTCCAGACAACTTTGCTTACTATAACAAGTAATGACTGGTTTAGCACACCGAATATATGTCCCCCTCCAAAGATTACGGATGATAATATAACTGCAATCAACGCACTATTTTTACTTTTTTTAAACATCTTTTCGATAAGATTAAGTAATAAGCCACGCACATATAATTCTTCGATTATTGCAACACCAACATAATATATGACGCCTTCAACGAGCACTTTTGCAATAGACGGCTGACGGTCAAAGGGTGATAATCCGACATAAAAAGCAATAAAGCCCACTATCGCAACGGTCACTCCAATTATTCCATATTTTTTGTATCCAACTATCAATCCTATTTTGGTAAATCCCAACCTCCACTTAGGGCATAGCATTCTTAAAAACAAGAAGGCTATTATTCCTATAAACAAGAAATTAATCATCAACGTAAAATAGAAAGGCTCTATGTCTGCAACTTGAATATTGAAAAAGAATACACTTGGAATACCTGTTATATCCATAAATGCAATCAGCAAAGTCAAAATCGCTATAAAAATAAGTTCTCGCTTGTTCATAACATCACCACCAAAATTCAATTTTTGGCTCCTTTTCTCATCCCTGCGGACCGGAATTTGTCGCTGTTGAAATATAATCATACTGTACTTTTGGAAAATTTTATAAATTCGTATGGCAATCCTATATCTTCAGAATATTTACAGATTTCTATCTTTTCCTCATCATTCATTTCGTCATAGAAAGGGCGATCTGATACTTTCCAGTATGTTTTAACTTCGTCTATTTTCAATACATCACCCCATGGGGCAGTATATAATTCCCCGACTTTATATTTCCCGATTTCTTTATATACTCTCGTGGTATAACAATACCCTAGTTTATTTAAATAATTTTGAATTGACTCATATTCATGTTCAGGGAATGATATTTCTTCAAACATACACTTAACCTCCTGACAATGTAAAACACAAAATTTATAGAAAATGTCCAATACAAAATAATATTCAATACAAATTGGGATTGTTATTTTTACCGCCGGAAATTTAACCGTCCCTGGCATCTTTTCGTATCTTCGCTAAATGGATATCCACCAGCACACCCCAAATTTATCAATAATGGTGGCACAACATTTACTCCAGGGAAGTTCATGAATAGGTTCCATA
This sequence comes from Bacillota bacterium, assembly GCA_030524555.1. Lineage (GTDB taxonomy): Bacteria > Bacillota > Clostridia > Lachnospirales > Lachnospiraceae > Suilimivivens. The sequence goes on along the minus strand of JAUNGK010000029.1, from coordinate 1,698 downwards.
ATTACACCACCATCGCGCAAAACCTGAAACGCATTATAAACTGCTTCCTCCGTCCCCATTTCAAATACATTAAATGTCATGGTTTCCCATTTATACTTATGTACAATATTTATATCACAAGGATTCTTCGCTTCCGCTAATGCCAAAAATCCTTCTCCATCTACAGATAATTCGCAGTGGTCATAAGCAGTATTGTTCTCATTTTTAAACTCACGTGTAATCTCTGCACCAAATGCTTTGCAATACATTTTTGCTGCTTCAAAACTATTTTTCACATAAACTTGATTATAATTTTTCATTTTGTCTCCCGTCATAAAGCATTCCATATTATAAAGAATATCAATATATTCCCCCATGCATTACCTGTTTTGTCCCGTATCAGCAGAGAACCATACATGAGAATGAATGTTGTAATGGCTTCAACCAATATTTTTAAGTCAAAACCTATCATTCCGTGTATCAGAATCGCAATAATTGCACAGATAAAAGCTCCTGGATTCCAAAACTTTTTGGGCTTTCTAACGGCATTTATCTTATCAGCTAAAACCACATAAAACAATCCTTCGCCAACACCCCAAACCAAAGCTATTGTAAGATATCCCAACATACTAAACGGAAATGCTGCATTTAATATATCCTTTGTCAGAAACATTCCCTGAAAAGGTAAAAATCCGTGAATATCATTTGTGATCCAAAGGAAAAGCACAGTAGGTACAGCAACCAGCAGACAACCCGCAATTGATGGGAGTGCATTCTTTTTCACCAGTCCATATTCTGATAATTTTTCTTTATTTTTAACTAACACTATAATCATCCCTAAACAAGACATTCCAAACTGTATTACAAGCACAGGCAGAAATCTTAACAGCAAAGGATGTGACATATCACGACCATAGTCCATAATCGTTCCTTCAAAAACAATATATAAAATTGCTGATATCACACTTACAGACAATATAATTGATATATCCTTTTTGGTCGATGCTTTCAACTGATCCCTCCCTAAATCCAAAATTAACTGCTAAATCTCTGAATACTATATGGGTTTGTTCCTTCCCATTCATTGTATCGTACTCCTTATGTATAACTCCCCGATTTCAATCGCACCTCGCAGTGCGAAATGCACTTCTCTCACAAATCTTTGATTTGTACTCTATGTATTTTGACTTTAATATTTTTCTAAATATACAAAACATAAATCTTCTGATATTTGTTCCTTTTTAAAAATTTTGTAACCAAGTTTCTCATATAATTTTATATTACTAACACTTTTAGTGCTAGTAAATAATTCATATCTTTGCCCCGGATACTCTTTCTCTATCGCCTCAAGAAGTTTTGTTCCAATACCGTTTCTTTGCTTTTTAGGATGCACCATTAATTTTCCAACATGAACATTTCCATTTTCAAAATAGGCTCGAACCGATCCTATAATTTCCTGATTTTCATCCAACACTTTTAGAATAATTCCCTTATCAAATTCATCCACCACATCATTTAAGTTCTGTTTTAACGGAGGAATATTAGGATCATTAAGCAACTTAGCTTCACTTTGATAAGCTAAATATTGCAATTCCAGTATTTTTTCCAAATCATTTCTTTGTGCTTTCTGAATAATCAGCATTATTTCACCTTCTTTTGGATATGTACAAAAAAATTTAATCATTAATTGCTATTATATATTATTATTTCACTTGTTTT
>JAUNGK010000247.1 GCA_030524555.1 Bacillota bacterium | reverse complement strand
ATTTGTGATTGCACTGCCAGATAATTCTTCGGTACCTGTCATTGGAGTGCCACACCTTGGAACCATACCAGCCTCCACAGTCACCACATTTAATTTTCCCCGAAAAAATTCCCACACAGCTTTGCCGATTCTGTCCTGTGGTGCGATGCGCCATCCGCTTCTGCACCGCTTCAAAAACATCGGGACTGATAATTGCCTGATGGTTGTTCTCCACATAATACTGGGGCACCTCGCCCTTATTTACCTTCTTCCTTTTCGTCAGGAAGTCCACCGTATAAACCTTCTGCAGAAGGGCATCTCCCTTATATTTTTCATTGGTCAAAATACTCTTTATCGTTCCCTGGGTCCACGTGTCCCTGCCGCCCGGCGAAGGAATCTTCTCCTTCGTCAGCAGCTTTGCTATAGCATAGGGTGACCGCCCCTGCAGAAAAAGGCCGTAAATTCTGGAAACGATAACCGCCTGCTCCCGGTTAATTACAAGATTCCCATCCTCTCCCCGGTCATAGCCCAGAAACCGTTTAAAGGGTACTGAAACCTTACCGTCTGCAAAGCGCTTTCTTTGCCCCCATGTACAATTTTCGGAGATAGAGCGGCTCTCCTCCTGAGCCAGTGAGGACATAATTGTGAGAAGCAGTTCCCCCTTACCGTCAAAGGTCCATATATTTTCCTTTTCAAAATAGCACTCTACCTTGTGCTCCTTCAGCTTTCGAATGGTAGTCAGGCTGTCCACCGTGTTTCTCGCAAACCGGCTCACCGACTTTGTGACAATCAGGTCGATCTGCCCGTCCAGCGCATCCGCCACCATGCTTCTAAAGCCTTCCCGGCGCTTTGTGGAGGTGCCGGTTATCCCTTCATCCGCATACACCTTCACAAACTCCCAGTCTGCCCTTCCTTTGATGTAATTGGTGTAATAATTAATCTGTGCCTCATAGCTGGACTGCTGTTCCTCATAATCCGTAGAAACACGGGCATATGCGGCAACCCTGCGCCTTGCTTTCCCCTCACTAAAGCTGGCCGGATGGCTTTTTTTTACAGCCGGTATGGTGATTACATTTTTGGTCACTGTTCCGCCCTCCTGTCATGAAAACATAATTCCTCTGCCTTCCCTGAAATGCCTGCTGCCCTGCTCCTTGCTTCCTTCCGGGCTTTTGCAAAGGTTTCCCGGTCAATAATAGGCTGATGACAGTCCCTGATGTAATACTGGGGCAGCTGTCCCTTGTTTGAAACCTTGTTATGTCGGATAGGATCTTCCACAAAGCATTTCTGCAGCAGCCTGTCTCCGCAGTAAATCTCATTATGCAGTATATACTGTATGGAACTATAGGAAAAACGGCAGCCCTGCCTCGTTTCGGCTCCCATCTCATCCAAAAGCCTTACCATATCCCGCAGCGTCATTCCGGCAATATATTTTTCAAAAATAATTTCAACAATCTCCGCCTCCTTTGGCACAATCACATACCTTTCTCCGTCATACCGGTATCCGAATACCTGCTTATTTTTCACGCCGATCTCCCCGCTTTGATACCTTTTTCGGATGCCCCATTTGATATTTTCGGACATGGACCGGCTTTCCTCCTGGGCAAAGGATGCCAGAATGGAAAGCATCAGTTCCCCGTCTCCACTTAAGGAATTTATATGCTCCTTTTCAAACCGCACTTCTACATTCAGAGCCTTTAAATGTCTGACTGTTTCCAACAGATCCACCGTATTCCTTGCAAACCGGCTGATTGATTTGGTCAGCACAATATCAATTTTGCCTGCCTCGCAGTCTGCAATCATCCGCTGAAAGCCTTCCCGCTTTCCCACATCGGTTCCTGAAATGCCCCAATCTGCATATACTCCTGCATATTCCCACCCCGGATGATTCCGTATCAGCTTATCATAATAGCTGATCTGGGCAGAAATAGAGTGTGAAAGCCGCTCCGTTTCCCTGGAAACCCGCGCATAAGCAGCTGTCCTTTTTGCTTTTAAAATATCAGGCGCCGCCTGCTCAATAATACTGATTTTCCGCATCAAAACATTCCTCAAATAAAATATCTTCCCGATAATAGAATGCCTAAAATGGGGCGGTATTTTTCCAGCAGAATTGTATCAATCTGTCTGTACTCTTCACAGGAAATCAAACCTTCCTTGCGCATGGACTGAACCACATAGAGAGAGAAGCGATACAGCTTTTCTGCTCTGAACCGTTCCTGCTTTATGATATTTTCGTCAAAGCCTTCATCCGGCCCTTTCTGCTGATTCTCCATTTCAGCCACCTCCACATAAGGGCCGGCGAAATTCATTTCCTGCCAAAATAATTGCCCACATCATTTTTATGTGCTGTGGGCTTGTCACTATTCGTACTGCTTTCTTTCTTCCCGGGGAAACACCCCGGACGTTGGTTCCACCTGATTGATTACCTCCTTCACTCAGTGCCGATTTACAGTTTTAAATCATCTAGAGCATAATTCAAAACCGTGAAAATTTTATTAACAATTGTTTCTGTGGACATAATCTCTTAACGCATAAGCAATAAAACCTCTCTTGACATATATACGAAATCGGATATAATAACAGTATATACGGAATCGGATATAAAGGAGGACGCTATGATAAATCCACAGGCAAGAGAATTTGTACATATATCAGGCGAAATTGATTCCTTGTACCATGAAGCAGCATTAAAATTTGGCGTTTCCGACAGTGTTCTGAACACGCTGTATGTGCTTTGTGAAAAAGGAAATCAATGCTTGCAAAGTGATGTTTTCAGATTGACAGGCATGAGCCGTCAAACTATAAATACAGCAATTCGTAAGCTGGAAAAAGACGAAATGGTATATCTTGAACAAGGCACAGGACGCAATACAATTGTATACCTAACCGAAAAAGGAAAAGAATTTTGTAACAAAAACATTTCTTCTCTTTTGCAAATTGAAGATAAAATTTGGAGCGAGTGGACAG
>JAUNGK010000246.1 GCA_030524555.1 Bacillota bacterium | reverse complement strand
GGAACAGCTGAACGGGCTGATGTATGATACCGCAATGGACCGGGTAAATTATTGGCATTTAGAGCCATCTGAGGAAGTGAAGGCCTTTCAGGAAGAGCATTTTTCCATTTTTTGCAGCAATGTAACCTGTGATGTGACCTTTCACAGTCAGTATCTGATAAGTCTTGATTATTATGAACTGTATGCTCCCGGAAATCCGGTGTGGATGACTAACGGTACCGAAAGGGCGCTTACCGTGGATCTTGTGACCGGTGAAAGTTATGAGTTATCCGATATTTTTAACGTTGACAGAGAATTTATTGTTCTGTGGGATAAGTCCCTGAGCGAGGATGTGCAGGAGGACTATGCGGATGATGAAAACATTGACAAAATGCTTTCATGGTTCCTTAAGGAAGACGAGGAAATCAATCAGATCTATACGTGCAGGCCTTTTTTCTACATTACGGAGGAGAAAGATTTCGTGGTAGGAATTTCCTTTGATCCTGTATTGGAATATGCCATTACGCAGGTTCCTACCGAAAGAATTTATTATACGCAGCTAAGTCTGGACGAATTGGAAGGCTTTAAAAAGCAAAGCGATTTTTGGGACAAATATGAAAGGTCCGAGGAAGCGGGCGAAGTGCTTCCCTGTGAGGACAAGAAGGAAAACATCTGGCTGGGGGAAGATGCAAGTATATGGGAATACAATTATTAAAAAGGCTTTTATGCTGTGTCTGTGCTGCAATGCTGCTTTTATTGTTCATACCGGCAGAACCTGCCTTCGCGGAGGAAAAATATCCCGTTGTTTATGGTGATGTGCCGGACGGGGAAGAGATTTGCGTGGCGCTGATAACGGAAGAAGAGGATTATACGGTTGAACCGGGAGACAGTCTGTGGAAGATTGCCGAGAAGCTGTGGGGTTACGGAAATGGTTATGTGGAGCTTGCAGCTGGCAATAGGGATTTGATTTCCGATCCTGACATGATTTATCCGGGAATGACGCTTAAAGTATTGCGGAAAGAAAATATCATAACAAAGGAATCAAGGGCTGCCTATATGCAGGCGGGGGAGTACCAGGTGAATACGCCCTATGGCTGGACGGTGGGCATTTCACAGTCCGGTGACGCATGGGCAAACTTTACATGGTCCGGTGACAGTGACGGGGTAATCGCCTGCCTGATCAGGGATAAGGAAAAGGAAACTGTCAAAACCGTACAGAATTTTGAAGAGTGTGTCCGCAGGATTACGGAATATGCGGAGAAAAATTATCCGAAGCAGGTTTCAGAGCTTGAATTTGAACATTATCGGACGGAGAATCAGGACGGCGCATCAGGGGAAATGTATCTGTATTCCTACGATTGGCAGATCAGTCCGGAATATCCTGATCTCACCTGTAAGGTCTGTGTGGGATTGAAGCTGACAGATCACATTCAGGCAGAGTTTGTGGGCTATGCATTTTATGATGATATTCACAGCAGCGTCCGCTATGTGACTGCAACCTTTGAGGAACTATATGACCCGGAAAAGGGCGAAGAGTTTACCGTCAATAATTCTAATATGGACATTCAGCCACAGGTGGAGTGGGAAATGTCGGGAATGTTTAATTCCTTTGCCTATGTGGATGAATTTTTCGGTTCCTTATTGGAAGCGGTAACGGGATCGGCAGAGGATGCTTCACCGGCAGATAAGTGGACAAAGGGATACAGAATTGAGGGAAGGTAATGTTATTCCGATTCGCTGAGATAAATGGAGTTTTCTCATTTTAAAAGAGTAAATTGAGCAAAGCATTACACGCGTCAGCTCCGCTAAATGGATTTTCTAAATGTTCTGGGCAGGTTCTTTTTGCTTACGCAACCGTCCGTAATTCGCCATCCGGGCGAAGCTACGGACTTTTCGGGACATCCATGTCCCGAAATTGCTGAATTTTATCAGAACATTAAGAAAATCTCATTTTGCTTCGCAATGACAGCTTAGTAATTGCTTTGTGCAATTTGTCAATTTAAAATAAAAAACTTTGAATACACCCCAAATCCACGCTATAAGGCTTTCTTAACATAAATTGCTTTCATAGGGCACATTTCCTGACAGCAGAAGCAGGAGATGCAGCCCTTTTTCTTAAATTTAGCTTTTTTGTCTTTGATGGTAATGATATGAGCAGGGCAGCTCTCCGCACATTTTCCGCATCCTACGCACAGATCCTTATTTAATTGAGGATAGGATTTAAGCAGCTTTCCTGCAAGGGCAAGGAAGGGCTTTTGCAAAAAGCCGGGCACCCAGCCTGAAAAATCCAGTCTGATGGTATCTGGAACCTGAAACGGTGTAAGCTCGTCAGGAATTTGGTCTCCGATAAGCTGCAGCTTGTCGGGTTTAGCCAGTCCTTTCTCTACAGCCTGTCTGATCATGACAATATTCATGGGATCAAGCTTCATTAGTCCCGCAGCAAAGTAATCCTGTGTATAAAAATCTTTTGCGGCAAGGAGCATGTGAAGAGGATGCGAGGTGCCTCCGGTGGGTCCGTTTCCTTCCATGGCGTCAATGGCATCAATGATAGTGAGCTGAGGGTTTACGGTCTGGGCAAGCTCAAGAAGCATTCGGGAAAAATCCTCAATATCCGGCCAGCGATAATGCATCTGGGGCTTTTCCAGTCCAGGAATGGTTCCGAACAGATTTTTAATGCCGCCGGAATATCCGGTCATGGCATGAGTTTTCAGCTTGCAGATATTAATAATATAGTCGGCCTCTATAATCGGTGTAATAATATGGAAGGAATGGTTGGCAAAGCCTTCCGCACAGTTTACGGTACGGGCAGAAAAGTCCATGTTCAGCTTAATATCAGGCCCAAGCTGTTTCATACCACAGACCTGATATACATTCTTCATGTATTCCGCATTGTACAGCCCGCCGGAGCTTTCCGCCAAAGTAATATTTTGGACGCCGTGTTCTTTCAGCCAGCGCACGACGCATTTAATAACC
>JAUNGK010000028.1 GCA_030524555.1 Bacillota bacterium | reverse complement strand
GCATTAAGTGGATTCACCACAAGACAGACCGTGAAGAGGACGGTACTATTGCAGCAATGATCGCTGAGTTCAACAAGGTATATCCTAACATCACAGTTGAGACTGAAGGTGTTACAGACTACGCAGAAGATGCACTTCTTCGTCTTTCTACAGGTGACTGGGGCGACATTATGTTTATCCCTGCAGTAGATAAGGCTGATTTGGCAACTTACTTCCAGCCTATGGATACTCTTGAAAATCTTAAGGCAGAGATCAACTTTGCAGACATTTGGGAGTATGACGGAACCAGCTATGGTGTTCCTTATATGGCTAACGCACAGGGCGTTCTGTACAACAAGGCTGTATTTGAGGCAGCTGGAATCACAGAGCTTCCTACAACTCCTACTGAGTTCCTTGCAGATTTGCAGCTGATCAAAGACAACACAGATGCTATTCCTCTGTATACAAACTATGCAGCAGGATGGACCATGGGTGCATGGGATGCTTACATCGGTATCGTATCTAATGGTGATGACACTTATATGAACCAGAAGTTCGTTCATACTGCAGATCCTTTTGCAGATCCCGGTGATGACACAGGTATCTACAACTTATACAGAATTCTTTATGATGCAGTAGCTAATGGATTGATTGAAGATGACTATACCACAACTGACTGGGAAGGCTGCAAGGGCATGCTGAACAACGGTGAGATCGGTACTATGGTACTTGGTTCCTGGGCATATGCTCAGATGGTAGAAGCTGGCGATCACGGCGAGGATGTTGGATATATGCCTTTCCCTATGACTGTTGGTGGAACACAGTATGCATTAGCTGGCGGTGACTACAGCTATGGTATTAATGTAAACTCTTCTGACGAGAATAAGACAGCAGCTATGGTATTCGTTAAGTGGATGACAGAAGAATCCGGATGGTGCTACAACGAAGGTGGTTACACTGTAGATAAGGATGGACAGAACCCTGATCTGTATGCAGCATTTGACGGTTCTACAGTTTTAAGCGACCAGCCTGCTCTTGATGGTGAAGCTGATTTCTTAAATCAGATGAACGCTGAGTCAGAGCTTTCCTTCAACGCTGGCGGAAACGCAAAGGTACAGAGAATCGTTGAAGCAGCAGCTACAGGTTCCGAAACCTTTGATGATATTATGGCTGACTGGAAGGCAGCTTGGAATGCAGCTCAGGAAGAGCTTGGTATCGAAGTAAACAACTAATCTTTGATTAAGCAGTTGGTTGTTGTGATATGAATATTAGAGCCAAGGGGAGGTATTTCCTTGGCTCTAGTTATCATAAGATGTTATTTTCAGGAGGAAAGAGTGTATGGCAGCGAAGACTTTAGCGGTTAGACCGCAGAAGAGAACGTTTGGGCAGTGGGCAAGGAGCAGGGACGGACAGAAGGTATTTGTTATGGTAGCTTTTATGATTATTCCTCTTTTGCTGCTGTTTACTTTTACTTATCTGCCTTTTGCAGAGATGTTTGGTTTCAGCTTTTATAATATGAAATATGTTGGAGCCAGAAAATTCGTAGGATTAAAGAATTATGTCAAAGTATTTCAGAGAGATGACTGTTTTGGAGCTTTGAAGCTTAGCTTGTACTATATGGCCGGCTCTATTGTTCAGCTTGCGTTATCTCTTTATCTTGCAACAGTGCTGAGCTTTAAGGTTAAAGGCGGAAGCATTTTCAAGGGATTTATGTTCTTTCCCTATTTGATTAATGGTATTGCAATTGGTTTTATTTTTAAATTTTTCTATACCAGAGGCTTTGTGTTTGATACAGTGCTTCAGTGGTGTGGATTTAACTTAGAAAATTTACCTTACTGGTTAAAGGATCAGAGTATTAACAATATATCTCTGGTGGGCACTTCCGTATGGCGCTACTTTGGACAGAACATGGTACTCTTTATTGGCGCAATCATGTCTGTAGACAGTGAATTGTATGAAGCGGCCATGCTGGATGGCGCTAACAGATTCCAGCAGTTTAAATATATTATTCTTCCAAGTATTAAAACAATTATTACATTGAATGTTATCTTGTCTATTACAGGTTCCTTAAGTGCTTTCGAGCCTCCTTATGTTATCACCAGCGGTGCGAACGGAACAGGTACCTACTTTGTTGTTATGCACGAGATTGCACATACTCAGCAGAAGGTTGGCCTTGCTTCAGCAATGGCAATTGTTCTTTTGATGATTATATTTGCAGCTACCATTGCACAGAAGCTGTTCTTTAAGTACGTTTTCAAGAATGCAGAGGATGAGAATTTGAATGCAACAGCAAAACGTGATAAAAAGCTTGCTAAGATGGCAGCTAGAAAGGCGGGAAAATAGATGACTATAGTACAGAAAATTGGCAAATATTTACTGGTTTTTCTAAAATATTTTTCATTAGTATTTTTCTCATTTGTGGCAGTGTTGCCTGTTGTTTCCTGTGTAATCACTGCGTTTAAGACAGATGTTGAATATCAGCAGACCAATGTTATGGTTTTGCCTGAGAGCTGGCTGAATTTTGATAATTTTATACAGGCCTTTCAGAAAGCCAATATGGGTAGAGCGTTTTTAAATTCGCTGATTATCCTGATTATTGTATTGGTTGCATCTGTTTTTGTAGGCACACAGCTTGCATATGTTCTTGACAGATTTAAGTTTCCCGGAAACAATTTGATCCGTAATCTGTTTTTGTTTGCATCCCTTCTTCCGGGTGTTGCTATGCAGGTCGCAGTTTATGAGATTATGTATAATCTGCATTTTATCAATAATCTGTGGGGATACATCATTATGATGTGTGGTACGGATGTTATTTCCATTTATATTTACATTCAGTTCTTCGAAAATATTTCGATTTCACTTGACGAATCGGCGATTGTGGACGGAGCATCTTATTTTACGATTTTCTACAGGATTTTGCTTCCGCTGTTAAAGCCTGCGATTGTCACCTCCTGTATTTTGAAGGGCGTTGGCACTTACAATGAGTATTATTCCGCAAACCTGTATTTGCAGGATAAGAAGAACCTACCTACGGTTGCCACCTCCCTGTATACCTTTGTAGGCCCTCTGGGAAGTAAGTACAATCTGATTTGTGCCGGTGTTATTATATCGCTTTTGCCTGCGCTTATTTTGTTTATTACCTGTCAGAAGCAGATTTACAGCGGTCTTACATCCGGTGCTGTTAAAGGCTAAAATGAAAAATATCTATTTGTGAAGAGGAGATCGTAAAAATGATGGTAGAAGAAATAAAGAACCATCTTCTTGAGAAAATTATTCCCTTCTGGAAGTCCTTAAGGGATGATGAGTTCGGCGGTTATTACGGATGGATGGATTATGACCTGAAGCTGGATAAAGAAGCGGTGAAGGGTTGTATTTTGAACAGCCGCATTATGTGGTTCTTCTCAAATGCCTATACGCTTTTAAAAGACGAAAGTCTTTTGGAAGAAGCAAAGCATGGCTTTGCTTTTATGAAAGAGCATTGCATGGATAAGGAAAACGGTGGGATTTTTTGGTCAATTGAATATAACGGTGAGCCTTTTGATACCACCAAACACACCTACAATCAGGCCTTTGCCATCTATGCTCTTTCCTCCTATTATGAGGCATCGAAGGATGAAGAAGCCCTTTCCATGGCCAAAGAATTGTTTCATATTATTGAAACCAGATGTACTGATGAAATAGGCTACAAGGAAGCATTTGATAAAACTTTTCATGAAATTGAGAACGATAAGCTTTCAGAAAACGGTGTAATTGCACAAAAGACAATGAATACGCTGCTGCATGTATTTGAAGCTTATACGGAGCTTTACCGCGTGGCAAAGCTGCCGGAGGTGAAGCAGCGCCTTATGTGGATTATGGATACCTTTGCCGATAAGGTATATAATCCAAAGCTTCACAGACAGGAGGTATTCTTTGATGCCAAGATGAATTCCATTCTTGATCTGCATTCCTATGGCCATGATATTGAAACGGCATGGCTGATGGACAGAGGTGTTGAGATTCTTGGGGAAAAGGAGTACGCAGAAAAGATGACTCCCATTACCAGGGATTTGACAGCACAGATCTACAAGGTTGCATTTGACGGACATTCCCTTGCCAATGAGTGTGAAAAGGGAGTGGTGAATAATCACAGGATCTGGTGGGTTCAGGCAGAAACGGTAGTAGGATTTTTGAACGGCTGGAAAATGAACCCTGATAAGCCTGAATATTTAGAAGCGGCCAAGAGTGAATGGGAATTTATTAAGGAGCATGTAATTGATAAGCGTTCCGGCTCCGAATGGTTTTGGGAGGTTGATCCGAAAGGAGTGCCCTATCCCGAAAGACCTATTGTAGAACCCTGGAAATGTCCTTATCATAATGGTAGAATGTGTTTTGAGGTAATTAAAAGAAGCTGAGAAAGGTAAGGTACTTGATATGCTACATGAGAAATATGCCGAAGTGCTTAAAAAGTATGAAGCGCTTATCGGCAGAAAAAATGAAATCGATACAGATTTCTACAACGGTGTTTATGACAGATACAAATATCCGGTGCTTACAAGAGACCATATTCCTCCTACATGGGAATATGATTTGAACCCCGAGACAAATCCTTATTTCATGAAGAGACTTGGAATCAATGCTGTTTTAAATTCCGGTGCCATTGAGCTTAACGGAAAATTTTATCTGGTAGCGAGAATTGAAGGAGACGACAGAAAGTCCTTCTTTGGTGTGGCAGAAAGTGACAACGGAGTAGATGGTTTCCGGTTCTGGGATTACCCCATTTTATTGCCGGATACATGCCCTGAGGAGACCAATGTATATGATATGCGTCTTACCAAGCATGAAGATGGATATATTTACGGTGTTTTCTGCTCAGAAAGCAAGGACACATCCGTAAATGATCTTTCCGCAGCTGTTGCGGCAGCAGGAATTGTCCGCACAAAGGATTTAAAGACATGGGAAAGACTGGATAATCTTACCACCCTGAAATCTCCTCAGCAGAGAAATGTGGTTCTTCACCCAGAATTTGTAAATGGAAAGTATGCTTTCTATACAAGGCCTATGGATGATTTTATTGAGACGGGATCAGGCGGTGGAATTGGCTTTGGACTTTGTGATGATATTGAGCATGCGGTGATCGATGAGGAAAAGATGACCAGCATCCGCAGATATCATACGATTACGGAATCCAAAAATGGTGCCGGCGCTGTTCCTATTAAGACGGAAAAGGGTTGGATTCATATAGCTCATGGCGTGCGTAATACAGCAGCAGGACTCCGTTATGTAATTTATGCATTTGCAACAGATTTAAATGATCCCTCTAAGGTCATTGCTGAGCCTTCAGGACTTTTGATTGGACCCAGAGGCGGAGAGCGTGTAGGAGACGTATCCAATGTGGTATTTACCAATGGCGCTATTGCAAAAGATAATGGAGAAGTGTATATTTATTATGCATCCAGTGATACCAGAATGCATGTTGCGGTAACTACTGTGGATAAGCTTATTGACTATGTATTTAACACACCGAAGGATCCGCTTCGTTCCGTGGAGTGTGTAGCGCAGAGATGCGACCTTATCAAAAAGAATCTGGAATTCTTAAATACAAATAAATAGAAAGACTATGAGGGAAAAAGAATGAGCGAAGTAAAGATGATTGCTCCTGCAGTGAAAAATGTACCTTGGCAGGAGAAGCCGGCAAACTTAAAGGGTGCACCTATCTGGAGATATACAGAAAACCCGATTATTGGAAGAAACCCGGTTGAGAATGTTGCAAGAATTTTCAACAGCGCAGTAATGCCCTACGGTGATGAATTCATCGGTGTATTCCGTGGTGAGCAGACCAATGGTATTCCTTATATTTACATGGGAAGAAGCAAGGATGCAATTCACTGGGATTTTGATAAGGAAAAGATTCCTTTTGTAGATGAGGAAGGAAAGCCCTTCATGCCTAAGTATGCATATGATCCCAGATTAGTTAAGGTAGAGGATACCTATTATATTATCTGGTGTCAGGATTTTTACGGTGCTGCAATTGGTATGGCTAAGACAACTGATTTCAAGACCTTTACAAGACTTGAAAATCCGTTTATTCCTTACAACAGAAACGCAGTGCTGTTCCCCAGAAAGATTAACGGCAATTATGTACTTTTAAGCCGTCCTTCCGACAGTGGACATACACCGTTCGGTGATATCTTCGTAAGTGAGAGCCCTGACCTTGTTTACTGGGGCAAGCACAGACATGTAATGGGGAAAGGAAATGAATGGTGGGAGTCCGTTAAGATCGGCGGCGGCGCTGCTCCTATTGAGACAAGCGAAGGCTGGCTGTTATTCTACCATGGTGTAAGCGGCACCTGTAACGGTTTTGTTTATTCCATCGGCGGAGCAATTTTGGATCTGGAGAATCCTTCTATTGTTAAATATAGATGCGAGAATTTCCTTTTAACTCCCGAAGAGTGGTATGAGGAGAGAGGCTTCGTGCCTAATGTATGCTTCCCCTGCGCTACGATCCATGATCCTGAAAGCGGAAAGATTGCAATTTATTATGGCTGTGCTGACAGCTATGTAGGCCTTGCATTTACCCAGTTTGAGGATATTATGGCTTATATTAAGGAGCATAGCGTAGTAACAGAATCCGACACGGAAATTGGCAGAAGATAATGTTGAAAGGTAGTACAGATTCTGTAGAAACGAAGGAATTTGTCTAACAAAAGGTCTGCGGAAGCAGACCTTTTGCTTTATACTTAAGAAAATACGAAAATATAAGGGTTAAGACGATAGGAGGGGATCAGCATGGGATATGAAATTCAAACCAAAAGAGGCATGATAAACAGAGGAAACTGGTATAAAATCAAGGAATGCATGAAAAAGGCAAGAGAGGGCAAGGCTGTTACAACAGGATTTCTCGGAGGATCAATTACACAGGGAAGTCTTTCCTCCACGCCGGAAACATGTTATGCTTATCTTGTGTATAGCTGGTGGAAAGAAAAATTTCCCAAGTCAGAGATTACATTTATTAACGCAGGAATTGGAGGTACCACATCTCAGTTCGGCGTTTCGAGAGTGGAGGATCATCTGCTGAAGTATAAGCCTGATTTTGTGTTGGTAGAGTTTGCTGTAAATGATGATAATACAGAATTTTTTAAAGAGACCTACGAGGGACTTATCAGAAGGATATGTACCGATCAGTGTGACCCGGCAATTCTTCTTATGAACAATGTAAGATATGATGACGGCGGCAATGCGGAAGAAATGCACCTGCAGGTAGCAAAGGCATATCAGCTTCCCATGGTCAGCATGAAATCCACGATTTGGCCAGAGGTGGAAACGGGCAGAATTGAAAGAAGCGAGATTACACCGGATAATCTGCACCCCAATGATGCAGGCCATGCCCTTGTGGCTAAGGTTATTACCGACTTCCTTGAGAAGGTTTATCAGGATATTGATAAGGAGGAAGAGCCTCTTGCAAAGAAGGATTTTCCTGACCCTATTACGGCTAATGCATACCAGAATTCAATTAGATATCAGAACAATAATTCTTCACCTCAAATCAGCGGTTTTGTGGCCGACCCGGAGCCTCAGGAATGTATCAGAGAGATTTTTAGAACGGGGTGGACTGCCGGATGCAAGGGCGATAAGATCAGCTTTCTGATAGATTGTACCGGAATAGCCGTGCAATACAGGAAATCCGTAAGAAAGCCAACACCCATTGCAAGGGTTGTTGTAGATGATAACGAGGAGCAGGCAGTGCTTCTGGATGGAAATTTTCAGGAAGATTGGGGAGATTGCTTATACATTGATACCATAACAAGGCACATGGAGCCGGGAAAGCATAAGGTGGAGATCAGCATTGTAGAAACTCATGATGATGATGTGGTGCCGTTTTATCTTGTATCGGTTATCGGTTCCAATTAAAGAAATGGGGGGACGCCATGAAAAAGGAAAAAGAGGCCATAGAAAAGACTGTTATTGACAAGGAAACAAAGGAAAAGCTGAAGGCCGAAAAAAAGGCTGCTAAGGAAAAAGCAGCTCAGGTTAAAAAGGAAGCGGCCAGACTTAGGAAGGAAGCAAAGGTAAAAAAGGAAAAGGCAGTTAAGAAAGCCAAAAATAAAGCTGATAAGCAGGTGGAAGAAGTGAAATTCACCGCTCAGGCTGTGAAAGAGGTGCGGGGAGGCAGTAAACGCAGTATTATGCAGACGCTGCTTATAGGTTTTCTTGTCCCGGTAGCCATGATGATTGTGCTTGGTATTGTGTGCTATAATACAGCAGCCTCTGGTATGGTGTCCAAGTATCAGGAATCAGCGGAATCTACAGTTTCCGCCGTTGGAAATTACTGTGACCTGATATGTTCTTCCCTTTCAAGCAAGGCACTGGAGTTAATCGGAAAAGGTGACGTGGCGGATTACTTTGAGAGATATTACAAAAAGCAGGATACGAAATCTATTGAAGCAATGAGAAATGCCAAAACACTGCTTGGCAATGCGAAAGCTACCAACAAATACATGTTCAGCTATAGCGTTATTCCTGAGGGAGGGGCATATCTTACATCACTGACAGGATCAATGACTGAAAATCCCCATGATGACTTTCTTGCCAGCAAGGAAGGCCAGTATTTGTCAGAGAATAAAACCATCAGAAATGCATGGCTTGGATATCACAGTTACATAGACAGCAACCTGAAAAGTCAGGAAGATGATTATGCAATTGCCTTTTACCAGAAATTTGCGAAAGGGGATTCCTATTTAGTATTTGATATCAGCATGGATGTGGTAAAGGATATGCTGGCACAGATGGATTTTGGCAATGGAACTGTCAGAGCCATTGTTTCATCAGACGGGCGGGAAATCGTTTCCATTCAAGGTAAAGAGGATGAGCCTGTGGAGGATACCTGGTTTGTGGGACAGAGCTTTTTTGAAAACTCCAGGCAGCAGGAGGAAACCATTGGCCAAGACGTGAAGGTTAACGGAAAGAAATATGTTTATCTGTCTACTCCGGTTGGAAATACGGGCATTATGATATGTGCTCTTATTCCAAGAAGTAATTTGATGGGTCAGGCCAATACAATTCGGGTAATTACAATTATTATGGTAATCCTTGCGGCAGCAGCGGCTATGGCTACAGGAGGATTTATTTCTATCGGCATCAGCCGTGAGGTTAAGTCTATGACCCTTGGAATATCCAAGGTGGCTGAGGGTGATTTAAGCAGCAGCTTTGATACAAAGCGTAAAGATGAATTTGGCATCCTTTCGGCAAGCCTGAATAAGATGCTGGAGAGTATGCGTATGCTGATGCAGGATATGCAGAAGTTTGGCCTTAAGGTTCGGGAAATGGCAGTGGATGTATCAGAGCGGACAGAAAATATTGATGACTCTATCAAAAGTACTTCTCAGGCCATGGATGAGGTGGCAAAGGGAGTTCAGTCACAGGCTGAGGAGACAGAAAGCAGCAATGAAAAGATGATAGCCTTTTCCGATAATATTACTGCGGTTACGGATCAAACCAGCCAGATGGAAAAAACTGCGGATAAGGCAATTGAAGCAGTAGGTGAAGGCAGGGATATCGTGCAGGAGCTGAATCAGAAGAGCGCTTCTACGGTTTCTCTTACTAAAATGCTGGTAGAAAATATTAATGAGGTAGAAAAGAATTCAGAAGAAATTAAGAGCTTTGTAGAGGTGATTAACAGTATTGCAGGTCAGACCAATTTACTTTCTCTGAATGCTTCTATTGAGGCGGCAAGGGCAGGAGAGGCCGGAAGAGGCTTTGCGGTAGTGGCAGAGGAAATCAGAAAGCTTGCCGACCAGTCTAAGGAGTCCGGTAACAAAATACAGGATATTGTATCCATTATTGGAAGCACTACCCAGAGAACTACGGAGTCTGCTAAACGTGCTGAAACCATGGTTCAGGAGCAGGCCCAGGCGCTTATTCAGACGGTGGAGGTATTTGGAAGGATACAGGAATGTGTAGGAGAACTGGTAGAGGGGATTAAGATGACCCTTAATCGTCTTCAGCAGATTACTGATGAGAAGGTTTGTGTACAGGATTCCATTCAAAACATTTCTTCCGTTTCTGAGCAGGTGGCAGCGTCCACACAGGAGGTTACCGCAACTCTTGGTGAGCAGACAGAGGTTATCGGACGGCTTGCTGTGAAAGCGGAAGAGCTTAGCAGGGAAGCAGAGGAATTAGATAAATCAATTGCAAGGTTTAAGCTTTGATCTTTAACAGATAACTGTAAAATAAGATTTGGAGGTCAAATAATCATTGGCTGTTAAAATGTTGTGGAATACGGGATGGGAGTTCTGCGAGCAGGAACTCGAAGACCGGAATTACCGGATACCGCAAGACGAAGTTTGGGAAAAAATCGATATCCCTCATGATTGGATGATTTATGATGTTCATAATCTGTATCGTGACAGTATCGGATGGTATCGCAAAGAGTTTGAGCTTTGCGAAATCAAACCGCAGGAAGAAATATGCCTGCGGTTTGATGGCGTGTATATGAATGCTGCGGTGTTTGTAAACGGAAAAGCGGCGGGGGAATGGAAGTATGGTTACTCTACCTTTGAAATTGAAATTACTCCGTTTTTGAATGCAGGGAAAAATGAAGTACATGTGAGAGTGATATATGAACAGCCAAATACCAGATGGTATTCCGGTGCGGGAATCTACAGAAATGTATGGTGGAAAAGCAGAAATAAGACTCATATCGTATCCGATGGAATTTATATTACACCTGTCAGACAGGACGGGGAGAGCTGGTGTGTAGAGATCGATACGGAGATAAAGGCAGGGGAGGAAGAAGAAAGCTTTGACCTTCTGTTGAAGCAATTGATTTTTGATAAATGCGGAAATGAAATAGGCAGAGTAGAAGATCATCCGGGCTTACAGACCGGAAGTGGCTGCGCTTTTGTTAAGCAGGTAATCGGACCTGTATTAAAGCCTGAGCTTTGGGATTTGGAAAAGGGAAATCTGTATTATCTCAGCACAGAGCTTTGGAGGGGCACAGAGCTTCTTGAAAAGGAGAGACAGAGCTTTGGTTTTCGGACTATGGAGTTTTCTCCTGACAGAGGCTTTTGCCTGAACGGACGAAATGTAAAAATAAACGGTGTATGTGAGCACCATGATTTGGGCTGTCTCGGGGCTGCCTTTTCTAAGGCTGCGGCCAGAAGGAAGTTACTTATGCTTCGGAAAATGGGTGTTAATGCTATCAGAACCTCCCACAACATGCCGGCTCCCGAATGGATGGAGCTGACGGATGAAATGGGCTTTCTGGTGGTGTCAGAAGCCTTCGATATGTGGGAGAAGCCCAAGACGACCTATGATTATGCCCGCTTTTTTAACGAATGGTATGAGAAGGATGTAGAATCATGGGTAAGGCGTGACCGCAACAGGGCAAGCCTTATGATGTGGAGCATCGGAAATGAAATACAGGATACGCTGGCTGCTGAAAGAGGCGTGGAAATTACTGTCAACTTAGGAAATGCCGTGCGGCGGTATGATTACAAAAGGCATGCACCCGTTACATTGGGCTCTAATTTCATGAAGTGGGAAAATCCTCAAAAATGTGCCCAGTACCTGGACTGTGTGGGCTATAATTATTCGGAATATTTATATGAGGATCATCATAAGGAGCATAAGGACTGGATTATTTACGGTAGTGAGACCGCCTCTATTCTCTCCAGCAGGGGTATTTATCATTTCCCCAGAGAAAAGTCCATACTTACGGACGAGGATGAGCAGTGCTCTGCACTTGGAAACAGTATTACGGGCTGGGGAGCCAAGAGCTATGAGGACTGTATCGGTGATGACAGGGACGCTAAGTTTTCCATGGGACAATTTATCTGGACAGGATTTGACTATATTGGAGAGTCAACGCCTTACGAGACGAAGAACAGCTATTTCGGGCAGATAGATACCGCAGGATTTCCAAAGGATGCATTTTATATCTTTCGGGCAGAATGGACAGACTATCGAAAAGTACCTATGGTTCATGTTTTCCCCTATTGGGACTTTGGAGAAGGGCAGAATATTGACGTACAGGTATGCTCCAATGCTCCGTCAGTGGAATTGTTTGTAAATGGTGAGAGCAGGGGCAGACATGAGATTAATCATGAAAGCGGAAGAGATCAGATCGGAAAATGGCTTGTTCCTTATGAAAAGGGTGAAATTACGGCGGTAGCCTATGATGAGTCCGGCAGGGAAATTGCCAGGAAAACCAGGCGATCCTTTGGGGATGCATATGGTATTACAGTCAATCCCGACAAGAAAGAGATTTTAGCGGACGGTCAGGACATGGCTTTTCTGGAGATTGGTGTTTTGGATCAGCAGGGTAATCCGGTTGAGAATGCCAGGAACCGTATCCATGTTCAGGTTTCGGGCCAAGGAAGGCTGATTGGTCTTGACAATGGCGACAGTGCGGATTTTGATGAGTTTAAAGGAAAAAGCAAAAGGCTGTTTGGAGGAAAACTGCTTGCGGTAATCGGAAGCAAAACACAGGCGGGAGAGATTGAAGTCAGGATTTCTTCAAAAGGGCTTGAGGATTGTAGTTTTACGCTTCATGCTGTTTCTGCACCTGTTATGGAAGGGGTATCCGCAACAGAAGAAAATAGGGATTATCCCGTTTACGGCGGCGGTTCGAAGGGAAAGCCTTTATCTCTTGGTGAGGAAGAGATACCAGTCAGAAAGCTGGAGCTTTATCCTGACAGAGAGTGTATCTTAACCAGGGAAAGACCGCAGCTGCAGGTTCGGGCTGTTATCTATCCGGAGAATGCAAGCTATCAGGAATTGGAATGGCGGGCAACCAATGATACCGGCATTGATGTGGGATATGTAAAGCTTCATCCCGGTGAAAATAAAGTATCACTTTATGCAGAGGGTGACGGAAAATTCTGGTTGAAATGCTTTGCCAGAAACGGAGGCTCTGCAGTAAGTGTGCAGTCTGCAATCGAAATAAAGGCAGAAGGTATCGGCAGAGCGCTTTTAAATCCTTACGAAGAGGTTCCCGCAGGTTTATGTGAATTTCGCAGTGGACAGTGCGGGGAAGGCATTGAGCATGGTATCGGTTTTCTTGGGACGGAGGACGGAGAGGGAGACTGTACAATAGGCTTTACTGGTCTGGATTTTGGAGATTTTGGAACCGAGGAAATCGTGCTTCCTGTTTTTGCCAACACTAATAATCCCGTAACCTTCCAAATCTGGGAGGGAAATCCTAAGGAGAAGGAAAGTGTGCTGTTGGCGGATTGCTTCTATTTTAAGCCGCCTCAGTGGATGGTTTTTCAGGAGGAGACCTACAGGCTGAGCCGCCGGATCAAAGGCAATGCTTCGGTGTATATTACGACAGGCCATAATTTCCAGCTTAGGGGCATTCGGTTTAACAGAAGTGAAAAGGCTTATGCGCTTTTAAAGGCGGCGGAGTGTGACCGCATTTACGGGGACGCTTATGAAATCCATGGGGACAGAATTGAGAAAATTGGAAATAATGTTACACTGGAATTTTATGATATGGATTTTGGAGAGCAGGGTGCAGGAGCAATCACTGTTAACTATCGTTCCGGTTTAGAGCTGAATCCCATCCAAATCCGTTTTACAGGAGAAGGCGTAAGCAGCATTCAGGTGGTAGAAGCGGAACAGAGAGAAGAATTTGGAGGGCAGACCTTTGAGATCGAGACGCTAAGAGGCAAAGGAAAGCTGGAGTTTGTTTTCCTGCCGGGAAGCTGTTTTGACTTTCAGTGGTTTCAGTTTCAAAAGAAATAAGATGCTTTATAATTTTTAACATAATCAAGGAGGAAGAATAGATGTTTCGTGATGATTTTGTCTGGGGCGTGGCAAGCAGCGCATATCAGATTGAAGGAAGAGAAGAGGGAGACGGCTGCGGAAAGATGATCTGGGATACCTTCACAGAGGAAGGACATATTCTGGACGGGCATACTTCTGCGGTAGCCTGTGATCATATGCATCGTTACAAGGAGGACTATGCGCTTATGAGAATGCTTGGCATTAAGGCGTATCGTTTTTCCGTCAGCTGGGCAAGGCTGATCCCCGAAGGCACAGGAAAGATCAATGAGAAGGCGGTAGCTTTGTACCGTGATATGATACTGGAAATGAAGAAAAACGGTATTGAGCCTTATCTGACCATGTACCACTGGGAGTTTCCCCAGGCTCTTCAGGACAGGGGGGGATGGCTGAATGAGGAGGTCATAGAATGGTTTGGCGAGTATGCTAAAGCCGTTGCGGAAAATTTCTCCGATATTTGTGAAAACTTTATTACCTTAAATGAGCCGGAATGCTTCGTGGGGATCGGACATCTTTCCGGCCTTCATGCACCCGGTTTAAAGCTGCCTCAGAAGGATGTGTTCCAGATTGCGCACAATGCCCTTCGTGCCCATGGACAGGCTGTTATTAATCTGAGAAAGTATGCCTGCCGTCCGATTAAGGTGGGATATGCGCCTACCTGCGGTATGGCTTATCCGGCAACCAATAAGCCGGAGGATATTGAAGCCGCAAGAAAGGTGCTTTTCGGCTTTTATCAGCCCATGGAGAACTGGACCTGGAATGTGGCGTGGTTTAATGATCCCGTATTTCTTGGAAAATACCCGGAGGAAGGCCTTAAGAAATTTGCGGAGTATCTTCCCGTTATCACGGAGGAGGATATGAAATTGATTTCCCAGCCCTTGGACTTTATGGGACAGAATATTTATAACGGCTATATGATCAGACAGGGCGAGGACGGAGGTATTGAGTTTGTGGACAGGCCTGCAGGCTTTCCCAAGACTGCAGCAAACTGGCCTGTGACGCCTGACTGCTTTTACTGGGGAGTGAAATTCCTGTATGACAGATATAAGCTGCCCCTTTATATTACCGAAAACGGCATGTCCTGTCATGATGATGTGTCACTGGACGGAAAGGTGCATGACCCTAACAGACAGAACTTCCTTGATTTATATATTTCTGCTCTGCAGAAGGCCAATGACGAGGGTGTGGATGTAAGAGGCTACTTCCTTTGGACCTTCCTTGATAACTTTGAATGGGATAAGGGCTACACGGAGCGTTTCGGAATTGTTCATGTGGATTTTGCCACACAAAAGAGAATTGTTAAGGATTCCGCATATTGGTATCAGAAGATTATAGAAACCAACGGAGCCGAGCTTACCATTAATAAGAAGCCCAGACAGATTTTATTTCTTGATCCCGTATTCAAGCAGATGATCTGGGGCGGAAGCCAGCTTCGGGATAAGTTCGGGTATGAAATTCCCGGAGACAATACAGGAGAATGCTGGGCCATCAGTGCACATCCCAATGGTGACTGTGTGGTGAAGGAAGGTATTTACAAAGGAAAGACTTTGTCACAGCTCTGGAAGGAGGAGCCCGAGCTTTTCGGAAATCTTGATCTGGACAGGTTCCCGTTGCTTATCAAGATTATTGATGCAAAGGATAACCTGAGCATTCAGGTGCATCCTGATGATGCTTATGCAGGCGTGCATGAAAACGGTTCTCTTGGCAAGACAGAGTGCTGGTATGTGCTTGACTGTCCCGAAGGTGCATCCTTAGTGGTTGGCCATAATGCAAAGACCAGGGAAGAATTAAAGGAAATGATCGAGCAGGGCAGATGGGGAGAGCTGATTCGTGAAATACCCGTTAAGAAGGGAGATTTTATTCAGATTGACCCGGGTACGGTTCACGCCATCAAGGGAGGTCTTATGATCCTTGAGACCCAGCAGAACAGTGATATTACCTATCGCGTGTACGACTACGACAGATTAACGGACGGAAAACCCCGCCAGCTGCATGTTAAGCAGAGCATTGATGTGATTACCGTGCCTGCAGCTTCTGTGGAGAACAGTATTAAATCCATGGCAAAGCTTCCTGAAAATGTGATGAATGAGCTGATCAGCTGTGATTATTACAGGGTATGGAAACTGGATGTGACAAAGCCGGTAACCGTATTACAGGAGTATCCTTTTATGAATATGAGTGTCATTGAGGGAGAAGGTCTGGTGAACGGACAGATGATTAAAAAGGGCGATCACTTTATTCTGCCTGCTGGTATGGGAGAGGTAGAGCTCCGCGGAAATATGCAGATCATTGCGTCTACGGTTAATTAAGGGAAAACGTGAAAGTAAATAAATATAAATAAATAAAGCAGCTCCAATCCTCGTCGGCTTGCTACCGCCTGGATGAGCCTAAGGTCTCATCCGGCTATCGCAAATTGCCTCCTTAGGATTGGAGCTGCTTTTTGTATGCTTTACTTACATGGAAAATGTCCTTTTTGATTGCTGACGCCTGTAATATAGTCCATGGAAACATTGTAGTGCCGTGCAAGTATGATGATACTGTCAATCGGTATTCTGGTTTTGCCGCTTTCATAGTCGCAATACGTTCTTTGACCGACATTCAATAAATCCGCTACCTTCTGCTGCGTATAGGAATGATCTTCTCTGATTTCTTTAATTCTTTCATTATATTTCATGTAACGTTACTCCCTTGTGTTTAAATTATAAAAATAAGTTGCAGACATATTGACTTTTAGAGTTATAAACTCTAAAATATGAAGAGATCTCAGGTATGACCAGGGCGGAGCTTTCAATAGTAATGTGCTCTCCGGGATTTTCTATTCATGCGGAAATGAGCGGGATTTCAAAATGGTCAAGGAGACTTCGGGATTTATCTAAAACAAAAATGTGGAGGAAATTTTTTATGAAAAGAAAATTAGCAGCGGCAATAGTAGTGGTAATGATATCAATGGGATTATTGGCCTGTGGTTCCGATGATTCAGCCCCAACAGATACTGTGGAGACAGCGGCAGAGACGGAGGCCCCGGAAGAGATTACTTCTGGGGAGGAAGAAAATACAGAAGCAGGTGAAGAGGCTGACGAGGAAGTTGAAGTGGAAGATGAGGAAGTGTTGGAGCAGGAGGAAAGTACACCGGAATGGTATATGGATGAAGAGGGCATAAAAAGTGATGAGCTTGGTATTATGATAAGAAGAGATAGTGCTGAATGGAGTCAGTTTGGTTTCTCCGGCTCTTTTATGATTGGTTTCTTAGATAATAATGTTAATACTAGCTCTAATTTTAATTTTGAGTGCAATTATTATGAGGGTGATATAGATAGTTATATTTCAGAACACATGGAAATGAAAAAAGAAACTCTGGAGGATGTTACTTATGCCGTTAGAGAACCGGATGAGAAAAATACTAACAGAGAGGTTGCATTTGTTGGAAATGGAATTGCTTTTTCTATAACTTTATTTGACCATAAAATAGAAGATATATGGAAGAACGGCTTAGATGTTTATGAAGATCAGGGATGAAACTTTATATTGCCCGGCTTTGGGGATCAAGTTTTCTGGTGGAGAAGACGACATTGTGATTCCTAATCGAGTAGGAGTCTTCTGTAGTGATGCAAAATACACTGCAAATTCTTCATATGAGGGAGGATATATAACAATATACGATGATAACAGTGTTTTGAAAGGTAATGGTATAGAAGAAAAACTCAATAGTTATGTAAAAAACAGAGTGGATTTTGGTGATTCTGCTATTGATGAAAGTGTTGAGAAGAATGTGGGTAATTATAAATTTTTAGGAAAGGGTAGTTCCAATAGATATGGTAGTGAAACATGGCTATTTTTATCAGATGAGTCAACTTACTATCTTCAAATTTGGTATACAGAAAAGTATAAATTAGAAGACTACCTTTCTGTGATAGAAGAATTGAAATAATTAAAATTTTATGATGATTATCTTTTATATTGTGGCAATTGCTTAATAAGCCTCTCCAATCCGAAGGAAGCAATTTGCGATAGCCGGATGAGACCTTAGGCTCATCCAGGCGGCAGCAAGCTGACGAGGATTGGGAGAGGCTTTTTGATTCTTTCCAATTCTCCCCAATTATTCGAAATAAAACTTGTAAATATATGACAAAAGGAATACAATATACTCAAAGCAAATTTCTGCAAATCTATGAATTCATATCTAAGACAAATTCTTGTAAGAAATCCATGCTTGAACAATTTTAATAGGCAGAGGATTTGAAACAGATTTTGTCTGGGACATGATAAAGTGTATCTTGACATAGTCCTCTGGCCGGAAGGAGGACAAATGAATGATAGCATTGGAATTGAACTGACTTATGAAAGCTTTGCCGCTTTTCTGAAAGCAGTGAGCAAGGAACGCTTTGAGGAAGAGGAACTACGTTCCATGTGGAATAGTATAGAAGCGGTCAGGGTATCCAGAACCTACCGTGATAATCTGTTTCGCATGATCTACAGGGATAAGGAGAAGCTGTTATCCCTTTATAATGCAATGAATAGAACCAATTATAAGAACCCGGAAGAACTTATTATTACAACATTGGAAAATGCAATCTATATCGGGATCAAAAATGATCTGTCATTTATCATTGCATCGGAATTGAATCTGTATGAGCATCAGTCTACGGTCAATCCGAATATTCCATTAAGACAGCTCCAGTATGTTACAACAATCTTCCGAGGGCTTGTATCCCAGAAAGCATTGTATTCTACCAAGCTGACCAAGATACCTTATCCCAGATTTGTAGTTTTTTATAACGGGGAGCAGGATGAACCTGAAAGTCAGGTTTTAAAGCTGTCAGATGCCTATTTGAAACAGACAGGGGAACCGGAATTAGAGCTTAAGGTCATTATGCTGAACATTAATTACGGTAAGAATAAAGAGTTGATGGAAAACTGCGAATCATTGAAGGGCTACATGATCTTTAATGAGAAGGTTAGAAATTATAAGAAAAATATGACGGTGAAGGAAGCTGTTGGCAAGGCAGTTGATGAATGTATCAGAGAAAACATTTTAGCAGATTTTCTGAGTAAGAACAAGGCGGAGGTAATGGCAATGGATATTTTTACATATGACCAGAAGCTTCATGAAGAGGTTATTGCAGAGGAAGCGGAAGAGCGTGGCATGGCATGTGGAATAGAACGTGGAGAAGTGCAAAAGCTTATTTCATTGACCGTTAAAAAGCTTAAAAAGGGAAAGACCACAAAATTGATTGCCCGGGAATTGGAGGAGGAAGAGACTGTCATTAACCGCATCTGCAAGGCAGCGCAGCAAACCGCCCCGGAATATGATGTTAATAAAATATATGAGATAATGAGTAAAAATTGAAAAATAAGTAAAGCAGCTCCAATCCCCGTCGGCTTGCTACCGCCTGGATGAGCCTAAGGTCTCATCCGGCTACCGCAAATCGCCTCCTTAGGATCGGAGCTGCTTTTAAAGTCTTTTTACCTTTCAAAATTGCCTCCTTAGGATTGGGGAGGCTTTTAAGAATTTCAATAATGCTTATATCAATAACAGTGTTTATAACACTTATTTTCAAAGCAGTTGATCTGTGGTAAAATATGATGAAGATTTTAATAGAAGCATAAGGAAGGTACAGCAAAATGATTAATGAACAATATAAGAAGATGTTAGAGGGAAAATCAGTCATCAGGCAGTTGTCGGAATTTGCCACAGCAAGAGGAAAAGAAATCGGATATGAGAATGTATTTGATTACAGTCTGGGAAACCCCTCTGTACCCGTGCCGGAGAAATTTACGCAGGTTATGATAGAGCTTCTGCAAAACAAAAGTTCCATGGAGCTTCACGGTTACAGTCCCAGCCTCGGCATTACATCGGTGAAGGACAGGATTGCAGAATCCTTAAATAAGAGATTTGGTATGAATTACACGGGAAACCACATTTTCCCCACCACGGGAGCTGCAGGAGCGGTAGCCCATGCAGTGCGCTGTGTAACAAAGCCCGGTGATGAGGTGCTTACCTTTGCACCCTATTTTCCGGAATATAATCCTTACATTAATATGTCGGGCGCAGTGTTAAAGGTAGTGCCGGCAGATACGGAAAGCTTTCAGATTAATTTTGACAAGCTGGAGGAAATGCTGAATGAGAAAACAGCAGCGCTGTTAATTAACACGCCAAACAATCCGTCGGGAGCGGTATATAATGCAGACACATTAACTAAACTGGCAGAGCTTCTTAAGAAAAAGCAGCAGGAATATGGGCATGATATTTTTATTATTTCTGATGAACCCTATAGGGAGATTGTATTTGAGGGTGTAGATGCTCCTTATGTGTCAAAGTTTTATGATAATACGCTGTCCTGCTATTCTTATTCGAAATCTCTGTCTTTGCCGGGAGAAAGAATTGGATATGTGGCAGCCAATCCCAGGTGTACCGATGCGGAGCTGATCAGTGCTATGTGTGGACAGATTTCAAGAGGAATCGGTCACAATTGTCCTCCCTCCATTATTCAGCTTGCAGTGGCAGAGGTGCTTGACACTACTTCAGATATGAGTGTTTATGAAACTAATATGAATATTTTATACAATGAGCTTATTTCACTAGGTTTTACCTGCACCAAACCGGGGGGAACCTTCTATATTTTTCCGAAGGCATTGGAGGAGGATGCAGTGAGCTTTTGCCAGAAGGCATTAAAGTATGATCTGGTGCTTGTACCCTCAGACAGCTTTGATGTACCGGGCTATTTCCGTATGGCATACTGTATTGATACGGAAAAGGTGGAGCGGTCACTTGATGCGCTTCGAAGATTTGTGAAGGAAAATTATTAAGAAAGAAGGAATTTTATGTATCAGGCAGGTCTTGTTTTGGAAGGCGGCGGAATGAAGGGGATATATACCGCCGGTGTTCTCGATTTTTTTCTTGATAAGGGTATTGATTTTTCCTCCTGCTATGGAGTATCTGCAGGGGCATGCAGCATGTGCAGCTTTGCTTCTAAGCAGAGGGGGAGGGCTTATCATGTTAATGTTGATTATTTGAAAGATAAGAATTACTGTAGTGCTTACAGCCTTTTGAAAACAGGTGATTTATTTGGTGTTGACATGTGTTATCACAGGATACCGGACGAATTGTATCCCTATGATTACGAAACCTTTAATAATTATCAGGGGACGCTTTACAGCGTGGTCACTAACATAGAAACGGGAAAAGCCGAATATATTCCCATTAAAGATATGAAAGAAGAGATTGATGCAATCCGTGCATCGGCTTCGCTTCCACTTGTATCCAGAAATGTGGAATTTCGAGGAAGCTTCTACCTGGATGGAGGTATTTCCGATGCCATTCCCATTCGAAAGTCCATAGAGGACGGAAATGAAAAGAATGTTGTCATTCTGACCAAGGAGGTAGGGTATCGCAGGAAACCCTCATCCATGACCTCCTTAATTAAACTGAAGTACAGAAAATATCCGAAGGTTTATGAGCTGATGAAAAACAGGCATATTGCTTATAATGATACTCTGGACTATCTGGAAGAGCAGGAGACGGCAGGCAGGGCCTATGTGATCCGTCCTGAGACTAAGAGTGATGTGGGCCGGATTGAAAAGGATGAAGGAAAGCTTAGGGCACTTTACGAGCAGGGGCTTCATGATGGTGAAAAGCATTATATGAAGCTGATGGATTATCTGGAAAAATAGTATAGGAAAGGTATGGGCACTAATATGATAGAATTTTTAAAAGCAGTGCTGTTTGGTATTGTAGAGGGAATCACGGAGTGGCTTCCCATCAGCAGTACCGGACATATGATACTTTTGGATGAATTTGTAAAGCTGGATGTATCTCCGGAGTTTTGGGAAATGTTTCTGGTGGTAATTCAACTGGGCGCAATTTTAGCTGTGGTGATTTTATTCTGGAACCA
This sequence comes from Bacillota bacterium, assembly GCA_030524555.1. Classification (GTDB taxonomy): domain Bacteria; phylum Bacillota; class Clostridia; order Lachnospirales; family Lachnospiraceae; genus Suilimivivens. Next base: position 687 of record JAUNGK010000028.1, on the reverse strand, counting down.
GATATGGCCCTTCGGGAAGACGAATAATTCTAATCCGGTTGGAAATACAGGCTTCCTGGCATGGTGCAAAAAGGATATTTGGACGCTTTGGTTTAAGATTATTGCAGCATGTCTTCCGGCAGCAGTAGTTGGACTGCTGTTCGATGAATTTTTTGAAAAACTGTTTTATAACGGGGTATGCGTGGCTATTGCATTGATCGTATTTGGCATTGGTTTTATTTTGATAGAAAACAGAAACAAAGATGCAATTGCAAAGGTTAATTCCTTAAATGATATTACCTATAGGACAGCATTGATTATTGGAATGTTTCAATTAATTGCGGCAATCTTTCCGGGAACATCCCGCTCAGGGGCAACAATATTGGGTGCCCTATTGATTGGAGTTTCCAGAACAGTTGCAGCTGAATTTACATTTTTTCTGGCCATTCCCGTCATGCTTGGAGCCAGCCTTCTTAAAATTCTGAAATTTGGATTTTCCTTTAGCGGAAATGAAATGATGATACTGATTACGGGAATGGTGACAGCCTTTCTTGTCTCTGTAATAGTTATTAAGTTCCTGATGGGTTATATTAAGAAGCATGATTTTAAGATTTTTGGATGGTATCGTATTGTTTTAGGGCTTCTTGTGCTGTTATATTTTGGAATATAGTCAATTGAAAAAGTAAATTCCACTTTGCAGGAGTAAAC
>JAUNGK010000245.1 GCA_030524555.1 Bacillota bacterium | reverse complement strand
AGTCGGATTTCCCTTAATCATATTTCTCTGATAAAAATCCTTAAGCCGCCTAAACTGCATGCGATGTTCCTTTTCAATGGTGTAACGACTTCTCAGCTCTCCGATCTCTTCACGCACATCCTCCATAAATTCCGAAGGATTCAGCTTAATACGCTCCTTAATGGCGCCAAACTTATCCTCGATGCTTCCCATCAAATCATCCATACGCATACTGCTTTCCTGCCTGCGTGTTTCAATTTCATCGCTGGCCACAGCCACAAGCACATCAAGCCGCTTCTGAATACGCTCCATCTCCACCTTTGCACGATCCCAACCAATCAGAATATCTCTCAAATCCATAGCTGCCTTGAAGGAAAGCGTAAAATCTATGATAATATATACCGTTACAATAGCTGTAATGCAGGTAATAACCTGATAAGGCACAGCCATAATTACCTTTTCCACGCCCTTATGCAGAAATTCGGTCATAAAGATGGTCAAAAATCCCCATGCCACGGTGGACGAAAGGCAAATATGCCCCTTATAATTAAATTTTTGATTAGAATAATCCCAATAACGTACCTTAAACAGGCTTTCCATTGCTATCCCTGTAACCAGCTCAAGAGCTGTAGCTCCCACACAGCCTGCCAGATAGGTCAGTATCAGATTATCCTGAAAAGGCATGGAAACCACCAGCATCATGATCGCACCGCTTCCATAAATGGGAAGAAAAGGTCCCCGCATGAAACCTCTGTTGACAAACCGTCTGCTTTTAACAGATACATAGGTAGATTCAAATACCCAGCCAAAAAAGCAATAAAAGTAAAAGAAAAATAACCATTGCGTAATCGTATACTGATACATCATAAAATCCTCATTAAGTAAAGCTGATAACCTCTTCCTTTGGTGCCTTCGCCTGCTCCACGCTGATTGCTTTTAAAACTGGTCCTTCACCGCCATAATCGGCAAAATATTCTTTGACAACCTTTGCGGTCACCTTAACCCATTGCTTATCCCTAAGCTTATCTGCCTTGTCATATTCACAGGCAAAACCAAGAAACGCCATATCCTCTGCGCAGCATGTCATCGCCATACGTCCCGGCACGAAATAGTCCTTTGGAAATTCCGCAGGCTTTAATACCATGGCAACAAACTGTACCGTCTTTCCTATATATCTGTCCAGATTATCCAGGCTGTCCAAGTACCAGATACCATATCCCTCATTGTCCAGCTCAATAATGGGATCGTCCAAACGATAAGGAAGATCATCCTCAAAAATCTGATTTACCTCGCCCTCGGAATCCTCAAAAATAATATCTGCCTTCTGGTTGATTGCCTTTACATTTCTCTTGTAAACGCTTAAATCCTCAACATTATCACAGCGATTAAAAATAATCATTTCCGATTTACGAAGCATCTCTGCAAGGAGCGACTTCATATTGGTAAAATACATAGGGAAGGTGGAGGCATCAATCGTGGTAATCTGCTGCTCTACCGTCCAGTGAAAAGGCAGTTTAAGATTCTTAAAATTCCACATTCCGTTATATTCAATAATGATGCGCTCCGGTTTGTATTTCTTTTCCAGCTCAATCAGATGAGAAGAATTGAAATCCTCCTCATCCTCTATCAGCACCATATCCGTGCGGCTCATCTTAAGGAGCCTTTCATCATACTCCTCTTCCCCTTCCTCACAGACAATCAGAAGTGTTCTTCCCTTAATCTGAAAGTAGGGCTGCTCCAAAGTATAACAAATGAATTCCGTTTTTCCGCTTTCCAAAAAGCCATTAATAATATAAACCGGTTTCATTTCGTACCTTCTTTCCTGTTCTTAACTTAAACACTTGCTATTATTATCTTGCAAAAAGCTGATGCAGCGCATCCTCATTTAATTTAGAACCAATCACACAGAACTTTCCCGTTACGTCAGGCTTGCCCTCACGCACGTTACTCTCACCGGGCACATAATCAAAATAAATCCAGCCGCCTTCCGTGCCGGGCACCATGCCCTTTGCTCTCAGGACAAAGCCGTATTTGCCTTCATCATCCAGTTCATCCAAAATATTTTCAATTTCATTCCTGCTGTAAGCAGCCGGTGTTTCCATTCCCCAGCTTGTAAACACTTCATCCGCATGATGATGTCCATGCTCATGATCATGACAGCCGCAGGTACAATCCGGTCCATGATCGTGGTGATGATGCTCATGTTCTTCCCCGTCATGATGATGGTGATGTTCATGCTCCTCGTCTTCATGACGGTGCTCCATAATCTCTGCCATCAGCTCTGCCTCAAGATCCTTGGCTCCCTCTATCGTCTCCAGAATATCTGTTCCTTCCAGTTCATCCCAGGGCGTGGTAATAATCACTGCCTTCTCATTATGCTCCCTGATCAGTTCGATAGCCTTATTCAGTTTTTCCTCTGAAATATCTCCGGTACGGCTTAAAATTATGGTTCCGGCATGCTCGATCTGATTGATGAAAAATTCGCCGAAATTCTTAATGTACATTTTGCATTTGGAAGCATCCACTACCGCTACCGCACTGTTAAGTACGACGTCCTGTCCGTCTATCACATCCTGAACGGCTTTCATTACATCCGAAAGCTTGCCCACACCAGAGGGCTCAATCAAAATACGCTCCGGCTTATAAGTATTCATAACTTCCTTTAAAGAGGCTCCAAAGTCTCCCACCAGTGAGCAGCAGATACAGCCGGAGTTCATCTCCTTAATCTCAATTCCCGCTTCCTTTAAGAAGCCGCCATCAATACCGATTTCACCAAACTCGTTTTCAATCAGAACCACCTGGGTATTTGCCAATGCTTCTGCAAGAAGCTTTTTAATTAAGGTTGTCTTGCCTGCACCAAGAAAACCGGACACAATATCAATTTTTGTCATTTTTGTAACCTTCTTTCTAAATACACTCTAAAATCTGTCTTTGTTTCATTTTGATAATACACCATTATAATAATTCCAATGTTTAAAGTCAATTATTCGCTT
>JAUNGK010000027.1:21734-22441 GCA_030524555.1 Bacillota bacterium | reverse complement strand
TTTTCTTTTTTAATTTTTTCTTTCTTTTTCTCCTCTATGGGCATTTTATTTTCAAGTGCCTCATCGACCTTCGGTTCCTTTTTTTCAGCAAATTTTCCCATCATGTTCTTCATACGTACCTCCCAGTCATATAATAACGCCAATCATACTGAATAAAGTATATAACATTTCAGAGAAAATGAACAGAGATAAATGAAAATATAAGATTTTTTTGTATATTATTACTATTTTTCTTAAAAATGATTATAAATTCTCTTGTGATTATTGCAATTTATGTCTTACAATAAAAAAAACTAACAAATTAGAGGCTTTGAATAAATGAAATTCTTAAATTCCACCAATCAATCCATATGCCAAAATCTATGGGATCCAAGCTCCCACACCTTTTCTTCCGATATGCTCAAAATAACCGCCCTCATTACCATGCTGATGGATCATATCGGTGCTGGAATTATAAGTAATTTCATTTATGCAGGTAGTTCCTTTTCAGAAAGAACTCTGTCCATTCTTATATATATCTACCAGATCCTGCGTCTCCTGGGGCGTATTTCCTTTCCTGTTTTTTGTTTTTTACTGGTAGAGGGTTTTCTGCATACGCACAGCAGACTTAAGTATGCCGGAAATTTTCTGGTTTTTGCTTTTCTTTCAGAGCTGCCTTTTGATTATTTGTTTTTCGGTAATTTCACTCTTTTGTCTCAAAATGTTTT
>JAUNGK010000027.1:0-21724 GCA_030524555.1 Bacillota bacterium | reverse complement strand
GGACGCTTTTGATCGGCCTTCTCACCCTCTGGTGTATTGAGAGCATTCTTAATTTAAAAGGCAATATCCTCTTAAAGAATATTGCCTTGCTGCTGTCCATTATGGCAGGAATGACCGTTTCCGTCTTTCTTCACACTGATTATTCCTGGATGGGTATTCTTTTGATTTCATGTCTCTATCTGTTTAAAAGAAATCCTGCCCTGCAATGTACCTTTTCATGTATATTATTCTTTCTTTCCTTAACTCTTCATCATTTGAGCAGTTTCTCCTCCCTAAAGGAAGCTGTTTTATATACCTTTGACACGGAATGGACTATCATTTTGGCTTTTCTGATGATCTTCCATTGTAACGGCAGACGATATATAAAAGGGGGCAAATACTTTTTTTACGCATTTTACCCCCTTCATCTTATTCTGCTTGCCATTCTGTTAAGACTGCTGCTTCACCTGATATTGTAAAGCACTTTAAGCAGTTTTAAAGTCTCTTTAAGAGCTCCTCTCTTTGTGCCTCATAACCAGGCTTTCCGAGAAGGGCAAACATATTCTTCTTATAACTTTCCACGCCGGGCTGATTGAACGGATTTACACCAAGCAGATATCCGCTGACACCGCAGGCAAACTCAAAGAAGTAGAACAGCTGTCCCAAATAGTACTCGTTAACCTCCGGAACCGTAACCATGAAGTTAGGCACCTGTCCGTCGGTATGAGCAAGAATGGTTCCGTTCATAGCGCTCTTGTTTACAAAATCTACACTCTTACCTGCCAGATAATTCAATCCGTCAAGGTCAACTGCCTCCTCTTGAAGAATGATTTCTTCTCTGCTGCTTTCAATGTTGATAACTGTCTCAAACAGATTTCTGGAACCGTCCTGAATAAACTGTCCCATGGAGTGAAGGTCTGTTGTTAAGTCAACGCTTGCAGGGAAGATACCCTTCTGATCCTTGCCCTCGCTCTCTCCGTAAAGCTGTTTCCACCACTCGGAAACAAAATGAACGCTGGGCTCATAGTTTGCAAGAATTTCAATCTGCTTACCCTTTCTTAAAAGGATGTTACGAAGCGCTGCATACTTAACTGCATCATTTTCCTCAAAAGGAGCCTCCAAAGCTGCCTTACGGCCTGCCTGTGCACCCTCCATCAATTTATCGATATCAGCGCCGCTTACTGCAATGGGAAGTAAGCCTACTGCAGTGAGAACAGAGAAGCGTCCGCCTACGTCATCAGGAACAACAAAGCTTTCATAGCCTTCCTCCGTAGCAAGGTTCTTAAGAGAACCTCTTGCCTTATCAGTGGTAGCGTAAATTCTCTTTGCAGCCTCCTGCTTACCGTATTTCTTTTCCATCATTTCCTTAAATACACGGAATGCAATAGCAGGCTCTGTGGTGGTCCCTGACTTACTGATCATGTTAATGGAAAAGTCCCTGTCTCCGATCACATCCATCAAATGTTTAATGTAAGTAGAGCTGATAGAATTTCCTACAAAATAAATTTCGGGAGTCTTTCTCACCTCTTTGCTTACCACATTATAGAAGCTGTGACGTAAAAACTCGATAGCAGCTCTTGCTCCAAGATAGGAGCCGCCGATGCCAATTACCAAAAGTACCTCGGAGTCGCTTTGAATCTTGGCTGCTGCCTTTTTAATTCTGTCAAACTCCTCTTTGTCATAATCTACGGGAAGATCAATCCATCCAAGGAAGTCATTTCCCGCACCTGTTTTAGAAACCAGCAGATCCTTTGCATCCATTGCCAGCTTTTTCATGGATTCCACTTCATGATCCTGAATGAAAGGCGCTGCCTTGGAATAGTCAAATGTTACTTTGCTCATAATATTTACTCCTTTTGTAATTAGAAAAAATTTTACTGTATCAACCAGTCATAGTTTAGCAGAGAACCGTACACTTTTCAAGATTTATCCAATTTACCAAAACATCATTCCCTCAAAAAGCTTAGGCAGAAGCATGGACATTCCAATTCCGTAAAATAAATCCAGCCAAACCACAGAACCCACTGCACCCACGTAAATTAATATGATAAATGGCGCTGTTATAATCTTTACGAAAACATTTACATCAGGATTTTTCATAATGCTCTCTATCATAGATTTAGCATCTCCCGTACTGGGAAAAGCATGCATTAAAATGGATAGCCCAAGCCAGTAAAGCAGTAAGCAGACCACTGACATAGCGCCTCCCATTTTGCCGTAACCGTACAAATACTTTCCTTTGCCCCAAAGACAGAAATAAGCGGGAAAGGTAATAAGCATTCCCAAAATAGTGTTTACAAAGAACGGGCCAAGTCCCGTTAAAAGATTTTTCCACGGATTAGAGGTTGATTCGTGAATTACATAGCCGCAGGGATTTTGAAATTGAAAATACTTAACCTGATAAACCGGAATGCGGCAAATTCTGCAGCATATCTGATGTGCCAGCTCATGCACCACTACTCCCGGAAACGTTACAGCCGAAATTACAATACCTGGTATAAAAAACATCTTTTGTTGTCCTCCTATTCACCTATATAGTATTCTTCAAGCGTCATTTCACCTCTTTGAAAGGCATAGAAATCATCATCAAACTCATATTCCTGTGCCTCCCATTCTCCGATGAGCGCTTGTGCTTCCTCCATCTGTCCGTTCGCCATTAATGCAATCAAATAAGTGTCCACCACATAGGTTCCTTCCGGATACATATCATATGCGGCTTTGGCATACTCAAGGCCCTGTGTCAAATTACCCTCCGTAAGCTCAAGCGTCGCCAGCCCCCGGATTACGGAATAAACCTCCTTATTTACTGCATATGCCTCTTCCAATATTGCTCTTGCCTCTTCCAGGTCACCCTGCCTTCTGTAAGAAACCCCCAGCTGTGCCTTCGCATCAAAATAATTCCCATCTGCTGCAATGCAATCCTTTAAATGCTCAATCCGCTCCTCATCATCCTGACAGGAACCGGCAAGCTGATAGTAAAGAAATGCCTGATCATAGCTTTCATCACCCAGATACGTTTCAATTTCATCATGAAAATCCTTAATTAATTTTAAATATTCCTCTTCCTTAACCTCTTCTTCCAACTCATCACTGTCTAATGCCGTTATCAATTCACTGTAATATGCCCATGATTCATTTATTAAGTCATATGTATCATAATATTTATTCATTATATCGATATAACCGGTCATTCTGTCATACACATCATCCGATACATTTTTGCCTGCAAGATAATTATCTATTGTATAAGCCGCATAATCATAGTAAGAATACTTCATGGCAATTTCAACCAATGCAATTGCGGTTACCATATTATCAGGATCTTCCTCCAGACTGCTTAACATGCGATCCATGGATGTTACGACCAGCCCTGTATCAGCTACACCTTGTACCAGTACTTCACTGGCCTGCATATCAATATCGTTTGTAAAGGAATATCCCCCGTCCTCGCTGTCAGCTTCTTCGCTGTAGGTATCTTCGTTTTCCGTATCATCAGAGTAGCGCCCTATAATAAGCCTCGCATAACCTGCCCCGATAATTATGATACTGATAAGAACAAGAATGGCAACTCCAATGGAAACACCTGTGATAACCGGCGGTATCTTAAGCTTAATCAGCTCCTGTCTGCAGTCCCTGCAGAGAATAGATTCAGGATTTTCGCTGCGGTCTATCTTTCTTCTGTGACATCTCTTGCACAAATCCTGATCCATCTGCTCAAATGGATTCCCCTCATACCCATATCCACTGTAACCCTCCTGCTGACCATAGCCAGACTGGCTTGTCGTTTGTTCATCCATTTTTAACTATCTCCTCTCTTAGTCATCCTTCCCTCATTTATAAAAGATTTTCATCATAGACCGCACGCGCGCCGCCTATAAATTTTCCTCTGGTTCTGGCACATACCAGATGAGCCTGTCCAATCTGCTTAATCTCAATGCGGACAGGGACAGCCACATCCTGCAGATGCATACCGATCAATGTATCTCCGATATCCATGCCTGCCTGCGCCTTAATATGCTCAACCGCCACAGGCTGCTGAAAACGGCTATAGGCAGTTGTTCCAAAGCTCCCTCCTGCCTTTGGCTGTGGAACCACATTGACAATCGGAAGTCTCTCTCTGACTGCAAGCTCCTTTTCAATGATCAGTGCCCTGTTTAAATGCTCACAGCACTGTGCGGCAAGAAATATGCCTCTTTCCAAAGCAGCCTTATAAATGCCTTCGAATACTGCCTGTGCAGTTTCCAAGCTGGAGGCTGTACCTATCCTTTCTCCCGTAACCTCACTTGAGGAACAGCCTACAACCAAAATATCACCTTTGGACAGCTTAGTTGCATCAAGCAGCTCTATTGCAGCCCTTCCGGCTTCTTCCTCTACCCTTTTTAAAAATTCTTCCTTCATACAAATGCCTCTTTCTCTTTATTCCAGCTAAAGCTTCTCTCTTCCCCTGCATTCCATTTAAAGGGCGTAGAAACCTCACCGTATTTCAGATAAACCACCATTCCCTTATCTGATCTAATATTACACCTTTCCAATGCTCCGTCCTTCCAGAACAGATCAATCTCTCCTCCGCCCTTTATGCGAAGCCCTTTGACAGAGCCAAAGCTCCATGCCTTAGGAAGAGCTGGAAGAAGAACGATTCTTTCCATGGTACTTTGCACCAGCATTTCCGCAATCGCCGCAGTAACGCCAAAATTACCGTCTATCTGGAACGGAGGATGCTTATCAAACAAATTAAGATAAGTGGAATCGGCGAACAGTCTTTCAATATTCTCATATGCTTTTTCTCCGTCCCAGAGCTTCGCATAGTGATTGGTAATCCATGCCCGGCTCCAGCCTGTATGCCCGGCTCCAGCAGACAATCTTCTTTCAAGGGTAACCCTTGCTGCCTCTGCAAGCTCCGGCGTACCATCCACCGTAATCTGCTCCGAAGGGTGCAGCCCATACAAATGAGAAATATGCCTGTGACCAGGCTCCCACTCCTCAAAATCCTCCGGCCACTCCATAATATTTCCATGCTTCCCTATCCGGGTTGGAATCAGTCTTTCCCTGGCCTGCCTGATCTGCTCATTAAGCTCATCCTCCACACCCAGTATCTTTGCCGCTTCAATACACTGGGTAAATAAGTCCCGGAGAATCTGATTATCCATGGTTACACCGTAAATATTGGCTCCCTTTTCCCCGCTTGGAAGAATAAAGGTATTCTCCGGGGAAACGGAAGGACAGGTAACCAGATACCCGTCATGCTCCACAAGAAAATCCAAAAAGAACTGCGCTGCCTCCCGCATAATCGGAAAGCATTCCTTTAGGAAATCCTGATCCAGCGTATACTGATAATGCGTCCACTGATGGGTGCACAGCCACGCTGCGCCCATAACCCAATAGGAACCCGGTATCCAGTGATCCTGCGTAGCCGTATCTCCATAAATATCCGTATTATGATGGCACACAAAGCCTCTGCCGTCATACATCTGCCTTGCGGTTTTTCTTCCGTTTGGAACCATCTTCTTAATCAATTCAAATAAGGGCATATGACACTCTGACAGGTTACAGCTTTCTGCCGGCCAATAATTCATTTCCGTATTAATATTAATAGTATATTTGGAATCCCATGGCGGAAGCATATCCTTATTCCAAAGACCCTGCAAAGTGGCAGGAAGTCCTCCCTCCCGGCTGCAGGCAATAAGAAGGTACCGCCCAAAATCAAAATACAGCTTGGAAAGCCCTATATCTGCAGGCTTGTCCTTTGCATCCAGAATCCTCCTGTCGGTAGGAATATTGTCATATTTCGTCAGATCACCCAAATCAAATTCCACTCTTCCATACAAGGAACGGTAATCCTCTTCATGAGCCTTAAAAAGCGTATCCTTATCTTCTCTTGACGCTCTTTGTATTCTGTCAATTATGGAAGGCTCCAGCATGGATGACGGTACATGATAGGAGGTGTCCCCGCAAAAATACAGCGTCACATAGGAAGCATCACTGATCAAAAGATGCTCTCCTATTACCTTAGCTTTTCCGTCTGTATCCCCTGTAATAAGCATCATGGAAAAATCAAATCCGCCCTTGCCAAGATTGCCATACAGACAGATTCCTCTGGTTCCGGCTTTCTTGACACCGTCAAAAAACTTTTCCCGCCCCATTATGGCAGAAAAATTAAGCCTGCCGCTGCCATTTGCCGTAAAGTGCATCACCATAACATCTGCAGGCTTTGATATGAATATTTCTCTTTGATAAACGGTATCTTCACAGGTATAGCTCTGGCGGTATACCGCTTTTTCCAAGTCCAGCTCCCTATGATAATCGGTATAATTCTCCGCACCCTCAAACTGAAAGTAAATATCTCCCATTGCCTGATAGGGATGCATACTGTTAGGACAGCCGGAAAGCGCAAGCTTAATCAGCCGCTCAGCCTTGCTGATCTCTCCCTTAAAAATTAACTCCCTGATTTCGGGAAGCATTCTTCTGGCATCAGGATTATTCCGATTCACACTGCCGCCGTACCACATGCTTTCCTCATTCATTTGAAGGCGCTCCCCGGACACACCTCCGAACACCATAGCGCCCAATCTGCCATTACCGAGAGGAAGCGCTTCCTCCCACTCCTTCGCCGGCTGCTGATACCACAATCTGCTCATAGAATTATACCTCTCTGGGTTTTTTCATAGTATAACATATCTAAGAGCATAATACACCTATGCAAAAAATTCCTCTAACAGATTTTCCAATTCTGCCAGTCCTTCCGCATCCGTTCCCTTTGGCACTGCCTTTTGTGGTTCTTCCAAATAAGCATGATCAGTCTTTTCTTCATTCTGCTCATCTGGCTCGTCCTGCAAAAGCTCTTTAGCGTACACCTCTCGCTTTCTGATTCCCTCCTCCAGCGCATTCTCCTTTTCAATTTCCAATCTGGGAGCATAATGATTTTCAAGATAATCCATTAAATTGGTCTTTAATATATTTTTCTTTTCCTGCACATCCAGCATTCCCGAAACGGAAAAATACAGATAAAGCCCAAGTATACTGATCAAATAATAGGGAATAATCTGAAATAAGGTATTCCCTGCTGCCAAAAGGTAACAGATGGAAATTCCGGCAATCAGAATGGAGAGCATCATCAGCTGTCCTGATATATGGGAAAGGCGGGATAGATATATACCGGCAATTTTAATTCTCTGCAGGAACTTGTCCACAAAAACCGATGTATTGATCATCTTCCCGTTTAATTTATAGTAGCTTGCATATTTCTGCTTGCACTGCTTTAACAGCTTATTTTCGGTAGCAGACATATTATCCGCCTGAATAATCATATTCTGATATATCACAGCCGATATAGTCTGACATATAATGCTTAAAAACAGAAACGCTATAATTAATCCTGTAAGTATCATGTGCTCTGATAATATATGAAACATACTTCCTCTTTTCTGCACGGCTTTTGATTCCTATATATTCATGGTATTTTATACGAGCCTGCGAATGCCGCACAGACGCAAACCCTTTAACATATTATAGAGGAAGGGCATTTTTCCCTCAATAACCTTAAAGCCTTAACTCCTCGCCCTTTTTCTGCATAAACCTGCCTTTATTTTCCTTTTCCCACCTTTTCATACTGGAAAAAGCAGCTGCTTTCTGTTATACTTATCCATTAAAGAAAGGATGAGCAGTTATGAAATATCAGACGAAAGGAACCTGCTCAACCTCCATTGATATTGAGGTTGAGAATGGAAAAATCAAATTTGTAGAATTTTTTGGCGGCTGTAACGGAAACTTAAAGGGCATTGCCAATCTTGTAACCGGCATGAACATTGATGATGCTATTTCCAAGCTAAAGGGCATCAGATGCGGCTTTAAAACCACCTCCTGCCCCGATCAGCTGGCACAGGCACTTGAAAAAATAAAAGAAGAAAACTGTTAGTCTGGAGGCTCTATTTATGGGCAGCTTAAATTCACCCAAAAAAATCGTATTAACCGGAGGCGGAACCGCAGGACATGTAACGCCTAATATTGCATTATTGCCTCACCTTAAGGAGGCAGGCTTTGAAATCTCCTATATAGGATCCTATGACGGTATCGAAAAAAAACTGATTGAGGATTACGGTATTCCCTATTACGGAATTGCCACCGGAAAATTCAGACGCTACCTGGATGTGAAAAACCTTACCGATCCCTTTAAGGTTATTAAGGGCTTTGGGGAAGCACGAAAGTACCTGAAAAGGCTTCGCCCGGATGTCGTTTTTTCCAAAGGTGGATTTGTCAGTGTTCCTGTGGTAAGAGCTGCCGCATCCCTGCACATACCCTGCATTATTCATGAATCTGATATGACACCGGGTCTTGCCAACAAGCTGTGTATACCGGTTGCCCAAAAGGTATGCTGCAACTTCCCGGAAACCTACAATATGCTCCCTAAGGAAAAGGCTGTTCTTACCGGTTCTCCTATCAGGGAGGAGCTTACCAGGGGTAACCCCATTGCCGCCCTTGATATGTGTGGATTTACTTCCAATAAGCCTGTGATTTTAGTAATCGGCGGCAGTCTGGGTGCAGCCTCCGTCAATCAAGCGCTGCGGGATGCCCTTCCCGGATTATTAAAGGATTTTCAAATTGCCCATATCTGCGGTAAGGGTAAAATTGACGAAGCCTACCTTCACACGGAAGGGTACATCCAGTTTGAATATGTAAAGGAGGAGCTGAAGGACTTATTTGCCATGGCAGACATAGTCATTTCCCGCGCCGGCGCAAATTCTATCTGTGAGCTTTTAGCACTTCGAAAGCCCAACCTTCTTATTCCTCTTTCCGCTAAGAGCAGCCGGGGAGATCAGATTTTGAATGCAAAATCCTTTGAAGCACAAGGCTTTTCCATGGTTATTGATGATGATGACCTATCTCCCCAGTTACTTACCGAAAAGGTCTTAGAGCTGTATTTTACAAGACAGACCTATATAGATGCTATGAGCAAAAGCAATCAGCTTGGTTCCATCAAAGCAATTATGAAATTAATACAGGATGCTGTACTATAGCTTATTTTCAGGTGCCTAAAATCCTTTTTTCAAGGGCATGAAGCGCTCTTTCATTTTCCTGCTGACAATAAGCTACCATAGCATCCTCACCTGCTGGCTCCAGCTGGGAAATGTCAGCTCCCAGCTGAACATAGCACGCATAGTTATCAATAATTTCTATCCGTGAGGCATAAACCTTGGCTCTGTTTTGGGGCTGATTTTCATATATATTCAAAAGCACCTCTCTATACTCATTAAGATACCTCTCTACCGTTTCAATCTCATCCTCTTTTGCTTCTATTAAAATCATCATGTCAATTCCCGCTTCCGTATGCTGATATTCCGCAAGATAATTCTCATACATATTGCTGGAAATTCCTGTCCTCTCGGCTAACTCCTCTTCACTTAAAAGGGCATCCGGCCAATAATTTCCGTCCAGCATATTTACCACGCCGTCCCGCAGCTCGTCCATTATTCCTACTACCCTGTACTTAGTTCCGACCTGCAGGGTATTTACGGCATCCTCCTCGCCGTTTCCCTCATTTATATATGCCTGATCATCCACATTTTTATTTTCCGTTCCGCTATCCGTACACCCTGTAAAAAGCAGCAGTGCAGCAACCAAAATCCCCGAAAGCATCCTTTTTTTCATCCTCATAATTTTCCTTTCCATATGGTTTATTGCAAAAGTTCCTTTTCCTGCAATTTATGTGTTAAGTATTTCCATATATTAGACAAAATATGTGATGTCGTGCTAAAATGTGAATAATGGAGAGTAGTTATGCTGTTTAATTCTTATATATTCATTTTTTTATTTTTACCGCTTACTCTTATAGGGTGGTACGGCCTAAACAAAATAAAAGCCTACGAGCCTGCCAAGTTCTTTTTGGCAGGCATGTCGCTGTGGTTTTACGGTTACTTTAATATTTATTATCTTGCAATTATAATTGTAAGCATATTATCTAATTACCTTCTCAGCTATCTGATGAAATTTTCCCACACCAGGCTATCCGGACGCATAGGGCTTGCTGCCGGATTAATGCTTAATCTGGGAATGCTGTTTTATTTTAAATATTATGATTTCTTCTTTGAAAACATCAATTTAATATTTCATACCGATTTTAATTTAAAGCATATACTTTTACCTCTGGGCATCAGCTTTTTTACCTTTCAGCAGCTTTCCTTTATTATTGACAGATGCACCGGAAAGGCGCCTCACTATTCCTTTAGCAATTACATTACCTTTGTGACCTTTTTTCCCCAGCTTATTGCCGGTCCTATCGTTCTGTATAAAGAAATGATGCCTCAATTTGAGGATATTTCCAACCGGCGTTTTCATGCGGAAAGCTTTGCAAAAGGAATCGTACTTTTTACTATCGGACTTGGCAAGAAGGTTCTGCTGGCGGATGTCCTTGCACTTCCTGTTAATTTTGGTTTTGAAAATACACCGTTTTTGGACACTCCCTCCACCCTTTTAGTCATTTTGGCATACACCTTTGAAATTTATTTTGATTTCAGCGGCTACAGTGATATGGCAATGGGACTTGGCAAAATGTTCAATATTCAGCTTCCGATGAATTTTAATTCCCCTTATAAGGCATGCTCCGTAAAGGAGCTGTGGCAGAGATGGCACATGACCTTATCACGGTTTTTTATTCAGTATGTGTACATTCCCCTGGGCGGGAGCCGGAAAGGAGAGCTTCGCACGATAATAAATACCTTTCTTGTGTTTTTCTTAAGCGGATTATGGCATGGGGCCAACTGGACCTATGTGGCGTGGGGAAGCATGCAGGGACTTCTTGTGATTTGGGACAACCTTGGAATTGTAGGCGTTAAGGGCAGCAATGAAAAGCTTCACTCCCGCATTCAAATGCCCAGATATCTGGGATGGCTGTTTACCTTTTCCTTTTTTAATCTGTCCCTGTTTTTCTTTCGCAGCGACAGCTTAAGCGATGCCTTCCAGATGTTTAAAAACATCTTTGCCTTTAAGGCTACCGGATATATATACAAAATTGCCGCCAGGCTGGATATTCCCGAATTTTATCTGATCAAGCAGGTAATTAACATGACCGCACCGGAAATACTTTCTTATGCTTACGTAGCGCTTTTTATTATTCTGCTTTTGATCAGTGCCTTTATCCTTACTAGGAAAAATGCGGTTCAAATTGTGGAAGAGCATCCCTTAAATTTAAGGCTCTGTCTTATTATAACCATTATTTTCGTCTGGTCCGTGGTATCCTTTTCACAGGTCAGCACATTTATTTACTTCAATTTCTAGTTCCTTTGAAAGAATAAGCAGGTGGATCATTTATGTCACAGAAATTTATCAGAAATTTTTTCATAATGAGCGGCTTTCTTCTTTTGCTGTGTATATTTACGGTGGTTCTGTTTGACCCCTTTTTTCAATATCACAAACCGCTTCCGGGGCTTAAAGCAGTCCTTACAGACAAGGAATACCAATGTGTAGGCTCCCTTAAGAACTTTGATTATGACAGCGTAATAGCCGGCTCCTCCGTAGCTGAAAACTATAATAACGGGTGGTTTGACCAGGGCTTTGACTGTCATTCAATCAAGGCTATCCGTTCCTATGGCGCTACTGCAGATCTATGCTATCTGTTGGATATAGCCTTTGAGCATCAGGATTTAAAATATGTGTTTTACAACCTTGATCCTTCTGCTTTAGTGGCAGAGCCGGAAACCACCTATGCACTTACCGGCTGCCCTATGTATTTGTATGATAATAATTATTTAAATGACGTGGAATACTGGCTGAACAAGGATGTCCTCATGAAAAAAATTCCTTATCTGATTGCCAACTCTATCATAGGCGACTATGACGAAAGCAATTCCTATAACTGGGCGCAATGGAAGGAATTTAACTCTGATATGGTACTGGGCCTTTATATTCGAAAGCCCTCTATAGATGAGATGAAACCGGAAAATTATTACGAGGATTTGCTGAATGCCAATTTAGAGCTTTTGACCTCACGCATAAAAGCGCATCCCGAAACAGAATTTTATATTTTTATTCCACCCTATTCCATGATATGGTGGGACAATATTTACAGGGAAGGTGATACTAAAGCCTATCTTTACAACCTGCAAAGGACAATGGAAACATTGCTTACCTTTGAAAATGTAAAGCTTTACTATTTTCAAAATGACCGGGAAGTTATTACAAACTTAGAAAATTATATGGATATTCTGCATTTTTCACCGGATATTAATCACTATATATGTGACAGCCTGATTAATGGAACCCATCAGATTAATAAAGATAATTACATGGAAAATATCAATGATATGCGCACGCTGGCAGACGAAATCATAAACGAATTGATTAAGCCCTATGAGGATGTTATTAAGGTAGACATCTATGATGATTAGGCTACACAACCCCAAATGCTTTTAATAACGCCCAGATATATGGTGCGCCAAATACATTAAGTGCTTTGGGACCTGTAATACTGCCGGGATTTTGGATAAGCCGGTCTAAGGCCTGCTGAAAGGTGGCTTTGGTGATAGACTTTGAACGTCTGTCCACAAAAATTTCTCCGCCCTTTACAACATAGCTGAAGGGAAGCTTTTTCATGGTATAAAAGGTTTCGTTCTGGTGCTCCATCAGCTGCTGCCATAACAAATCAATTGATATAATATCATCCATGCCTGTAACGTTTCTCCTTAATTTTAAACTAAGTAGTTTTATAGTTTTTACTATATATCAAACCATATGAAAGGACAACCAATATGAAAAAATTAATTTCCTGGAATGTTAACGGATTGCGTGCCTGCGCTCAAAAGGGGTTTATGGATTTTTTTAAGGATGCGGATGCCGACATCTTTTGCCTGCAGGAAACCAAGCTTTCCGAAGGACAAATTAATCTGGAGCTTCCCGGCTATTATCAATATTGGAACTATGCCAAGAAGAAAGGATATTCAGGCACCGCTGTTTTTACAAAGGAAAAGCCCTTATCCGTTTCCATGGGTATGGGAATAGAAAAACACGACCACGAGGGCCGTGTTATTACCCTGGAATTTGAAAAATTTTATATGATAACCGTTTATACGCCTAATTCCCAGGAAGAGCTGAAAAGATTAGACTACCGTATGGAATGGGAGGATGACTTTTTGGCATACCTAAAAAAGCTGGAACAGAATAAGCCTGTAATCGTATGCGGCGATCTGAATGTGGCTCACAGGGAAATCGATCTGAAAAACCCAAAAACCAACCGCAGAAATGCAGGGTTTACTGATGAAGAAAGAGCGAAATTTACTGCTCTCACCGAAGCAGGCTTTACCGATACCTTCCGATATTTTTATCCTGATCTGGAAGGGGCTTATTCCTGGTGGTCCTACCGCTTCCATGCAAGAGAAAAGAACGCAGGATGGCGTATCGACTACTTTTTGATATCACAGTCTTTAAATCCTTCCCTTAAGGCTGCCGTTATCTATAAGGATATTTTTGGTTCGGACCATTGCCCTATTGGATTATCAATCCTCGATTAATCTAAGTCCGGCTGTATCCGTTACAGGAAGCGAGAAAACTATGGATTTGGCCCGGGTATTAAGCCCGGCCTTTTCCATAATTGCCTGCATAATGCTGTTTTTCTGTTCTGTCCTGGCAACAATAAATATCATTTCCTTCTCTGCTGCAAGAGACACACCCATGAACTTTTCTGCCTGCTCCATGCCGGTTCCCTTGGCATGGATTACAGTTCCTCCATAGGCTCCCGCTTCCCTTGCTGCGTCCATTATCATTTCTATATTTCCCTGATCGGCAATAACAACAATCAATTCATGTGATGTATCCTTCAAAATTGACTCCTCCTCTTTTTGATAATCCTCACGTTCCAAAAGAAACCAAAGCGGCTTCTTACCGCCTATACTGCTTAAGGGAATGATAAAAGCAATTCCTCCTCCGGGTGCATCAATTTTAAGCTTCTTTTGAAGCTGCTTTTTGATCTCCTGCCACGCATCCTCCTCCAGAACAGAAAAAATAACCGCTTTTTCCGTATTTTCCAGTCCCAGATAATTCAAGATGTCACTGGCAGCAGTTCCAAATCCAAGCGTAACAAAGGTTACATGCTGTCCTCTGTCCTTATACAGCTCCGAATATTTTCCCGCATCTTTTCTGTCAACAATGGTGGTCATAAAATATAATTTTCCCATAACACTGTCCCGCCTTTACAGTTCGATAATTTCCATATCTCCGAATACCTCCAGAGAAACCTGGCCTTTTTGTCTGGATACTCCCTTCCGTCTGCTGCTTTCCTTCAGCTTAAATACCATTCCCATAATTTGAATGGTGATAAGCGGGGTCATAGCAACCATTGCCACAATACCAAAGGCATCCGTAATAATATTTCCTCCAAGCGCTTCACAGGCTCCCATTGCAAAAGGCAGCAAAAAGGTAGCTGTCATAGGACCGGATGCCACTCCTCCGGAGTCAAACGCAATGGCTGTAAATATCTTAGGTACGAAAAAGGTTAATATAAGTGCAATGGCATATCCGGGAACTAACAGCCACAAAATGGAGATTCCGGTAAGTACTCTTACCATGGCAAGCCCTACAGATATAGACACACCTATGGATAAACTAAGGCTCATAGCTTTGGCTGAAATTGCCCCCGACGTCATCTCCTCTACCTGTCTTGTAAGTACGAAAACCGCCGGTTCCGCCAATACAATAAAATAACCGATAACCATTCCGATAGGAATAATAATCCATGCATAGGAAAGCCCCGCTATGGTCTGTCCCAAATACTTTCCGGCTGGCATAAACCCTACATTAACTCCTGTCAAAAACAATACCAGACCTACATATGTATATACCAGACCTATTCCTATCTTAATCAATGCCTTCTTATTAATATCCCGGGAAATCAACTGAAAAATCCCAAAGAATACCACAATCGGAAGAAGAGAAACTGCCATCTCCCGTATGTACTCAGGAAAACCTTCCGCAAAAAGCTCCCATAGCTCCACCGTATTATCAACCATGGGAATTGCTTCCGATACCTGTTCGGTCTGCTGTGGATTATAAATCATTCCCAATATAAGAACCGCAAGTATAGGTCCTATGGAGCATAGCGAAACCAAACCAAAGCTGTCATCCGACGCATGTCTGTCGCTTCGAATAGATGCAATACCAATACCAAACGCCATGATAAAAGGTACTGTCATAGGGCCTGTCGTTACACCGCCCGAATCAAATGCTATAGCCAGAAAATCCTTGGGTACCAGAAAGGTTAATCCAAAAACAATCAGATAAAAGAAAACCAGTAAATGTGACAGAGGAATACCAAATAACATACGAAGCAGCGCTGCTACCAGAAAAACGCCTACCCCTGCTGCCACAGCCAATATCAATACCAGATTGGGCACTGACGGAACCTGCTGTGCCAAAACC
Source organism: Bacillota bacterium (assembly GCA_030524555.1). Classification (GTDB taxonomy): domain Bacteria; phylum Bacillota; class Clostridia; order Lachnospirales; family Lachnospiraceae; genus Suilimivivens. The sequence continues at coordinate 6,346 of JAUNGK010000027.1, read as the reverse complement.
TGCAGATCCGGCTCTGAAATGGTAATGATAAATCCCATAATAAAGCTGATCAGAACAATGACCCAAAGCTTTTTCGATCTGGTCATAATCGTTCCCACTCTTTCTCCCATGGGGGTCATGGATAATTCCACGCCAACATTAAAAAGCAGCATTCCCACAATTAATAAAACCGCACCTATCAAAAATGCCATCAAAATACTGGGCGGAATAGGTGCAATTGTAAAGCACAGCAATAATACAATTGCCAGAATGGGAAAAACTGCTTTGATTGTTTCGTAAAATTTCTCTTTTAACTTTGACCGATTAAGCTTCAATAATATCAAACGCCTTTCTATACTTCATTATCCGTGTTAATACTGTATTAACAGTTTAACATAATTTCCGCCCTATTCCGATAATATTTTTTTAAAAAATCTCTAAATTTTAACTTATAATTTTATTTTTATCGAAAATCAAAAATAATTTATTGATATTCAATAAATTTTTATTGACATTCATTCTATACAATGCTATATTGCATTTACAGATATAGATTTTGGAGGTCTCAACATGAACAGTAAATTAACTTCTCTTACTAAGATACTGCTGGATTTTATGTATTATGCCGGAATCATTGTCACCATCCTTGTTCCTGCAATCATTAAGCTGTACGGAAACTATAACAGCTACTTTGCAGAAAATATTCTGTGGCTGAGCATTATTTTTATGCTTTCCGGCCTGCTTGCAATACTGATCCTTCAGGAACTACGAAAAATGTTTAAATCAGTTCTTGCGGATAACTGTTTTGTCCGTGAAAATGTGATCAGTCTTAAAAAAATGGGAACCTACAGCTTTGGAATTGCACTGATTACCTGCTGCCGTCTTTTTCTCTATCTTACCCCTGCCGTTTTAATTGTTATTTTGGTTTTTGTAATAGCAGGTCTGTTCAGCAAGGTACTTTCCCGGGTTTTTGACAGAGCTGTCACTTACAAAGAAGAAAATGATTTAACGATATAGGAGGCTGCCATGGCGATTAAAATAAATCTTGATGTGGAAATGGCTAAGCAGAAGAAGGGATTAACCGAGCTTGCAAACGAGGTGGACATCACTCTGGCTAACCTTTCCATCCTAAAAAACAATAAAGCGAAGGCCATCCGGTTTTCAACCTTAGCTGCCATCTGTAAAGCATTACATTGCCAGCCGGGAGATCTTTTGGAATATGTAGAAGATGAAGACGATTAAGCCAAAATCGAAGCACACTAAAATTAATTTATAAAGGAGGCATTATTATGGAACCTGCAGAAATAAAAAATGATATATATGAACCGGAACCGGATAAACCTGTAAACCCCTTATTTAAATTTATGGGAATCGGAAGTCTCATTTATGCTGTTTTTTATACCTTCTTTTTATATAAAAACAGTTCGGGGATTACCTACCCTTTTTTCGTAGGCGGAACCTGCTTGTTTTTCTTCTTATACTTGAAAAGGTCAGGGAAAGCCGCCAAAAAATTCTCCGTCTTTCTCAACGTTAGCTTAGTACTGCTGGGTATATCTACCTGCTTTACCGACAGCTGGGTGTTATTGTTCTTCAATAAACTGGGAATTTTCCTGCTGTTTTTTTATATGGTATTACACAATCTTTATCAGGATCAAAAATGGGATATTTCCAAATATTTCAGAACAATTATAAATATTACCTGCACCAGTGCTGCCTTTATCTTCAGACCTTTTACCGATTTTGCGGATTACTTAAAAAGCCGGACAAAGGTTTCCAACAAAACAAATGGCAAAATAAAATATATTTTCTTTGGAATTTTGATTGCCCTGCCGCTGCTGCTTATTATATTACTGCTGCTTTGCAGTGCAGATGCAGTATTTTCAAATATTTTCGATCTTTTACTGGGTGATATGCTGGAATATATTTTTACAGGAAGTATCTGGGGCATCATCGCATTGTTTCTCTTTGCCTTTTTTGCTTCGTATTGTATTATGTGCCGCCTTTCTATGCGCAATATTAAGGAGGAGGTTTCAGACAAGAGATGTGCAGAGCCTATCATCGGAATCACCTTTACAGGAATTATTTCACTGGTATATCTGATATTTTGTTTTATCCAGATTGTCTACCTGTTTGGAGGGCTGGGTACTTTGCCGAAAGACTATACCTATGCACAATATGCCAGAGAAGGCTTTTTTCAGCTGGTGTTTGTTTGCCTGATTAATCTGGCACTGGTACTGGCCTGTATCAAACACTTTCGCAAAAGCTCTGTTCTTAAAGGCTTACTGGTATTTATTTCTCTGTGTACTTACATTATGATTGCATCCAGCGCTTACCGTATGCTCCTTTATATCAATGTTTATTATTTAACCTTTTTGCGGTTTTTGGTTCTGTGGGGACTTTGCGTGATTTTCCTTTTAATCAGCGGTACGCTGATCATGATTTTCCGTGAGGATTTTCCTTTTGTAAAATATTGTGTCGTCACTGTCACAGTCATGTATATTCTCTTTTCCTTTATCCATCCTGACTATTGGATTGCACGTTATAACCTGTCGCATGCTTATGCTAAGACGACGACTGAGAATAAGGATGATACCGAAGGTGATCTTTCCTACAGAGGCTACACCGATTTTTACTATCTGCGCAATCTGTCTGCAGACGCAGCACCGGCAATTTTTGGAATGGCAGATGAACTGGGCTATGGTGATGCATCCGCTGAAAACAGATGGTTTGCCACTTATGCCTCCAGTCTGGTCAAGGACAGTTATGATTGGGGTGAAAATACCACCCCCGCAGAAGGAGGTTGTCTTCCAAAAAATCAGTCTGTCAGAAAAATAAACTTTTCCCGACAGACTGCATACCGTTTCTATATCAACTACTATAATCAACATGAGAATTTTCAAAATTGGATTGTATCTTATATTTATAACCTATGAATCCACTGCCATTTCCTTCAGCACGCTTAATGTAAGCGGAACGGATAAGACAAGCGTACATACATCCGAAACGGTCTGACAGATTTCCACCCCTGTCAGGCCAAGGAAATGAGGCAAAATCAATATGAGAGGGATAAAGAAAATTCCCTGTCTTGCCGCCGCTACCACAGATGCTTTCACTGCCTTTCCTATGGATTGCAGCATCATGTTGCTCACCACGATCCATGCGCTTAAGGGAAAGGTGAAGCATTGGAAGCGAAGGGCTGCAGTCCCAACAGTAATAACCTCTAAATCTTCTTTTCTAAAAAGCGACACCAGCCTCGGTGCGAACACTCCACACAAAGTCGACACCACCACAAGGAAAATAAAAGCATATTTTACACAAAAATAAAAGCCTTCCCGCACTCTCTTATACAGCTTTGCACCGTAATTAAATCCGCATACCGGCTGAAAGCCCTGCCCGAAACCAATCAAAGCGGAATTGGCAAACATGGATATCCTGGTAACAATGGACATTCCCGCAATTGCTGCATCCCCGTATCCTCCTGCCGCATGGTTCAGGCAGATGGAGGCAATACTTGCAAGTCCCTGCCTGCAAAGAGAGGGAATTCCTCCTCGGATAATCTCTGTAATGAAATGAAGATTAATCTTCACATTCTTCATCCTGATTACAATACTTCCGCTTTTTCTGCTCATCAAAATCAATAACAGAAAACTACAAAACTGGCTGAATACCGTAGCAATGGCCGCCCCCGAAACACCCAGATCAAACACAAAAATGAGCAGAGGGTCTAAAATAATATTAAGCACAGCTCCGATTACAATCCCTATCATTGCAAAGGAAGCCCGCCCCTGAAACCGCAGCTGATTATTCAGCACCAAAGAGGAGGTCATAAAAGGCGCTCCTATCAAAATAACTCCAAGATACTGTTTCGTATAAGGAAGAATCGTAGGTGTTGACCCAAGCGCCAATGAAAGTGGATTTAAAAAAATAAGCCCTAATACGGCAATAACCACTCCGCTGCAGATTGCCAGAACAAACCCATCCGCCGCCATAGTTTCCGCTTCATCAAACTCCTTGCTTCCCAACTTTCTGGATATGTAATTTCCCGATCCATGACCGAAAAAGAAACCGATTGCCTGAATAATCGCCATAACCGAAAAAACAATACCCACTGCCGCTGTAGACTGGGTATCAAGCTTTCCTACGAAAAAAGTGTCCACCATATTGTAAAAGGATGTGACCAGCATACTGATAATGGTTGGAACCGCCAACGAACAAATCAGCTTCGGAATTGGCGTTGTAGTCATCTGTATAAACTTTTCTTCCTGATTCAATGTAAAACACTTCCTTTCCGGTTAGTCGCCCTCTGTAATAGGGCTGTAATTAATACATACGGAAATATCCTGATTGTAATTGCCAAAATTTCTTCCAAATATTGTTAAACCGCCTACATGCCGGGCCGTTTCCTCTACCTCCAGCTTCAGCTTAATGGTACTGCGGTAATCAAAGTTAAAATCCTTCATCGATACATCTGATACCTGCAGGCCATCAATAAAGGTTCCCCTGTCATTAATCACCAATATCTTTAATAAGCCATATTGATTCCAGTTTTGATACCACCAGTCCGGTGTAAAAAAGCCTCTCACACTGCCAAAATCCCCCGGACTAGTCCACATGGCAATCTTCTTATTGTTAATCAAAAAGGAGATATCCGACGGCCATTCATCATTGCTCCCGGGAGCCTCGGAACCAATTTCCAGAGAGATCGTAATCTGGTCTATCTTCTGCCCAAAGGGGATAAAGTTGGGAATAGCATACTCCACGTAGCCCTTTGTAAACCAAAGAATATCCGCATAATACTTGTCAGGATGAGCAAAGTAACGGGCATCATCCACTTCTCCTATAATAGCGGTATCAGAAGCCAGGCCGCATGTGGGATACACCGAATAATCGGAGAAATGCCCTACCTTAATATCCGTCTGATACACATTTTTGGGCTGCTGTGTATCCAGTTCAATTAATATCTTATCCAAATGCACAGAGCACTTCTTTTGATTTCCGTGTCCTGCCGATTCACTGGCCACCGTAATCAAACCGCAGTCCTCCAGCTTTTTAATATGGCCTGTCAGCGCACCATTTGTAATATTTAACCTGCTGGCAAGCTCATTCATATTCATTCCTTCATTTTGTAATAAAATCTTTATAATTTCTATTCTGACCTCCGAACCTAATGCCTTAAAAACATCAAGTCCTTCATCCAGAGATTTGATATGCAGCATAAAAACCTACCTTTTAAAAAATAATTTTATCCCTTCCCTGCTCTTTCCCCTGATAAAGCTTCTCATCCGCTTCCTTAAGAATTGCCGTCAAATCATTGTTAAAATCATATTCCGCCAAACCAAATGTCATGGTTACGCCTATCTCAACATCATCCTTTCGGATTTTCATTTCCTTAATTCTCCTGCGTATGTCCTCAAGCTTGATAAATGCATCATCGCCATTACATTCGGGAAACAGTAAAAGAAATTCTTCTCCTCCCCATCTGGCAACAAAATTCCGCTCGTCCATTTCCTCCATAAGAATCCTTGAAATACTCTTTAGTACCTCATCACCAAAATCGTGTCCATACTCGTCATTTACTTTCTTAAAAAAATCTATATCACATATGCAAAGACTAAATCCCATATAACCTGTTTGGTTATCCATAAGATGCCTTACATATTCCAGTGCTTTTCTTCTATTATATAATCCCGTAAGCGCATCCGTATTTGCCTGCTTTTCCAATTGACTGTTATACTCTACCAGCTTACTTTCAAACTCCTGACTGTCATTACTGAAAATAAATGCTATCACCGAAATACACCAGAAAATCGTGATCGTATTTATAATCTGCAATGCGTTCTCCTGCACAGAAGACAACGGCCACAAGGACTCCTTATAATGATAAATATAAAAAAGAATAATACGAAGAGCACACAGAAAAACTGCATACAAAACCTTTCCCGCATACTGCTTATAACTGGAAAAGAAATATAAGACTAACAGCACCATTATGAAATGCTGAACTCCTATATTCCATCCATAAAAGTGAACTATAGAACATATCCAGACTATCATCCCTGCATTAAACATCCATAGGGTGACTAAAGATTTACAAAAATAAGATATGGCAAACAATCCTGCAAAAACAGCAAAAAAGACGCCATAAAATAATATGGCTATCAAATTCCATTTTGGAATACAAAATAACCCATTAATTGAAAAATATATAATAACAGAAATAAGTATTAACCTGATAACAACTATCAGCTTTTTCGACTCATTCTGAGCTTTAACATCCTTTCCTATAAAATCCGCAATCCGTTTAAACGCATTTCCCAATCCGGATTTTGACATTGCCTAACCCACAATATGTTCCCACCTGTATGCT
>JAUNGK010000244.1 GCA_030524555.1 Bacillota bacterium | reverse complement strand
ATTCTGCTTCTTGCAACGGCATCCTCAGCGTGGTTTTTGGATACATTTGGTGAGATGGATTTTTCGATTGTTGTATATCAGTTGTTTTCACCTATGGAGGGAACTTCTTCGGGAATTTTGAATAATTACGTCGAAGCCTGCTTATACCCTTCTGCTGCGAGGGCGTTATTGCTGTTTTTGTTTTATGTTTTCTGGGATGTTGTAACAAGAAAAGTATATATAAATATTGATATATGCCTTTTTAAAAAAGGATGCGGGATGCGCCTGACTCCTAAAAGGGCACAGATTATTAAGTATACGGTGCTGACTGCCGGCATAGCGTGTCTGGCAGGAAGCCTTGGTAATAAAATGCTGGCCATGGGAGTTCCTGAGTATCTTAAGGAGATCAGTCAAAATTCGACTTTGTTTGAAGATTATTATGTGGACCCCGACAGTGTCTCCATTGATTTTCCTGAGAATAAGAGAAACTTACTGCTGATTTATATGGAATCTATGGAGTCCACATATGCTTCGATCGAAGTAGGGGGGGGCAAAAAGTATAAATTATATTCCTGAATTGACATATCTGGCAGAAGAAAATATAAATTTTTCCGACAATGCAAAAATCGGTGGTGCTCACAATTATGCCGGGGGTTGGACGATGGCAGGGCTTCTTGCAAGCTCATCAGGGGTGCCCTATAAATTGCCGATTGAAGGAAACAGCAGCGGTGAGTATGAAACATTTTTGCCGGGACTTACGACCCTTGGTGAGATATTGGGCGAAGAAGGATATACCAATTATTTCATGTGCGGATCGGATGCTGTTTTTGGCGGGCGCAGGGCGTTTTATGAACAGCATGGAGACTATGTGATTTTGGATTATAACAAAGCGATAGAAAACGCGATTATACCGTCCGATTACTATGAGTATTGGGGTATGGAGGATGAAAAGCTTTATTCTTTTGCAAGGCAGCAGTTAACAGATATTGCGCAGAATGAGGAGCCTTTCAATTTTACAATGCTTACAGTAGATACCCATCACCCGGTAGGTTATGAATGCAATTTGTGTCAGGATCAATATGGCGATCAGTTTGCAAATTCCATATCCTGTGCCAGCAGGCAGGTGTACGACTTTATTATGTGGTGCAGGGAGCAGGAGTGGTATGAAGATACAACAATAGTCATTACGGGTGATCACTTAAGCATGAACAATACTTTTTGGGATGATATAGGTGATTATGAACGAAATGTATATAATTGCTTTATTAATGTGCCCAATGGGCTTGTACCTGCTTCGCCAAAAAACAGGGAGTTTAGCGCAATTGATATGTTCCCGACCATATTGGCGGCTTTGGATGTGGAGATAGAGGGTAATCGTCTTGGGTTGGGAACGAACTTATTCTCGAATGAGGCAACGCTTCCTGAGTTATTAGGCAAAGACCAGTTTGCAACCGATTTAAAATTATATTCAAATTATTATTTTGTAAACTTTGTTATAGAGTAAAGGTGATTTATGAGTTTGAAAACCAAGGAGACCAAATGGAGAATTTGGTTTAGCGCTTTATTAAGTACATTAATGTTTTTCTTTTGTATTGGAAGCTTTTGGGTAGAGAGCACATACGGAGAACTGCTTCTGGCAGCAGCCAATCAGGGGTTTTTGAATTTCCTGGAGAATAAAAGAAAGCTGTTTCTGGTAGAGGTATGTGTTCCTGCTCTTATTTTTATGCTTTTTCTTGGAGCAATTATATTTTTTATATTGAAAAAGCAGCTGAAGATTAAAAGGCATATCAATGTGATTTTAATTTTAATATCTGTCATCTTTCTGATAACAGGCAGCATGGAGTTGGGAGCAGTGTCATATGTAAAGCATCAAATTCATCTGGGACAGAAACATTGGTATGATGAAAACCGGGTAGTGATGCATGCGTTGGGGGCCATTGATGGCCTAGCATATACGAATTCAAAAGAGGCATTGGAAAACAGTTATCTGGAAGGAAACAAAGCTTTTGAATGTGATATGGTGTTGACCACAGACGGGGAATTGGTTGCATGTCATGATTGGGGGACAGGCATGCAAAAGGGATTTTCAGAAGATAACATACCAACCAAAGAAGAATTTATGCAGGTTAAGATATATGATCAGTATACGCCTATGTCTATTGATGAGATTATAGAGTTTATGGCAGAGAATCCGGAGGTCTATGTAATAACAGATACGAAATATGCAGAAGCGGAATATTATGAACAGCAGTTTAAGAAAATAGTGGAAAGCGCAGCAGAACACAATTGTAAAGATGTCTTGAAGCGGTTTGTCATACAAATTTACCATCCTTATATGTATGGAGATATTGAAAACATATATCACTTTGACAATTATATTTATACATTGTATCAGGAGGGATACAGGGGAGATATCCAGGAGTTTGAGGAGTATGCTAAATTTTGTGTGTTAAATGACATAGATGTTATTACAATGTATGAAGAGTATTATAGTAATGAATTGCTTGAAATCTGCAACAGGTATGGATTGCAGTTATTTGTTCATACTGTGAATGACGAGGAGTTGCAGAAGGAGTTTTTGGAAAAGAATATTGGAATTTATACTGATAAAAATTTTAACGGCAGCGGCGGTATGTCAGGAGGAGAGCATTATTAAAAAATATAGGAGCGAGTGGAAATATTGCGAGGAAGAAGCAGAACTGCTGGCATTAAAACAGAGGCTGAGCGCAGTGCTTCCACATGATTCATATGCAGGCGAAAATGGGAAATATGAGATTCACAGCTTGTATTTTGATGATTATAAGGATGACTGCGCAAGAGAAAATGTTGCAGGAGAAGGAAAAAGGTTTAAATATCGGATCAGGTATTACGGAAATAACTCTGATCAGTTATGGCTGGAGAAGAAGGAAAAGCTGAATAATTATTGCCATAAGCGGCAATGTCCGGTATCGGCAGGGGAATATTGGTCGATTATGGAAGGGAAAGCGATGGATGTTTTCTGGAATACGAAGGAGCAGCTACTGAAAGAGTTTTGTATTGATATTG
>JAUNGK010000243.1 GCA_030524555.1 Bacillota bacterium | reverse complement strand
TTAGATTCATGGCACAGTTATCAGTTCAGATACTGTTCCGTGAATAATTCAGGCTTACTTATTCTGCCTTGCGTTCAGAATCATTGTACTTTGCAGTGTAAGAATTTGTACCCGACGGGCACGGACAATTGGAGCATACACAGAAAGCGTATGCCTGTAAAGATTTCTTATCCAACTTTACTTTCTTTCCAAGCTTCTTCATAAGTTCTCCTCCCTTCTGTTAAATTTATGTTTAGCAATTAGCACTAAACCCCATATAGATAGTTTTAATGTGTAGTTTGTCTACTTAATAGGAGCCGCTTAATTTTTAACGCCCCTTACTTCTACCACTATTTTTTCATATGGTCTAATCCCCACTTTTGGGCTGCTTTTCCTTATCCTCTCTATTTGTCAGTAGTTTTTGAAGATGCATCTGAACTCGTGTCTTTATCCCCTACTCTTTCATCCACTGTGCTGGAAACCAACTTTGAGAGAGTGTCCGAATAACTGCCGCTGCTTGTATATGTTACTGCCTTAGTCCTTGCCGCAGCATTACTAATACTGTCTGCCTTTTGCGAAATCTTACTTGCAAAAGAATTATATCCGGTAAATACCGTTTTCAGCGAGCTGATATCTGCTTTCTTTAACGCATCTTCGTCTAACTCCAGCTTATTGCCTTTCCCTATCGTAATCCCGATTTTCGCAAGCATACTGCTGTTTTTATCCGTCATGCTGGTCATCCATGCCGCATTGCGTAGCACGTTTTTTGTATTAGAATTGCCTGCCTCATCTACCACGGAATTGTAATCCTCAACAAAGGCTTTTACCGCTTTTGTAATGGCATCCCAATCATAATCCTCTACTTCCACTTCCTCTCCGGTTTCTTCATCCGTTTTTGTAATCTTTTTCTTTTCCCAAAGAGAGGAATCGTTTAAAGCATCCGCAGATTTCTTAAGCGAATCTGCACTTGATCTCATGAGTGTAAGCTTCTGCGTTGTATCTCCTGACTGTGATGCACTTTCTGCCTCCTGTTTTGCATAGTATGCTTTCATCAGCTTTCCATAGCTTCCATTTTTGATGGCAGCATAGTCTGAAAGCAGATTGCCGGAAGAATTGGTAGTCCCACCTAAAAGAGCAGAAAAATCATAGCCTGTATCATAATAGCTTGTATAATCATTAAAATTAACCTTTGACATATGATTAGTTACCTCCTACAAACGAATATCGATTGACGTATGTACTGCAGGTTGTTGTGCCACTGTGCTGCTGGCTGCCTGCGTACTCTCTGAAACAGAAATATCCGCTTGTGTATCCACGCTTTCTGCATCGGACACATTTTCTTCGGCTTCTTTTCCGTTGATGCTTGTATCATTGTTTTCTGCGTTCTTATCCGTCTTACTATTTTTACCCTCAACAGATTCTGTTGCCTGATCTGCCTTTGCTGCTTCCTCCATAACTTTGCCTGCATCTGCAAGAGTGGAAATCTGCGCTGCCGTTGCCGACTGAGCTTTTGCCTGCAAATCAGCCAGTTCTTCCTCTTTCTTCTCTGTACTTGCACCTCTGCCTTTATCCATTTTAATTTCCGACTCCAGCACTCCTGCTTTTCCTTCCATCTGCGTAGCCACACTGCCCTGCACTTTTGCCTGCTTCAAGGAAGAATCGGCAGAAATCATTGCCTGCATACTTACCTGTGACAGCCCGCTTCCCTTATTTCCCGACTTTGCTGCCTTCCGTTTTCCGCCAAGCATATCATCCATAGACGCACCCTTAGACTGCTGTTCTTTTCTCTGCTCAATCTGATGCTGTCTAAGCTGCTGGTTCAACGTGGTAATCTCCTGCTGTATTTCCTGCCGCTTTTTCATTTTTTCTTCCAGTGTCATATCTTCATTAGAAGAAAGCTCCTGCAACTGCTTTTGTGCATTTGCAATCTGATTTTGAATGTTCCTGCTGACAGAATCCGTCTGCATATTTATGCCGGAACCTCCTGCCTGCATATTATTATTCATCCCACTAATACCATTAATTGTCATTCTTCATTCCTCCTTGACTAAAATAAATTTGAAATCCGTTTCCTAAATTTCTTGACACTTCTATTGTAGTCTCTTGTTTGTTTTCTCGGCACTTTAACTGCAATTCTCAACCAAGATGTTGTGAGTCAACCTTTTTCTGTTGTGAACCAAAAAGAAAAGGACGCTTGTAATATTAAAATATCATAATACAAGCATCCTGTTTTACTTTATTCTATTTGAAGCATGACTGTTAATGTAGCTTTTCCTTCTTCCTGTTCAAATGCAATCTCTCCAAGATACATCTGTGCTACTCTACGAACATTAGCAAGACCCAAACCATGACCAATTCCTTTTTTAGTAGAAACTGGCAGTTCCGTATCATCATCTATCACAATGTTTCCTTCAAAACTATTACTTATCAAAATCATGAAAATATTATTTTTTTGATAAGATGAAATGCTAATATAAGGTGATGTACCATTTACAGCTTCCATGCTATTATCTAATGCATTATTTAAAATTATGCTAACATCAAAAGCATCAATCTTTGTTCTTTCAGGATAATGAAAATCGCAAAAAAATTTTATGTGTTGTTCCTCTGCTTCCTTTTTCTTTTCCAGCAAAACTACATCCGTGACTGGATTCCCTGATTTTATCTCAACGCTTACATCCTGCCAGTCCTTTCTCAATCTGGCTGCATACTCAATAGCATCTTTTCTATCATTATTATCTAGCAAATTTTCTATTGTTTGAATATGATTTCCCATGTCATGACGCAATAGCCGAATATCTTGATACAATTTTTCCACTTCCTTGATATGCCTTTTCATATCTATAATCTGGCTTTGCAGCAATTTTTGCCCAACACTTTCTAACTGTCTGGCTTTCAGGTTTTGAAATACACGCACCATTACCAGAATTGATATAATTGAAATCAAATAATGCAAAAAACTAAAATATCCATAAATTCCATAAACTGATGCCAGTCTTTTTCCTGTATCATGCTCGTAGATATTCTGATAAAACTGCAAGATACCATAACCTGTTA
>JAUNGK010000242.1 GCA_030524555.1 Bacillota bacterium | reverse complement strand
TCAATTCTACCCCGTTAATTTCCGGCATCTGCATATCACATAAAATCATATCAATCTTATTTTTCCGAAGCCATTCCAATGCATTCTTCCCATTGACAAAATCAGCGACAACCTCATACGTATCATTATTTTCCAAATATTTCTTTATCGTATTGCGGCTGGTCAGTTCATCATCTACTAATATAATTTTTATTTTCTGCATTATATCTCCTCCTCCACAATTGGCAATGTCAGAATGCACTTTGTATATTTTCCTTTTTCACTCTCAAAATGCAGGCCATAACAATCTCCAAAATAAATTTTAATTCGCTCATTTACATTCACGACGCCAATTCCGTTAAACGACCTGTCTTTTCCCTTCTTCTTTTTTAATACTTCCTCTGCTTTCTCCTCGGATATCCCTTCTCCATTGTCCTCAACGATAATCACCAAGTTGTTATCGCATCTTTTTGACGAGATTACAATCCGCCCCTGTTTTGCCAAATCTTCCGGCAATCCATGATAAATCGCATTCTCCACAATCGGCTGTAAAATAAATCGGGGAATAAGCAAAGATAACGTGTTCTCTTCTACTTCCTTGATTATTTCAAAATCATAACTTCCACTATATTCCATAATTACCAGATAATTATCTACATACTCCAACTCATTTTTAAGCGGAATAAATTCCCTGTCCTGATGCATAACATTTTGCAGTAAAGCATTCAGAGAATTGACTAACGGAACGATATTATCCGCATGTTGTATTTTTGCCATCCACACAACATTATTCATGACATTCGATACAAAGTGCGGATTAATCTGCGCCTGCAAAAAAGCCATTTCATTTAATCTCTTTTCCCGTTCTTCCTGTGTTACTCTCTCCATCAGTTCCTGAATCCGCACAATCATGTGATTAAATGTTTTCCCCATCTGGGCAATCTCGTCATTCCCTTTTACCTCATACCGTACAGTCAAATTGCCGGATGATACGCTTTTCATCTTGCCACTTAAAACAGATATTTCCGTTGTCATCTTCGATACAATCACAATGGTTGCCAATAAAGCAATTGCGATAATCAACGCTGTAACCACTGCGCTCACCATGGCTGTTCTATGTATGCCTGCGGTATAAAATTCAGACGGGATTGCCATATGAAACGTCCATCCTACACTTCGTGCTTCAAAGATATTTTTTGCATATCCATCATCCAGAGAATCGAAATAAGACGCATCTTTTCCACTATTTGAAAAAATAAGTGCATTTTTTTCATTTACAACCTGAAAAAAACTCCCTTCCGGTAAATTTGCCGAAAACATCTGGTCAATAACTCCATAATCAAAATATAGAATAACATATCCTACAATTTCTTCTTCATCGTTTACAATTCCTCGAACAGCAGGAAGTACATAGTCGCTGGAAACTGTGGATTTCAAACCTTCTAAGTGCATTGGCTCCATCATAACCATGGAGTGTTTCAATTGTTCCTGATCCAGCTTCACAATATCCTCGTATAATGCTTCTTTATCCTGAATAATATAATTTGTAGCAAATACACACTGCTTATTTGCTGCAACAGCAATACCCGAAATATAGTATTTGTATCCGTTTAAGCTCTTGATATAGTTCATGATTATTCGACGATTATTTAGGTATGTCTGATTCCACTGCCCATTCCGACTGATTTCTTCACGATTTAGCTGTATGACCGGTTCAATAATATTTGCTTCATTAGTAGCAGCCAAAGTCGCCATATATGAAGTATCTGTCAATAAATATTCAAAAGCATGATATGCATCCCGCATGGTACTTTCTGAAACATTTTTCAGATAAACACTTGTAAATTTTTGGCTTGTACTGTACCAAATTCCTGTAATTGCAATCCCCATAAGGAGCAGTGTTGCAAGCCATGCCAATAATATTCTATTTCTAATCTTCATAATATCCCTCCCGCTATTGATATTAATATTATCATAGTCATTCTTTACCTTTTCTATAGGTCAGATTATGATATTTTTAGATACTGTGAATTGGTTACCTCGTATAATACTTTTATTATAATCCACTTTTTGCAAATTTTTTATATGATTTTTTTCGATTTACTGCACTTTTTTGCTTTTTTCAAGTAACTCTTTGCCAATTCTACCGTTCTGCATTCCGTTTATATCTTTTTTTGCTATTTTAATCAACAAGGCTAAAACCCATAATAATAAACACTTTATTCAACACATAAATGATGAATAAAGTGTTTATTAAACTAAAAAACTTCAAATTCAAACAGGCAGACTCTCCGCCACACAGCGTCCCATACCCCACCTTAGCATTCGGATAACTGTCTTCTCCCCGGATCGGCTTTGCACCCCGTCTTAAATACGCCTTCACCTTCTCCCCATACAAATAAGGATCATTCCCCCGCACAATCCACGTTGCTGTCAAGTAGTTGCTACAAATTTTTTTAGCTTTTTTTCCTCATTTTTCCTTGAAACTTCATGGGCTGGTGTTATATTGTTGTCACGTTTTCCATAGGCTACTGCTACATTATTGCTTCACCTGCTAATGGAACATGTTATATTATTGTCATTTTTTTGAAGAATTGTCACTCTGTTAGTGAACCCCCAATAACACATCTACCCAAGTATTGTCTAAACATTTATTTTATATATAATAGAGAAGTAAAAATAAATATCTAACTTTTTTCACTTATTCAATAATTTTATTTTATGAAAAAAGCACGACTGAACTATTTAAATTCAATCGTGCTTCTTTTACAGCAATAATTTACATTTCAGTAAAATATTGCATCTCATAAACCAGAACTTCATTTTCACCTTGACTTCTCATTTCTTCAATAATCTCCGGCGCATATTTTACTATACTATTTTCATAATCAACTTTCAGATATTGACTGTATTCATCTACCACTAAATTTGCCAATCCCAAACTCAGTCCATTTTTCACTAATAATACTTTTAATTTATCATCTGTTCCATATTTAATCTTTAAATATAAAACATCATCTAAAAGTTTTAAATCATTTAAGACTTCAATATACTTTATCA
>JAUNGK010000241.1 GCA_030524555.1 Bacillota bacterium | reverse complement strand
TCATCAGAATAATCACTCTATTGTTACGCTGACGGCAGCAAAGATACAGCAGCGTTTTGGTGTCCTGACTATTGATGATGGTTCACAGATTACCAGTTTTAGAGAAAAATCGGAAAGTGATTCGGAACGTGTTAATGCTGGTTTTATGGTAATGGAGCCGGAAGTTTTTGATTATATAAAGGGAGATGTATATTTCGAAAAGGATCCTCTTGAAAATTTGGCGAAGGATGGGAAATTGTCAGCCTTTAAATTTGATGGCTTTTGGAAGCCTATGGACACCATGCGGGATAAAACGCAACTGGAAGAACTTTGGGGAAGCGGACAGGCTCCATGGAAGGTGTGGTAAAAGTACATAGTCTGCTAAGGGATCGAAATATGTGATGAAAACAACTGGAGGCAATATGATAAAAAAACTGTTGATAAAGCTAAAGGAAGATAATGCATTTCGTATAAAGTGTGTGCAATCTGTTTTGCTGGTGGGAATAATTATGGCAATAACTTTGCCGTTTATTCTTGCTGCATCCATGACATTTTATCGTGGGGATGATTTTGGACAGCTCCCAATGACGGAATTTGACGGAAATATTATCGAATTGTTTCTGGTGGCATTAAGATATGCAAAACACATGTTTTTGAACTGGCAGGGTGCATATTTTTCAATGTTTATAAATGTTTTTCTCCACCCCATATTAGGTGGAGGGTTACTTCAGTTACGTATTGTTATGATAGTTAATGCTTTGGCGCTTGTTATTGGGATAATCGCTTTCCTATGGGGGCTTTGCAGAGATGAGATTAGCTCTCTGCAAGGCAGGCTGCTTCTGATAATGTGCTGCTTTTGGGGAATATTAGGCTTTGAATGCTGGTATCAGATTTTTTACTGGTATTCCGGAGCTGCCGGTTATACGATTCCTCTTTCTCTTTTATTATTTGCATTGGCAATAGTGACTATGTCAGATAAGAAGTTTCATTATTTTGCGGCGGGGGGGGTGATTTTTTGTGCATCGGGAGGCAGTCAGGCAATTGCCGGAATAGGCTGTTATTGGATGCTTATGATCATAATAGCTAAGGCGCTAAAGAAAAAGCTATCTTTAAAAGATATTTTGGTTTTTGGCGTTGGAGTGATTGGTGCATTGCTAAACGTACTTGCACCGGGAAATTATGTGCGTCATGATATAATAGATGGCAGCGGCCTGCACTTTTTCAGGGCAATTATATATAGTTTTAGTGAAGTGGTTGCGACTGGGGAATGGCTGCTTATAGATACTCCTTTTATTATTATAGTAGTGATAGCGTTTGCAATTGGTGTTATCGCCGGAAAAAGGAAGTGCGTAGACAGGACATATGCCTATATTATGGTATTGCTGCATGGGATAGCACCCATTGTGGCATATTTTCCGGTTTGCCTGGGTTATAGCAGCGGTGGAGGTCCTAATCGCTGCAGGTTTGTATTGACATTTGTGTTTACGATTTCTGCGGTTATGATTTTGGTTCTATTGGGAGAAATTTTTGCCGGTTTCTTTAATATGAGTCATGTTAAGGAAGCGGTTGTGATTATAACACTTCTAATAATTATTATGCCAATTGAGCGGGACAATTGGAAGCTCTCATCCTGTATTCCATATAGAACAATGATGGCGTTGACGGATGGAGAGATTCAGAGCTGTTATCATACTGCAAACAGAATTTATGATACGATCCGAGAGGATGAAAATGAAGATGTGTTTATTTATGAATTACCGGAGACATTGGATATTTTTCTGACTATGGACATTCAGGAAAATCCGAATAATTTAATCAATGAAGAATGCGCAGCTTTTTTTGGAAAGAATTCTGTACAGTATGTTTCAAAACCGGTATATAAAAATGGTGACACTTATGTGCGTATTGCACCGTCTGATTTTGAACACGACCTGTCTTATGTTTCTGTTTTTATTAATAGTGATACGGCGGGAACAGAGACGGTTCAGGTGTTGAAGCCGTTTGAAAAGAATATGGTTTTGCAAATCCCTGAGGGAGAAACAGGGAGCGTTGTTGTTTATGTGTTTGCAGATGCTAAGGGTGAAGATATGCTGGAAGAACTTGAAATCTTGTTTTAATTTGCCATAGGAGAGACCATGAATAGCACAATTTCTTTCACTAAAGAACATACTCTGATTACAAAAGGGCTTCTAATTATTATGATGCTTATACATCATTTATTTACATCTGATATGGTTGACATGTATGAAGTCTCAACCATATTATCGAATGGTATATTGCTTGAGCATATAAGTGCATATTGTAAAATGTGCGTTCCCGGTTTTGCTTTTTTGTCAGTTTTTGGCATAACGCACTCCCTGATGAAAGTACAAGACGATACAAGTAATGCTTCTTTATATTGGTTTAAGATTGTATGTAAACGTTTAATAAAGCTGGAAACTGTTGTAATATTCATATATATCTTTGCAGTCCTTTTTAAAAGATTCGTGGCGTTGGAATCCATTCGCGAATTGTATGACATGGGAAATGGATTTAGTATTGTTTACATGATTATAGATGTGTTGGGGCTGGCTTCATATTTTGAAACTCCTACGATAAATGTAACATGGTGGTATTTGACATATGCAGTTATGCTCATAGTATCAATGCCGTTTGTTTATTTGACATATAAGAAATACAGGTATCTCTTATTACCTGCAGGCTGTCTTTTACCTATGGCTGTTTTAAGAGATACTGTTGCTTTTGCATCACTGCTTCCTGGTGTAATATAGGGGACTGCTTTTGCTTATGAGGGGTGGATGGAGAAAATTCATGCGTTTAAAAAAGATATATTTGCCAGAAGCTTTGTGGTAATTATCGAAGTGGCAGGAATATATTTTTCCTACCTGTTATTTCGCAATACGCATATTGTATACAGCTATGTGTTTGCATTTCTGATACCATTACTTGTATTTGATATTGTTGCGTATGTACCAATTCTTAGTCATGTATTGAAATTTCTGGGAAAGCATGCAACGAATATTTTCTTGACGCATACGTTTATATATTATTATTTTTATACGGATTTTATTT
>JAUNGK010000240.1 GCA_030524555.1 Bacillota bacterium | reverse complement strand
AGGTGCTTGTGTTGGTGCCTGCTGGCTTGCAGGCTCCGGTGTTTTCTCTTCCACCTCATTACTATCTGCGTCATAATCCTGATTAAACTCCGCATTTATGCCTGCTTCCATAAGCTGATCTAAAGCACTGTCTTTATTGCTTTTCTCTGTATAGACAGCATTGAATATTCTGGAAGCCTTTGCCACATTTCCTGCTTTGTCACTGACCGCATAAAAGACTACAATGGTGCCTTCCTCTCTGTTTTCTATCGTCTTCTCAATCACAACACGGTCTGTAATATCTCCGTCCCTGCCATCATAAGCCTTTACACCTTCAAGAAGGCATGTCTCTTCCATACCCTCACTGTAGATCAGCTCTGCCGCCTGAAATTCCAGCTTTGGCTCTGTTCTGTCCATTCCAAGATAAAAGACCACACAAGCCACGATCAGTATCATATTCAAAAAGGCAAGTATAATGCCTGTTACTTTCCCTTGCTTCATTTATTCCACGCTCCCTTTATTCCTGAAAGCATCCTCTTTTCCTCTCAAATATCTTCAATAAATTCGATATCCTCACTATCACCTGCTTCTGCCAGGGCAGACTCGTTTCCAACAGCTTTCCGTTTGTCACTGTCCTGGGCTCTTACAGGCTTCATTACGTTTTTCGTGGTGTTTGCTTCCTCCCCATATCTGCCATAGTATTTTCCATAATGCCCATAATAGCCCTTGCCGCTCATGTCCACCTTATTGAGTACAACTCCAAGGATACGGGCATCCGCTTTATCAAGCTGATCCTTTACCTTCTGGACAAACTTGTAGCTCACTGCATTGTTCTCCACCACAAGCACGGTGCCGTCACAGTTTCTGGCTGCAACAGCCGCATCGATTACACTCCCAAGCGGCGGTGTATCTATAATCACATAATCAAAGGAGTTTCTTAAAACTTTGATTATGGATGCAAATTTTTCTCCTCCGAGAAGCTCACTTGGATTAGGTGGAACCGGTCCGGAAAAAGTCACATAAAGATTTCTGACATTTGTTTCACACATCACATCCTGATAATTG
This sequence comes from Bacillota bacterium, assembly GCA_030524555.1. GTDB lineage: Bacteria > Bacillota > Clostridia > Lachnospirales > Lachnospiraceae > Suilimivivens. The sequence continues at coordinate 2,008 of JAUNGK010000240.1, read as the reverse complement.
ACCTTTCCTGCCAGGCAATGGGTCAATCCCTGCCTTACGGCACCTGTCTTATATCTTCCTACCAATACCGATTTACGCATATCGGCATCGATCAACATGGTTCTATTTCCGGCTTCCGCAAATGCTTTTGCCATCTCCATGGCTATACTGGATTTTCCTTCATTAGGCGTGCAGCTCGTTATTGCAATAACCTTTACATCTCCGCCGCAGAATTCAATATTGGTACGCAGAGTCTTGAAGGCCTCCTTCATACGATAATCACTTGTTGATTTGTCAAACTGTAATTTTACTTCCTGCATATTTTTACTTCCGTTTCTTCTTTCTCTTCTTATTGCTGCTCTCATCCGCTGCCACGGGGATTAATGCAAGCGTGCTTAAACCTAAATATTTTTCCACATCCTCAGAAGACTTGATGGTATCATCCAAAAGGTATTGCACCAGGATAATGGCACAAATCAGAAATACACCTGCCATACCGCCAATAAGTGTCCATTTGACAACACTGGGGCCTGCCTTCTCCGTTGGCATGTTAGCTGTCTCTACTACATTTACCGACTCAAAATCCATAACATTCTCGATATGTTCACCTGCTACATCCCTGATACAGTAAGCAATATTCATGGCCTGTACCGGATCCTTATCTTCTACGGTAATGGAAACAATTCGGGTATCCGTCGGCGTACTGACACTGACCTTATCAAGAAGCGATTTATAGTCTTCCTCAAGAAAAAGCTTCTGTATCACTTCCTCCAGTACATATCTGCTGTTTATCAGCTCCGCATAGTCCTTAGTAAGCTGGGTTCCCATCTGAACATCGCTATAGGTAACGGAAGCATTATCTGTTTTATTCAATATATATATCTTGGTAGTCGAATCATAATAAGGTGTCATAACAAACTTGCTTAGTATCAGACAGACAAGTGCCGTAAAAAGCCCTGCACTGAATATAAGCCATAGCCTGCCAAGGAGCACACTTAAAAGCTCCAGTAAATCTATTTCAATTTCATCGTTTTCTCTCTGTTTCTCCATACTTTTCTCATCTCCATAGTGCCTTTGCACCTGTTCTCAGATATATTCATTCCGAATTACATGCATGGGGTTTTCATAAAGAAGTTCCTTCCCATAATCCTCCCCATATTTCTTTTCTATAAAGGAAGCACTTTCTGCTATCTTCGGAGAGCGTTTGCTCACATCATGAGCATCCGTTGCCACAAAGTGAACAAGCTTCTCCTTTAAGAGCTTCCTTGTAAAAAGCTTAGTCGAAAGTCCTAATGCTCCCATAATGCTGCCTGCGTTAACCTGCATGTAACAGCCCATTTCAATTAAATCTTCTACCCTGTCTGCTCTGCCGTTTATTTTGGAATAACGCTCCACATGGGCCAGAACAGGTCTGTAGCCTTCTGCTATCAGACTGTATATCCCATTTCTTATGTAGTCGTAATCATCCATTGGGCCAAACTCAACAAGAACATAGTCGCTCCCTGCCATAGTAAGCGCTCTTCCTCTCATAATTTCCTGTGCAAGACCGCTTCTGTAATAGAGCTCATTTCCTTCATACAAATCTATTGTGATGCCCTCATCTGCCATCCGCCCCTTTAATTCTGCTATTAAGGAAGTAATCTTTAAGGGGTCTGCATTACGCCTCAAAGGCTTATTGTGCGGCGTTACAATAATTTGAGTAATTCCATTATCCACCGCCGTTTTCAGCATCTGTATACTTGTCAAAAAATCTTTTGAGCCGTCGTCTATTCCGGGCAAAATGTGGGAATGAATATCTATGTATTGCTTCACTGATAATCACCATCCGATTTTTAATTACCTTACATTTTCGTAAAATATTTTATTTCATGAAATGCATTATTTGCTTCACCTAATATAAAATAGCATACTCTTTTCCCAAATACAACTACTTTTTGAAATGAAGGTTAATCGATTAAGCTGCTTTTACTCAATGGGATATTGCGAATATGCTGTTTTATACTTAACTTTACCTTTAAGTAATTCAATT
>JAUNGK010000026.1 GCA_030524555.1 Bacillota bacterium | reverse complement strand
GTGCGTCATCACTTTTAAAGAGAAATACAGACAGCATTAAAAATGCAGTTGAAAATGATTTATTTTCAGCAGCTCCTAATCTTGATTTAATTTATAATGTGACTGAACTGTATGTAAGATAATTAAAAACACGAGGTACACAATGGGGAAAAAAGGATATTATCAATATTATGTAGAAGGTGCGGATGAAGAAAAAATTATTTCAGTGCTTAAAACAGATATGGGTTTGATCATTCCCGGTAAAGTTCAAAGAGTAAACGTAGCACAAGAGGTATTGACTAATTTGCGGTTAATGCAGTTAAAAAAGGATATTAATTTTTGATACAGATGCAGGGAATATTTCCATACTGAATAAAAATATTGAAATATTAAAGCATTGCTATTTGGTTAAAAAAGTGATTTGTATTCCACAGGTAAACAATTTAGAGGATGAATTGCTTAGGAGCTGTGATATCAGGCAGATCAAAGAATTGACAAACAGCAAGTCCAACAGAGATTATAAGCATGATTTGATTATGGAAAAGAATCTAAAAGAAAAGCTCTTGCAAAGCCAGTTTGATCTTAAAAAATTTTGGAGTGAAAATCCTGGAAATCAATACAGCAGTATTAAAAACGGGGCAGAAGAAATAAAAATCTAATTTGTTTGATCGGAAAAAAGAGTTGAAGCAAAGGGCAAGCTGTAGACAGATACTATTTAGTATCTAAAAGATATGATACAAGGGAGAAAGAAATATGAAATTATCATTAAAGGAAAAAATCACATATGGATTGGGAGCAGTGGGGAAAGATATGGTGTACATGCTCTCTGCCAGCTATATTTTATATTATTATCAGGACATTCTGGGTGTGAGTGCGATTGCCATGGGCATTATTTTAATGGCGGCGCGGGTATTTGATGCATTTAATGATCCGATTATGGGTGTTATTGTGGCAAAGACAAGAACCAGGTGGGGCAAATTCCGGCCCTGGCTGCTGATCGGTACAATAACGAATGCAGTCGTTCTGTATTTTATGTTTGCTGCGCCTCCTGCACTTTCTGGCAGCGGTCTGGTTGCATATGCGGCAATTACATATGTCCTTTGGGGTGTTACTTATACGATGATGGACATTCCATTCTGGTCAATGATACCGGCATTTACAGAAGGGGGAAAGGAAAGAGAAGGACTTAGCACGCTGGCTCGTTCCTGTGCAGGCGTTGGTTCGGCAATTGTTACGATTATTACTATGAAATGTGTTTATACTTTGGGCCAGGGAGATGAACGGATCGGCTTTCGATGGTTTGCATTTATTATAGCGGTCTTATTCATTATCTTTACTGTGCTTGCATGTATTACCATCAGGGAAAAATCTACGGTAGATGTAGATTCGCCTTCCGTAAAGCAGATGTTTAAGGCACTGGTACAAAATGATCAGGCTGTGACGGTTGTGATAGCCATTGTACTGATTAATTGTGCCCTATATATAACATCCAATCTTTTGATTTACTTTTTTAAATATGATTTTGGAGGGGAAACATGGTATAACAGCTACACCTTATTTAATACCTTTGGAGGTGCCGTTCAAATATTATCCATGATGTTGTTTTTCCCGTTACTGCGTAAATTTATGAGTACTATTAAGGTATTCTATGTCAGCATTGTGATGGCAGTTGCGGGCTATGGAGTGCTGCTTATTTTAGCATTTACAAATATGTCCAACATTCTTCTGTTATTTATTCCCGGCTTCCTTGTGTTTACAGCATTTGGAATGCTGACGGTGCTGACCACGGTATTCCTTGCCAATACAGTGGATTATGGTGAGCTGAAAAATAACAGGAGGGATGAAAGCGTTATTTTTTCCATGCAGACATTTGTGGTAAAGCTGGCCTCCGGCTTGGCAGCGCTGATTGCCTCAATCTGTTTGACGGTCTGCAACCTGAGTGATGATACGACGCAGGCAGCCGAAGTAGCCGGTTCGGCAGCTTCCATCGTGGGGCTTCGCATGACCATGGCGGTTCTGCCTATTATTGGGCTGGTAATAGCTGTAGTTGTTTTTTATAAAAGGTATATTTTGACAGAAGAAAGACTGGAGGAAATAGCTGGAAAGCTGAAGGAAAGGTGAAGGATGAAGCTATTATACGGAACAGGAAACCCGGCCAAAATAGCGGCAATGAAAAGAAGGCTGTCAGAGCTGGATATTGAAATTATCGGCCTTAGGGATTTGGGAAAGGATATTCCTAAGGTAGTTGAGGATGGGAGCACACCTCTTGAAAATGCCAGAAAGAAAGCCCTTAAGTATTATGAGGCCTTTAAAATGCCGGTATTCTCCTGCGATTCGGGTCTTTATATTGACGAAATACCCGGGGAGCTTCAGCCGGGTATTCATGTGAGAACGATTAACGGGAAATATCTTACGGATGAAGAAATGCTGGAGTATTATTCCGGGCTGGCAAGGAAATACGGGGATTTAACGGCCAGATACAGAAATGCCATTTGTCTGGTACTGGATAATGAGCATATTTATCAGGCGATGGAGGAAAGCATGGCGAGTCAGCCTTTTATTATAACCTCCGTATCTCATTCCATACATAAGGAAGGATTTCCGCTGGATAGTTTATCTATAGACATTAAGAGTGGAAAGTATTATTATGATTTGGAGCATGATGAGCTGGATCGGGTAGCTGTGGAGGACGGTTTTCTGGATTTTTTCAGAGCATATTGTGTAAATAACAAGGAAGTATGATAAAGTCTAAAGGAGACTATGATGCTGATTCGAAAAGCAGAGCTAAAAGACCTTGGGGAATTACTGGAAATTTATAACTATGAGGTAGTATATGGAATATCTACGCTTGATCTTCGTCCAAAGACCTTAGAGGAGTGGAGAGGGTGGTTTGATGCCCATAATATAGACAACCATCCGCTTCTGGTGGCAGAGACAGATGGACATGCCGTCGGGTATGCAAGCTTATCCTCCTATCGGGAAAAGGAGGCTTATTGTTCGACGGTGGAGCTTTCTGTTTATGTGGGAGCTGCATATCGGAGAAGAGGTGTAGCTGATACGCTTATGAAGGCTATCCTGGAGCTGGCCAGAGCAGATGCGAGTATCCATATGGTTGTTTCAGTGATAACAGGCGGAAATGAGGCCAGCATCAGGCTTCATAATAAGTATGGCTTTACATATTGCGGCTGTATGCATGAGGTGGGATATAAGCTGGGGGCATACCGGGATATTGAAAATTATGAATTAAAGGTTTGAGAGGTTTCAATGATATGCAAAAGAGGTCAGTTATAATGAAGAAAGCCCTTAAGGCGGCGTTTCCTCATACCATTCCTATTTTTGCGGGATTTTGGTTTCTGGGGATGACGTATGGAATTTACATGAATGTATCGGGGTTTAGTTTCTGGTATCCCATGCTTATGGGCCTTACTATCTTTGCAGGCTCAATGGAGTTTGTAGCAGTCAATATGCTGCTTGGTGCATTTAATCCGCTGCAGGCTTTCGTTATGACACTGATGATTAATGCACGGCATTTGTTTTATGGAATTTCTATGTTGGACAAGTATAAAGGAACGGGATGGAAAAAGTTTTATCTGATCTTTGGGATGTGCGATGAAAGCTTTTCTATTAATTATACGGCTCAGATTCCGGAGGATGTGGATAAGGGCTGGTTTATGTTTTTTGTAACGCTTCTTAATCATTGTTATTGGGTTTTCGGAGCTGCGTTAGGCGGAATTTTTGGTTCTTTCATTCATTTTAACACGGAAGGGCTGGAGTTTGTCATGACGGCCATGTTTGTCGTCATCTTTATGGAGCAGTGGCTGAAGGAGAAAAATCATGTCAGCGCCCTTATGGGAATTGGCTTATCCCTTCTATGTTTGATTGCTTTTGGAGCTGATAATTTTATTATTCCGGCAATGCTTGCTATTTTTGTATCCCTGACCCTGATGAGAGGCAAGCTGGAAGGAGGAGAAAAGGCATGACACTTACGCAGCAGCTTATTACAATCGGAATGGTGGTATTGGGAACCATGCTTACCCGTTTTCTTCCTTTTCTTTTATTTCCGGCAGGAAAACCTACACCTAAGTATATACAATATCTTGGGAAGGTGCTTCCTTCCGCGGTATTTGGCCTTTTGGTAATCTACTGCCTGAAAAATGTCAGTTTGTTTGCCGGAAGTCATGGAATACCGGAAGCAATCTCTATAGTAGTGGTAGCAGCGCTGCATCTGTGGAAACGACAAATGCTGATTTCCATTGCCGGGGGAACGGTGTGCTATATGCTTTTGGTACAGCTTGTTTTCTAAAAGCCTCTTGCAATCGGGAAATATTTTATATATGATAGGAATAGATACACAACTGACGGAAGCAGGCATCAGCCTGTGTAGGATAACCTACAGGGAGTGTATTGTTGTATTTGAGCCGACCGTCTGGGCAGCATGGCAGAAGTGCGCCCAGGCGTTTTTATGTACAATTTTTTATTTTAAACGGAGGAAAAGGAAATGGAAATGTTGTCATTGACACAGCAGCTTAAGGAAAATGCTTACCCCGGCAGAGGAATTGTAATCGGAAGATCAGCTGACGGAAAGAAAGCGGTAACCGCATATTTTATTATGGGAAGAAGCTCTAACAGCCGTAATCGTATATTTGCACAGGAGGGGGAGGGTATCAGAACGGAAGCCTTTGATCCTTCCAAGCTGGAGGATCCCAGCCTTATTATTTATGCACCGGTGAGAGTTTTGAATGATTTGACTATCGTGACGAACGGGGATCAGACGGATACCGTTTATGACGGAATGAAGGATGGGCTTACCTTTGAACAGTCCTTAAGAAGCCGTAGGTTCGAGCCTGACGGCCCTAATTATACCCCCAGAATTTCCGGGGTCATGCACGTTGAGCAGGGACAGTATGACTATTGCATGTCCATTTTAAAGAGCAATAACGGTGATCCCGGCGCCTGCAACAGATACACCTATTCCTATGAAAATCCGTCAGCAGGGCAGGGGCGCTTCATTCATACCTATATGCATGACGGTAATCCGCTTCCCAGCTTTGAGGGTGAGCCGAAGCCGGTAGCGATTGAGGGTGATATTGATACCTTTACGGACAAGGTATGGGAGAGTCTCAATGAGGAGAACAAGGTTTCCCTGTTTGTTAGATTTATCGATATTGAAACCGGAAGCTATGAGACAAGAATTGTAAACAAAAACAAGTAAAATATGTGAATATGGATGTAAGCAATCAGGCTTAAGGAGGAGAGAAACTATGAATGAAATTCAATTAAAATACGGATGCAACCCCAATCAAAAGCCTTCCAGAATCTTTATGGAGGACGGCAGTGACCTTCCCGTTACTGTATTGAACGGCAAGCCGGGATATATCAATTTTCTGGATGCCTTTAATGGCTGGCAGCTGGTAAAGGAGCTTAAGGAGGCTACCGGGCTGCCGGCAGCAACTTCTTTTAAGCATGTTTCCCCTGCAGGTGCGGCAGTGGGACTGCCTCTTACCGACACCCTTGCTAAAATTTATTGGGTGGATGATTTGGGAGAGCTTTCTCCCCTTGCCTGCGCCTATGCAAGAGCAAGAGGTGCAGACAGAATGTCTTCCTTTGGAGATTTCATTGCATTATCAGATGTGTGTGACGCTGATACGGCAAGGTTGATTAAAAGGGAGGTATCCGATGGTGTGATTGCGCCGGGCTATACGGATGAAGCCTTAGAGCTTTTAAAAGCAAAGAAAAAGGGCGGCTATAATATTATTCAGATCGATCCTTCCTATGTGCCTGCGCCCATAGAGAGAAAGCAGGTTTATGGCATCACCTTTGAGCAGGGAAGAAATGAGCTGGATATTAATGGTGGCCTTCTTTCCAATATCGTGACTAAGAATAAGGAGATCCCGGAAGAGGCATTGATTGATATGAAGATTTCTCTGATCACGCTTAAGTATACGCAGTCAAACTCCGTATGCTATGTAAAGGGCGGACAGGCCATCGGTATCGGTGCAGGACAGCAGTCCAGAGTTCACTGTACAAGACTGGCAGGGCAGAAGGCTGATAACTGGTATCTTCGTCAGGCTCCTCAGGTTCTTGGGCTGCAGTTTGCAGACGGCTTGGGACGTGCGGACAGGGATAATACCATAGATGTTTATATCGGTGACGAGTATGAAGATGTACTTCGTGAGGGAGAATGGCAGAAGCGCTTTAAGGTGAAGCCTCCTGTATTTACCAGAGAGGAAAAGAGGGCATGGCTGGATGGAAATACGGATGTGACCCTTGGTTCCGATGCATTCTTCCCGTTCTCTGATAATATCGAAAGAGCTTACAAGAGCGGAGTGAAATATATTGCGCAGCCCGGCGGCTCTGTAAGAGATGATCTGGTAATAGAGTGCTGTGATAAGTATGATATGGTTATGTCATTTACAGGCATCAGATTGTTTCATCATTAATATAAGCAGCACGGAGGCTAAAAATGGAGAATCAAACACTGCTTTTACGGGAGCAGGCAATGAGGGATGTTATTGAGAGCAATCCTTATATGAAATTTCTTGGGATTGAAATACTGGAGCTTAAAGAGGGCTATGGTCTGGCAAGAATGAAGTATAAGGAGGAACTGCTCAACCCCTACAAAACTTTGCATGGAGGGAGTCTTTATTCCATGGCAGATATTGTGGCAGGAAGCGCTGCATGTATGGGCGGCCATTTTGTCACTACAGTGTCCGGGAATCTGAATTTTCTGCTTCCTGCAGCTAACATCGATTATGTGTATTGTGAGGCAGTACAGCTTAGGCAGGGAAGGCATCTAACAGTATTTGAAGTTAAGATCAGGGATGATGGCAGCAGAATTTTGGATAGTGGTGAGTTTACGTTTTTCGTGACAGAGAAGGAAGTACAGGCGTAAAAATACCAGGTGTATTTCCAAAAGAATTCTGTTATAATTTCTTTTATAGGAAATTAGTCACAGAAAGATAAAGAGGCATGGTATGCAATATCTGAGAAAAGAAAATTTAAGTCCCGATATGCTGCTTGCAAAGGCAATTGTGGGAGAAGACGGAAGACTGCTTATAGGGGCAGGAACAAGAATTACATCGACGTTACTTAAACGTATCGTGAGTATGGGATTTCAAGGCGCTTACGTTGACACACCGGGATTTGAGGATATTGTCGTTAATGATGTGATTCCGGACGAACTAAGGACGAAGGCTTTTGAAGCATTGTACAAAAGTGATTACCCAGCCTGTGTTTCCATAGCGAAAAAAATGGTACAGGAGATGAAGTATAAGGAAACCCTAAAGCTTGATCTTCTGGATATTAAAAACGATAAGAATTATGAATACAGGCATTGTGTGTCGGTTGCGGTATATTGTATTGCAATAGGAATTGGCTATGGAATGAATGAGGAGCAGCTGGAAAATCTGGCAGTTGCAGGCCTGTTACATGATATCGGAAAATTCGATGTAAAAAAGAGGGTACTGAATGCCAAGCATGTTTATAATGATAGGGAAATGGATGAGATGAAGAAACATCCGATGTACTCTTATGAGATACTAAAGGATTATCCCTTTATTTCCAGCGTGGCAAGAAACTCTATTTTGTTTCATCACGAAAATTTGGACGGTTCCGGCTATTATGGAATTACAGAGGAAAAGCTGGGGATTTTCCCGAGAATTATCAGAGTAGCAGATACTTATGATGCTTTTACGGCACAGAGAAAGTACAGAGAGGCTTATTCTCCGGCATATGCAATGGAATACCTGATGAGCAATGTGGGGACATTGTTTGATAAAAATATCGTAGAAATTTTTGCAAGGCAGTTTCCTATTTATCCTAATGGATTTACACTTAGACTATCCAATGGGGAAGTTGCAGTAGTGGTCAGCAATGATATGAATTCCCAGAGGCCTTTGGTCAGAAGAATGGATAAGGTGAATGTGGATTTGGGAACAGATCCGGAGTATAGAACTGTAATGATCGAAGATATGATGTAATTGTAAGTGCCGCTTTTAAAAGCGGCACTTATTTAGATTATCCGTTGTATTTCCCCGCAGCCTATTTTGGTTCCGGGGTCACCTGAGGGCTGAGTTGTAAAATCATCCCGCCCGGAATGAATAATTACGGATTTTCCTATAATTTCCTCCACGGTGAAGCGCTTATCATAATATGCAGACCATGCATAGCCCTGATTTCCCAGAAGGGGAAGAAGGTCGCCGGCATGGTAGGGATGCATTTGTCCTGAAGGATTATAGTGTTCTCCGGTTTTTGAAAAGTTACCGGAGCAGTCTCCAAACTGGTGAATATGCATGGCATAAAAGTCTGAGGATCCCTGCTGTTCAATATTGGGAAGGCCGAAAATTTCTGCCTCTACAAGAACGCCGCCGTAGGATGTCCGGTAAAATTTGACAAGACCGCTGAGCCTGGGAGCGGCAGAGCTGCCAGTGATCCATGCAGCAGCCTGGGGACGTTCATATTGAAGCAGCTGGGTAAAGGCAATTCTTGGTGTGATCTGATCGGAACGCATATTAAAAACCTGCTTTTTTGAATTATTTTATGCCGTATGTGCAGGCAGGTTACTGATAAGATGGTTCATTTAGAAATTTTTAAGATGCATTAAGGACGTAAATGTAGTATAGTTATATTGGTTTTATGATCAAATGAAATTAAGGGGGACAAAGAGATGGGTTTTTGTATTATTACGGATTCTGCATCCGATATACCGGAGGGCGTAATCAAGGAATATAATTTGTATGTAATGCCTACGCCGGTTACCATTGAGGGTAAGGATTATTTTGATGGTGAGACAATTTTTCCGGATCAGTTTTATGAGATTCAGGCATCCGGTAAGGAAATTAAGACCTATCATATTAATCAATATATGTTTCATGAGCATTTTCTCAAGTTTGCGAAGAGAGGGGATGAGGTCTTGTATATCTGCTTTTCTACGGGAATTGCAGGAACCTTTAATGCCGCAAATTTAGCATATGAGGAAGTGCTTGAGGAGTATCCTGATTTTAAGCTGACCATCATAGATTCCAAGTGCGCATCTGTAGGATACGGTCTGGTGGTGGAGAGGCTTTTGCGGATGCAGAAAAACGGCGCACCTAAGGAATTGATCATTGAGGCTGCAAGGTTCTTTTGTGAGCATATGGAGCATGTGGTTACCGTAGTTGAGTTAGGTTACCTGTTTCAGGGTGGAAGACTGAGCAGGACTTCGTTTTTGGCAGGAACTGTGCTGGACATTAAGCCCATAATCATTGTTGACGAAGCAGGATCGCTTAAGGCTGTGGAAAAGGTTCGCGGCTGGAAGAAGGCGCAGAAGAGAATTTTGGATATGGTTGGCGAAAAGGGGAAAAACTTAGAAAATCAGGTGGTCGGAGTCTGCTACGGAACTGATATAGAGTCATATGACTATATTAAAAGGGAACTGGTGGACAGGTATCATGTGAAGGGGCTTTTGGAGGCAAGAGTAGGATGTGCTATTGGTGCTCATACAGGACCTGGAATTTTAGGTATTGTTTTCCTGAACGAAACAAACGAGAAGTATGAAGAGTATTTAAAGTAGAAGCACAAGCTTACAGGTTTAAAAGGAGGCATGGTTATTAAGATGCTGGAAGTCAAGAATCTGGTGTTCCATCCTGTTGATAACGGAGTGGAGAAGAGTATTATAGAGGGTATCAGCTTTACCGTAAAGAATGGGGAGATGCTGGTTATTACAGGTCCTAACGGCGGTGGAAAATCTACCATGGCAAAGCTTCTTATGGGCATTGAGCCTTTAGATGAGGGTACCATAATGCTGGACGGTGTAGATATTACCGATTATTCTATTGCGCAGCGTGCAAATGCGGGTATTGGTTTTGCGTTTCAGCAGCCCCCCAGATTTAAGGGGATGACAGTATCACGTTTCCTTTCATTGGCAGCAGGCGAAGAGCTGTCGGAGAGAAAATGCTGTGATCTGTTAAGCGGAGTAGGACTTTGTGCAAGAGAGTACCTGAACCGGGAGGTGGACGGTACTTTATCAGGAGGAGAAATGAAGCGTCTGGAGATCGCTTCTGTTCTGGCAAAGCCTCACAAAATATGTATTTTTGATGAACCGGAGGCAGGAATAGATTTGTGGAGCTTTTCTATGCTGGTAAAACAATTTGAAGAGCTGCATGCAGGAAAAAAGGAAAGTCTTATTCTGATATCCCATCAGGAAAGAATTATACAGATGGCTGATCGTATCATGGTGATTAAGGATGGAAAAATAGATGCCCTTGGGCCGAAAGAGGAGGTTTTTCCGGATCTTGTGGATAAGGATACCGGATGTATCTGCAGAAATCAGCGCCACAAGGCATGATTGAAGACTTAAGGCAGTAAAAGAAAGGAAGATTACAGTGGCAGAAATAGATCAGGTAACAGCGTCGATTCTGGAAAAGATTGACGGTGAGGGATTTAAGCAGGAGGGTGCCTACAATTTAAGATATAACGGATACTCTTTGTGCCATGGAAATACAGAGCATATAAAGATTAAACGTAAAGAAGATAAACAGGGAATTGATGTATACATCAGCAGTGATGCAAAAGGTGAGCAGGTTCACATTCCGGTTGTAGTGGCGGCTTCCGGCATGGTGGATGAGGTGTATAACGATTTTTATATTGGAGATGGCGCAGAGGTCACCATAGTGGCAGGCTGCGGCATTCATAACAGCGGCTGTAATGACAGCCGCCATGATGGAATTCATACCTTCCACGTAGGTAAAAACGCCAATGTCCGTTATGAGGAGAAGCATTACGGGGAAGGAGAAGGGACAGGTGCCCGGATACTAAATCCTGTTACGAAGATTATTATGGAGGAGCATTCCGTATTTACGTTGGATACAGCGCAGATTAAGGGAGTTGATTCTACAAAGCGTGAGACGGAGGTAATCATGGGAGAGGACAGTAAGCTTTTTGTGGTGGAGAAGCTTATGACCCATGGGCAGCAGAGTGCAGTTTCCAATATGGATGTCTCTCTAAACGGCGCCGGAAGCTCTGCACAGATAGTCTCCCGTTCCGTTGCAAAGGGTAATTCAAAGCAGATATTTCATCCTAAGGCAATTGGAAATGCACCCTGTCATGCTCATATTCAATGTGATTCTATTATTATGGATCAGGCAAGGGTGTGTTCTATACCGGAAATTGACGCTAATCATGTCGATGCGGCAATTATTCATGAGGCAGCTATCGGAAGGATCAATAATGAGCAGCTGATTAAGCTGAATACTTTTGGACTTAGCGAGGAAGCAGCCGAAGCAGTTATTATAGAAAACTTTCTGAATTAGTAAAGTTAGGATAAAGGATAAGAATTACAATGAAAAGTTTATTAATCTATTTAAAGGATTATAAGAAAGAAAGTGTTTTGGGGCCTCTGTTTAAATTGCTGGAGGCTTCTTTTGAGCTTATAGTGCCCTTGGTTGTGGCATCCATGATTGATGTGGGTATTGCAAACAGTGACAAGGGTTATGTTGTCAAAATGTGTCTGATTATGGCAGCACTTGGATTTATTGGATTGGCCAGTTCCGTAACGGCACAGTTTTTTGCTGCAAAGGCGGCGGTAGGCTTTGCTACAAAGCTGCGTCATGCATTGTTTGCTCATATTGAAAGCCTATCCTTTACCAATATGGACAAGGAAGGAACCTCAACGCTGATTACCAGAATGACCAGTGATATTAATCAGGTGCAGTCGGGAGTAAATCTGGTGCTGCGCCTTTTTCTGCGCTCCCCCTTTATTGTGTTTGGCGCAATGATTATGGCTTTTACCGTAGATGTAAAGGCTGCATTGATTTTCGTGGTTGTAATTCCGCTGCTTTCTGTGGTAGTTTTCGGCATTATGCTGGCAAGCATTCCTCTTTTCGGCAGGGTACAGAGTAATCTGGACCGGGTGCTTGGAACTACGCGGGAAAATCTCACCGGTGTAAGGGTAATCCGGGCTTTTGGCAAAGAGGACAATGAAATAGAAAAATTTGACAGGCAGACGGATGCGCTGAGAAAGATTCAGATGATGGCGGCAAGGATATCAGCGCTGATGAATCCTTTTACTTATATTATTATAAACGGAGGCTTGATTGCACTGATTTATACCGGAGCTGTCAGAATGGAAATGGGAATACTTACCCAGGGGCAGGTGGTCGCTCTGGTTAATTATATGTCCCAGATTTTGGTAGAGCTTGTAAAGCTGGCTAATTTGATTATTACTGTAACCAAAGCTTTTGCCTGCGGCAATCGAATTGCAAGTGTCTTTGAAATTCCGGGCGGCATGTCCCGGCAGGACGGAGCATCTGAAATAGCAGGTAAGGAGCAGGGCACTGTGGATTTTGAGAGTGTGTCCATGAAATATCATGAGGGCGGTGAGGAAGCTCTTACAGATATTACCTTTCATGCGGGGAAAGGCGATACCATCGGTGTAATCGGAGGAACAGGCTCCGGAAAGACTACTCTGGTGCATCTGATACCGCGGTTTTATGACGTGGAAAAGGGCTGTGTGCGGGTAGACGGTGTGGATGTGCGGAATTATGATGTGACGGCTCTTAGAGATAAGATTGGAATTGTTATGCAGAAAGCAGTACTTTTCAAAGGAACCATTCGTGAAAACCTGCTTTGGGGAAACGAAAATGCTACGGATGAGGAGCTTTGGCAGGCACTGCGCATTTCTCAGGCGGAGGAGTTCGTACTTCAAAAGGAGGGCGGTCTGGATGCTCCTATTGAGCAGGAGGGAAGAAATCTGTCCGGCGGTCAGAAGCAGAGACTTTCCATAGCAAGGGCGTTGGTGAAGAAACCTGAGATTTTGATCTTGGACGACAGCGCTTCCGCACTGGATTATGCCACGGATGCAAGGCTTCGCAAGGCCATTAAGGAAATGCCGGGCGAGACAACGGTTTTCATTGTTTCCCAAAGAGCATCCTCACTGATGCATGCCGATTTAATTATCGTGTTGGATGACGGTTGTGTGGCAGGAATGGGAAAACATGAACAACTCCTTGAAAGCTGTCAGGTATATCAGGAAATTTATTATTCCCAGTTTGAGAAACAGCATGGACCGGAGGATGATGGAAATGAAGCAGAATGAAAAGAAGAATAAACAAAAGGAAACATTGGTTAAGGTTATAAAATATATTAAGCCCTACAGCCTGCTTTTGGTGCTTACCATGGTAATGGCGGTTATTTCTGTTGCGTTGACCTTGTATCTGCCTATCCTTACCGGTGATGCGGTGGATATGCTGAATTTGATCGGAACGGAAGGATTTTGGCAGGGACTCTTCGGAATCCTGCAGAAGATGGCGGTAGTCATTGTGTTGACAGCGCTGACACAGTGGATTATGAGTATTTGCAACAATAGAATTGTGTACAGTGTTATTCAGGATATCAGGAAAAAGGCATTCAGGCAGCTTGAGCAGCTTCCCCTGAAATATTTAGATGCCCATTCTCATGGGGATATTGTCAGCCGGGTGGTTGCGGACGTAGATCAGTTTGCGGACGGACTGCTGATCGGATTTACCCAGCTGTTTACGGGGGTGATCACGATTTTGGGAACCCTTGGTTTTATGCTGTCCGAAAATATAGGGATTACAGTGGTTGTGGTGGTGATTACTCCGGTGTCGCTTTTGGTGGCAAGCTTTATTGCCCGGAAGACCTTTAGCATGTTTCAGCTGCAGTCTGCAACCAGAGGAGAGCAGACTGCTCTAATCAATGAGATGGTAGGTAATCAAAAGGTGGTTCAGGCCTTTAACAGAGAGGATGAAACCTTGGAGAAATTTGATGAAATTAATGAAAGGCTGGAGAAGTGTTCTCTTCGTGCGATCTTCTTTTCCTCACTGACTAACCCCTGTACCCGGTTTGTAAACAGTCTGGTATATATGGGAGTAGGTTTGACCGGTGCGCTTTCAGTAATACGAGGCGGCCTGTCGGTAGGACAGCTGACCTGTTTTCTTTCCTATGCAAATCAGTATACAAAGCCCTTTAATGAAATCTCCGGTGTTATTACGGAGCTGCAAAATGCCCTTGCCTGTGCATCACGAATTTTTGAGTTGATTGAGGAGGAAGCGCAGGTTCCGGATAAGGAGGATGCCCTGGTGCTTACGGATGCCGAGGGAAGGGTGGATATTGATGATGTAGCTTTTTCCTATGTGCCTGACAGAAAGCTGATAGAGAATTTAAATCTTCATGTGAATCCGGGGCAAAGAATTGCGATAGTAGGCCCTACCGGCTGCGGAAAGACTACCATTATTAATCTTCTTATGCGGTTTTATGATGTGGATCAGGGGTCTATCAGTGTAGAGGGAACCGATATTCGGGATATTACAAGAAAATCACTTCGAACCTCATACGGTATGGTGCTCCAGGATACCTGGTTAAAGAGGGGAACCATACGGGATAATATTACGGTAGGAAAGCCGAAGGCAACCGAGGAGGAAATTATTGCAGCTGCAAAGGCTTCTCATGCACACAGCTTTATCAGAAGACTTCCCAATGGATATGATACCATGATAGGGGAGGACGGAGGAAACCTTTCACAGGGGCAGAAACAGCTTTTATGTATCACCAGAGTGATGCTGAGTCTGCCGCCTATGTTGATTTTGGATGAAGCTACCTCATCCATTGATACCAGAACGGAAATCAAAATTCAGAAGGCTTTCGCTGCCATGATGGAAGGAAGAACCAGCTTTATAGTAGCTCACAGACTTTCCACCATTCAGAATGCAGATGTTATTCTGGTTATGAAGGACGGGCACATTATTGAGCAGGGCAATCATCAGGAACTGCTTGAAAAGAAAGGATTTTATGCAGAACTGTACAACAGTCAGTTTGCATTAGCATAAAAGTTTTATTTGAATTTTACGGCAGTGCCATAGGCAATAACTTCGGCAGCTCCCTGCATAACAGCAGAGGAAGCATATCTGATATTAACAACTGCATCTGCTCCCATTTGCTCAGCTTCCGCAACCATACGCTTGGTGGCAAGAGCTCTGGCCTCGTTCATCATTTCCGTATAAGCGCCAAGCTCGCCGCCTATTATGGTCTTAAAGCTTTGGGTAATATCGCGTCCAATGTTTTTGGATTGAATAGTGCTGCCCTTTACAAGACCAAGCATTTCCAATTCTTTTCCTGTAATGTAATCAGTATTTACTAAGATCATCTTCTTCTCCGCTCCTTATTTCCTTTATTCTTGTTAACAGTACATATATCATAACTCCGGCAAGCACCAGAGGAATGAGTCCGAAAAACCATCTAAGGGGCAGGGGAATGTCCTGAACAACCAGACAAACGGCGGCAAATCCTGTGTAATAAAGTACAATAAATACTGTTATGATGATGGGAGCAATCATCTTTTTGGTATGTTCATCCATGCGGCGGCCTCCTTTTTAAACACTTAGCAAAGTAAAAGCATAATTTTATGTTATTATAAGTGCTAATAAAAGTAAAGCAAAAAATAAAATTGTCAAAAAGAAAAATTTATAAAACAAAATGTAAAATATAATTGACAAAAAGACAAATAAAGAATATATTAATATTGTCAGAGGACGAAAGGAGGATTTTTTTGAAAAATAAGAAGATGAAAATTGCAAGAATTGAAAAAGATCTTTCTCAGGAGCAGCTTGCCGATTTGGTGGGCGCTACCAGACAGACCATCGGAATGATTGAGGCAGGAAAGTTTAATCCATCCCTTCAGCTTTGTCTTTCCATATGCAGAGCACTGGGTAAGACATTGGATGAATTGTTCTGGGAAGAGTCTGAGGAAGAATAGTCCTTGTGGAAATTATGAAATAACATAATGGCATATGAAATAAGAAGAAAGGTCAGGTTATTATATGAGTTGGTTGAAAAAAGTATTTTCTAAAAAGGTAGATGAAAGACAGGAAAGAGATTTGATGGTGGTGGAGCATTACGGCTTCTGGCTGATGTACTGGATGCTTTTTGCAGCTTTGGTTATTCAGGGGATTATCATGGATAAAGGTGATCAGGTTCTGGGAGAATGGATTGTGTTTATGGTTACCAGTGTGTTTGTTCTGATTGGCTGGGTGCGAAAAGGTGTTTGGAGCTATCAGTCCAGGAAAATACCGGGTATGAAAGCCTGTCTGGGATACAGTCTGGTTGCAGGAATTGCAGGAGGTATTTTGGGAGCAGTTTCGGGTCTGAAGTGGCATCAGAATAATATTAACGGAGTTCTGATATGTGCTGCGGTATATGCAGGAATGATTTTTGTAATAACATTTGTGGTTTTTGTGATACTGACAAGTATCGGAAGACGAAGAGAAAGAATGCTGGAGCTGAAAGCAATTGAAGGAGATGAGGAGGATAAATAAGTTTTATTTATTTGTATATAATATTGTATAAGAAAAATTAACAAAGTAAACATCGGTAAATTTTTTATTATTACCGAGGTTTACTTTGACAAATAGATAATAAGAGTATATATTTAAGATAAGTACGGAAAAATTATAAAATTAACCGAGGTATACCTAAATGATTTTAACTTATACGGAGTGCATAGATAGATATGGAAGTGATTATCAGTTGAAGAAAGCTTTAGCGGAAGAGCAGATATATCGTATAGAAGTCGGTCTGTATTCAACAAAGCGTTATGCAGAGGAATTGGAGATCATTGTTAAGAAATATCCTAACGCAATCTTAACGGGTGAATATGCATTTTATTGTCATGACCTGACGGATGTGATACCGGAAAAATACTATATCGCAACAAAAGCAAAAGCAGCTAAACTTTTAGATTCCAGAATTGTACAAATTTATGTCAGAGATGATTTATTAATGTTGGGTGTTACTAAAAAAAATATAAATGGTGTAACTGTCAAAATTTATGATAAAGAGAGAATGTTAATAGAACTGTTAAGAAATAAAAAATCTATGCCATATGATTTGTATAAAGAAATTATTGGTAATTACCGGCGGATAATTGAAGAACTTCAAATCTGGAGGATACAGGAATATGCTGATATTTTTCCAAAGAGCAAAATGATAAAGAAGGCACTTGAAGAGGAGGTTTTTTAATAGATGAATTTGCAACAAATGATGGAAATGTACTATGAAGATGGACTGACAAGGGAACTGGCAGCCGCACGAGTATGCCAGGATATTGTATTAAAGGCAATTGCAGATGGTCCTCTTAGCAGAAATATAACGGTTAAGGGGGGTGTTGTTATGAGAAGTTTGACCAATAATAACAGACGTGCTACAAGGGACATTGATTTAGATTTTATGCATTATTCCATAGAAGATGAAGCAATTAGAGAATTTATAAAAAATTAAATTGTTTACAAGGAATTACATTGGAGATTATTGGGAATATTGAAGAGCTTAAACATCAGGATTATCATGGAAAATCCATTAAAGTACGAATTACGGATGAGGAAGGCAACTTTGTTGAAAGTAAAATTGACATAGGAGTACATAAACACTTGGAACTGGAACAAGAGGAATATTGTTTTGATGTTTGTATGGATGATGAAGGAGTAAGTCTGCTGAAAAATTCCAGAGAGCAAGCAGTTACTGAAAAACTGCGGGCTCTTCTTATCTTTGGTGTCAACGATAAAAGGTATAAGGACATTTATGATATATATTATTTGAAGGATTATGTAGATACTGAGAAGTTATTACAATACATAAAATTGTTGGTTTTCAATGATACTCTGATGCGCGAAAACACCATGGAGGATATTGTAAGACGAGTAGAAAATTCATTCAAGGACAAGAGTTATCTTAAGCGTATATCTACATCCAGACAGAGATGGATAGACGGGAAAATAGAAAATATTACAAAGGAGATTGTTGATTTTCTAAAGCACCTATAGTCAATCAAAGGAGGCGTGTTTCACGCCTCCAAAATTGTCTGTAGATATTCAATAATAACCTTTGCGGCTCTGGCATGGGACTTTTCACCGGGATGAGCATGAGAACCAACTGTTTCCGTTGTCGTGCTTGGAAGCTGGAGAAAGGCAATGTTAATATCTCCGGTAGTTTTCTGGTACGAGTTCATGGCATCTGTGATAGCAAAGGTCAGGTCGTATCCAAGCATGCCGTATGCCCAAACAATATGAGAATCAGGGTTATTTCGGCGGATCATAATAAGAAAATCAATTACTGCCTGCTTAAAGCGGTTAAGGTCGTCCTGATTGTAGCTTCCGTCAGGTTCCTTGTGCTGCTTAAAGGTTTCTCCGGTAACGGGGTTGATCCATTCCGGCTGGTTAAAGGAGCTTGCATCATTGGTGCCCAGATTGACAATGATAGCGTCCGGCTTCCAGCTTTGGAAATCATAAGGCTTGCCGGCACCTAACCTTTCATTCATTTCTCCTTCTGCAAGGCCGCAGATTTTTTCATATCGGGAAGGAATATTGTGACGGGGATCGTTGTCCCATGCACACAGAACTCCCCAGCCGCCCTGAGAAACCAGGCGGTATTCCGCATCCAATGCATCGGAGACCATTCTGGCGTAATTACGGCTGGTACCCATATACATAGCAAGCCAGTCGGTGTCCTCTGTTGCGCCATAGGTTCCCTCGCCGGAGGTGATGCTGTCACCGATGAATTCCAATTTAAAGCGTCTGTCGGAAACAGGAAGGAAGCTTCCGTCAGATCGAAAGCCTTTAATCAGTAAACAACAGCGGTTGTCCTCTGACATAGCCTGCAGTTCTCTAAAAAATTTAACATTTTTGACAGCTTCAGGACTCATGCTTCTGAAAAGGCAAATGGAATAAGAGCCGGGCAGCAGCATTTGTCTGCTCATAAAGGCTCCGTTTAATGCGGTCCAAATCCAAGGCTCATGAGTATCGCAATCCACTTCAACGTCAATCCACAGTTCGCTGCCTGTTGCGTTTACTTCAATTCCGCTTCCGTTAAAAAATAAAGGCAGGGGATACTGGCTTTCATCAGTTCTTCCGTGAATTTTGTAATTTTTCATTTCTTTTAAAGAGTAGGTTTTTAAATTATCATTTGGGGTCATTTCAAATTCGCTCTCCTTTTTCTTTATATAATTTTAGTTTAAGCAGAAAATAAATATTTTCAGCAATTATTCGTTTTGGAAAAACAGTCTCTGCTACTAGTGTATTTCTTCCTAAATTTATTTGCAAGAATAAAATAGAAATATTCTATTTTTGACTGGTTCTATTATATGAAATGGAGACAGAACCTCTTATATTGAAAGTAGCTTGCTTTTTGATAAAGTAATGAACAGGAGATCAGTTATGACACCAGTTAAGTGGGTTTATTCTTTTTTAAAAAAATACAGGGTAAAAATGGCGCTGGGGCTGCTTATGACTACAGGCATTGCTATGCTTACTATTGTAAGTCCTTACATATCGGGAATTATTGTTGATGATGTAATCGGGGCAGGGAACAGGGAGCTTCTGCCTGTTATGATAGGATGCCTGATGGGAGTAACCATCATAAAGGGAATTTTGAGATTCAGCTCTCAGATTATGTTTGAAATCTGTTCACAGGGAGTTCTTTACAGCATGAGAGATGCGGTATACAAGAAGCTTCTACAGGAGGACTTTGACTTTTACAATAAAAACCGTACAGGTGATCTGATGTCCCGGCAGACAGGTGATATGGATGCAATTCGTCATTTTATTGCGTATGTTATCTATGCGGTATATGAAAATATACTGCTCCTTAGCTTTGCTTTACTGATGATATTCACGGTGAATGTGAGGCTGGCTCTTTGTATGCTGATAGTACTTCCTTTTACTGCACTGGCTACCTATGGACAGTCCAAAAGGGTGCGCCCTGCATTTCAAAAGATCAGGCAGCAATTTTCTTCACTGAATACCTTTGTACAGGAGAATATCAGTGGAAATCGTGTGGTAAAGGCTTTTGCAAGAGAGGATTACGAGATCGGAAAATTTAATAAGGAAAATGACGCATACAGGGATGCTGAATTAAATGCCTCTGCAATCTGGATGAAGTTTGTTCCGATTTTTGAGTTTCTCTCTAATGTGCTGACAGTGGTTCTGATGTTGTATGGAGGATATATGGTTATTCAGGGTGAGATTACCCTGGGAGATATGGTTACAGTGAACGGATACTTGTGGATGCTGACGGTTCCCCTTAGAATGGCAGGCTGGTGGATTAATGATATTCACAGATTTACCACTTCCGCAGAAAAGATTTATGCCACCTACAGCCAGGAGCCTGACATAAGAGAGCCGGAGCGTCCGGTGGAAAGAAAGCATTTTGAGGGGAATGTGGAATTTAAGCATGTATTCTATCACGCAGATGATGCGGACATTATTACGGATATTAATTTTAAGGTAAAAAAGGGTCAGACAGTTGGAATTATCGGGTCTACCGGAGCGGGAAAATCTACGGTTATGAATCTTTTGTGTAGATTTTATGACGCTTCTTCAGGGGAAGTTCTGGTAGATGGTATTAATGTGAAGGATTTGGATTTGTATGACCTTCGGGATAACATTGGCATGGCCATGCAGGATGTGTTTTTGTTTTCAGATACCATAGAAGGAAATATTGCTTACGGGCGTTCCCACTGCAGCTTTGAGGAGGTCAAAAAAGCGGCTAAGATGGCCGATGCAAACTTGTTTATTCAGAATATGCCGGAGGGATATGATACCATTGTAGGGGAAAGAGGAGTGGGGCTTTCCGGAGGCCAGAAGCAGAGGATTTCATTGGCGAGAGCTCTTTTAAAGGACCCTGCTATCTTAATTCTGGATGATACTACCTCCGCAGTGGATATGGAAACAGAGAGCTATATTCAGAAGCAGCTGAAAAACATAGAAAAGGACTGTACGATATTTATCATAGCTTATCGTATCTCATCCATTAAGGATGCGGATTTAATTCTGGTTATGGACAGGGGCAGAATTGTGGAGCAGGGAACTCATGAAGAACTGGTGGCGGCAGGAGGCTATTATGCATCTGCTTTCCATCATCAATATGGCAGCTTTCAGAATAAGGGGGAGGTGAAGTAGATGGCAAGAAATAAATATGACGTGGATGAGATTTTGGAGGATAATTTTGACGTCAACCAGCTAAAACGTCTGGCAGGATATATTAAGCCCTATAAGAAGCAGATGATGTTAGTATTATTTCTCATGCTGTCTTCCTCTGCACTGGGCATGTTAATTCCCAGGTTTGTAATGACGGTGATGGACGTGTGCATACCTGAAAAGAATATGCGGGAAATCTGGATATATGCCGGATACACAATTTTGATAGCGCTATATACCAGCATCAGCCTTCGAATCAAAATTAAACTGATGACAAATGTAGGGCAAAATATTATTCACAGGATTAGATACGATATTTTCTATCATTTACAGGAACTGCCTTTTTCCTATTATGATGAGCGGCCTCATGGGAAAATACAGGTGAGGGTGGTAAATTACGTAAATAACCTGAGTGATCTTTTAAGCAACGGTATTATTAATACGGTAACGGATTTGTGTAACCTGTTCTTTATTATCTTTTTTATGCTGAGTATCAATGTGAAGCTGACACTGGTATGTATGTGCGGTCTTCCGGTATTGACAGCGGTGGTGATCTTTCTTAAGAAGCGGCAGAGGAAGGCATGGCAGATACAGAGCAACAAGCAGTCTAATTTAAATGCTTATATTGCGGAAAGCATTAACGGGATTCGTGTGACCCAGTCCTTCGTAAGAGAAAATGAAAACAGCGGTATTTTTAACAGGTTAAGTGACGGATACAGACAGGCATGGATGAGGGCGGTAAAATACAATTTTGTTATGGGACCGTCTGTGGATATCATCAGTGCAGTGACCACATCCTTTATTTACGTGCTGGGCATTTCGTGGATGAGTAATGAAGCCTCCGGTATTACAGTAGGTGTACTGATTGCTTTTACCGCCTATATCAGCCGGTTTTGGCAGCCCATTAATACGCTTGCATCCTTCTACAATTCTGTTTTGACGGCGATATCCTATTTGGAGCGTATTTTTGAAACCATTGACGAGCCTGTTAAGATCAAGGATAAACCGGGCGCAGGACAAATGCCGGCGATTGAAGGTAAGGTGGAATTTAAGGATGTTACCTTCAGTTATGATGAGGGCATTGAAATTCTAAAGAAAATTAATTTTTCCGTGGAAAAGGGTCAAACGGTAGCGATTGTAGGCCCCACAGGTGCGGGAAAAACCACCATAGTTAACCTGCTTAGCCGCTTTTACAACGTAGACAGCGGAGAGATATTAATAGATGGGATCAATATTGAAAATGTAACCATTAAATCGCTGCGAAGGCAGATGGGCGTTATGATGCAGGACAGCTTTATCTTTTCCGGTACGATTATGGATAATATTCGGTATGGAAATAATGAGGTCAGTGATGAAGCAGTGATAGAAGCTGCCAAAACCGTTTGCGCACATGATTTTATCATGGGAATGGAGGATGGTTATTACACCCAGGTAAATGAAAGAGGAAGCAGGCTGTCGGCAGGACAGCGTCAGCTCATATCCTTTGCAAGGGCGCTTTTGGCTGATCCCAGGATATTGATTTTGGATGAGGCTACTTCCAGTATTGATACGGAAACAGAAATATTGCTGCAGCAGGGATTAGAGAGGCTGCTTAAGGGAAGAACATCCTTTATTATTGCTCACAGGCTTTCTACCATTAAAAATGCAGACTTTATTATGTACATTGATAAGGGTGGTATCAAGGAGATCGGTTCCCATGAAGAGCTTCTTAAAAATCAGGGAGACTACTATAGATTGTATATGTCACAGTATGATTTTCTGGCTGGGTAACAGTTCGGCCTTTATGCGCAGTCGTGTATCCGAGATGGCGCATAAAGGCGAGCTGTTATTCTGGGCAAAAAAATAGAGCGGGTGATGGGAATCGAACCCACGTATCCAGCTTGGAAGGCTG
>JAUNGK010000239.1 GCA_030524555.1 Bacillota bacterium | reverse complement strand
ATCCGGTTCCTTCTCTTCCTCTGAACCGTTTCCGCTATCCGATTCCTTTTCTTCCTCTGAAGTATTCCCGTTGTCTGCTTCTGCATCATCCTGCTCACTTCCGTTATGCTGATTCTTTGATGAATTATCACTTACCGGATCCGGCGTTTCTTGCATCAGCATGCCATAGGTAATTGTACTTGTCTGTCCTCCCAGCATCATACGAATTTGTGCAATTATTTCTTTAATCTCGTTGATTTGTTTTTCCGTATTGGCATTACTTTCCTCAATTTGCCTGTTTGCCTTCTCAAGACTATCATCCAGCGTCTTTTTAATAATTACGGGAATAGGTATAATTTCAGGTGTGGCTGATGGCGTGGGAGTGGGCTCCTGCTCTCCTTCCGGAGTCTTCGTAGCTGCAGGTGTTCCGGTGGGCACTACCGAAGGCGTACTCGTAGGTGTACTTGTAGGATCAGGCGTCTGACCGCCAACCGGTGTTGCTGTAGGTGCAGGAGTCTCTGTCCCAGGTGAAGTGCTTGCCGACGGTGAAGGCGTGGGTGTAATAAACACTGTAGCATCAATCATTTCAAAGACCTTGTTTTTCTGCTGCGTAAATTCCTCTTCATATTCTTCAATATATAAGGACAGATCACTTAGTCCCTGCTCATATACCACATTTCCTTCATCATCCGTCTCAATATCTATTTCCATCATAGTGTCAAGGAAAGTATCCATTTCTTCTACGACTTCTGTTTCACCCTCCTTAATCACCTCAAAAGCTTCCTCACCCTGCGTAACAAAATCATCATAATTTTCCCGCAAATCCTCTGTTATCTGTGAATTGGTTTCAAAGGCTTCATCAAAATCCACATCCTCAATATCCGGATCCGCCCATTCCACCTCAAAGGGCTCCGGCGATGCCATCAGATCTTCGGGGGCTATTCCCATAAGTCTGGCCATCTCGTCACTGTCATTTTTCATGATGATCCCCGCCGAATCCTGAACATCGTGAAATTCCTCTAATATAGCCTGCACATACATATAAGACATATTGGTATTTAAATTAATTTCAAAATTCTTGATATTTGCCATAGTTAGACGGCTGACATCTTCACGAAGATTTGGATTAACCGCAAACTCCAATGTAGGCTTGGTTGGCACTGAGTTAAGACTGACCGCATTTTCCGAAAATTCAGCCGGAATAAGAATATAGGCAGCATAGCTTCCATTATTAATTCCCTGCCTGGCCGCTTCTAAATTTTCCGACACCAGATTATCCAATTCCAAATTCATAAGCTCATTTGAATAGTACTTGGTCGTATTATTCTCATAAACGCCTTTATCCAGATTGACAACAGCTATATCTGTCACCGTCTCTGCCTGCTCCTCCTGAATGATTCTTTCCCGCTCATTTTGCATTCCAAGCATCCCTGCAGATAAAAGTAATATTACTTCCAGCAATATGATTGAAATTATTTTTATAATCTTTTGCAGCTTCATAAGTTACCTCATATTGTTTCAAAATATTATTCTTGTAACAGATCAGGTTTTGTCCTTTGACAATTCTCCTCTATACATGCTTACTCATTACATTTTGTTCCATTTTACATTTTTCGACAAAAAGAACAATGCCAAATCCGATATTGTACACTAAAACTTCCAAAATTTGCACTTTTCTAAAAAATTATTCTTTGCCATTACTTTTCTAATTACAAAAAACGACAGATGATCGGATAAAATTCCTTTCATCTGTCGCTATCTGCCTTATTTCAATTTATAATTTTTGAATACTCCCAGTCCCAGCATAAACGCCATTATCAAATGGCTTAGGGCAACTACTAATCCTAACTGCATCTGCCGCCAATACATCAGTATCCCGATGACAGCTTCGATACTCCATATGATACGACTGATTACTCTATACCGCACCTTTTCTGCACTATCCAAAGGCTTATTCTGATCTTGAACCGGTGCGTACCGCACAACCATGTAACCTGCGAAAATAAATACAACAGGATACCACTTTAGAAGAAAGACTCCCGCCACATTAAAAACTCTGCATACTGCACATAGTATGAATGCCGACACAACAGTACACCCAAAATTTGTATTGGCATGATATCCTCCACAAAAAGACCGTAACGGTATATAACACACTAAAAACATAACTACTGCAAGCGGTGCCTTAAACCAAAAGGCTATAAGACCTGCCAAAAGGATATTGATTGTCTGATTAATCAACAGCTCATACGCATATTGATAAACTGCCCGATCTGATTCTGATAATGTTCCCCTGTTTATTTGCCAGGCTACAATTTTTTTAGCTGCTTGTTCCAAAGTTAAAACTTCCTATACTTTTTCGCAGCCTCAGGTACCTTAGGCTGATGATGAATCCAACCACAGGTAGAATTTACGGAGCTAATCA
Organism: Bacillota bacterium; assembly: GCA_030524555.1. Classification (GTDB taxonomy): domain Bacteria; phylum Bacillota; class Clostridia; order Lachnospirales; family Lachnospiraceae; genus Suilimivivens. The sequence goes on along the minus strand of JAUNGK010000239.1, from coordinate 714 downwards.
TTAATGCTACTGCTAAAAGGTTGGCAATTTTGATAAGGTAACAACTTTTAGACTTTAAATTAAATAATTTTTTCATGTGTATAACCTCTCCTTATTTTTTCTAAAATTTACCCCAAAAAAATTTTCCCAGCAATACTATTTCCAAAATTATACATTAAATTTTCCAAAATTTGCACTTAACCAATAAAATTAGACAAGTACAGAGTCGTGATAAACCATTCATCATCATCTACTAATTCCAAATTGCCTTTATATTTTTGGGCCAGTTCTTCCACAATGCTAATTCCAAGTCCATGGCTGTCACAATCTTTCTTAGTACTTAGAAATTTCTTATCCTCTTTATAAGACACTCCATTCCAAGTATTCTTAATCTCCAAATACAAAATAAATTGACTTCCCATAAAAAAGCGAACTTCCATTTTTCGATTTCCATCCGCACATTTTGCTGCTGCCTCTACTGCATTATCCAAAGTATTACCAAACAATGAAATTTTATCTGTATCTTGTATAAAACTCACATCAATATTTTCCTCTGCAAAAATAGATAAGGCAATACTATATTCCCCGGCCTTACGGTAACACTCACATAAAATAGCGTTTAAAACAGAATCCGCAACGAATATTCTTCCTCTCTCCTCATCTTTTATCTGACCCTCTATCTCATCTATAATACTCATAATTCGTTCATTTTCCCGTTTCATGCTGACCTGGTTG
>JAUNGK010000238.1 GCA_030524555.1 Bacillota bacterium | reverse complement strand
TGTCTTAAGGTTTCTCCCATCAGCCAGTTGGACACCTTCTTAGGCTGGCTGCCCAGAGCAACGGTTGCCTCAAAAATATCTGCCATATGCTTACTGCCGGTAATGATCTCAATATCATATTCAGGAATATCAAACTCCTCCTTATAGCGGAGCATCTTTTCCTCCCTGAACTCCGGCTGCTTTGCACGAATCTCATTAAGGAACGCATCGTCCAGCACAATCGGAACCAGATCAGGATCGGGGAAATAACGATAGTCCTGGGCATCCTCCTTACTTCTCATAGCGTAAGATTCACCCATATTGTCATCCCAGCGCCTGGTCTCCTGAATAACCTTCTCTCCGCTCTCCAGAAGATCAATCTGACGCTCTGTCTCTCCCTCAATGGCTCTGGCAATGGCCTTAAAGGAGTTTAAGTTCTTCATCTCCGTACGGGTGCCAAATTCCTTAGCTCCAACCTCTCTTATGGACAGGTTGACATCGGCACGCATGGAGCCCTCCTGCAGCTTGCAGTCAGATGCGCCCAGATACTGAATGGTCATACGAAGCTTTTCCAGATAAGCAATAACCTCTTCTGCGGAACGCATATCCGGCTCAGACACGATCTCAATCAGGGGCACACCGGAACGATTAAAATCTACCAGTGAACAATCATCCCACTCATCATGGATCAGCTTGCCCGCATCCTCCTCCATATGAATCTCATGTATGCCTACAAACTTCTTGCCCGCTTCCGTCTCAATCTCCACCTTACCGTTCCTGCAAATCGGAAGATAAAGCTGGGAAATCTGATAGTTCTGCGGATTATCAGGATAAAAATAGTTTTTACGGTCAAATTTACAATACTGTGTAATGCTACAATTGGTGGCAAGTCCTACCGCCACCGCATATTCCAGAACCTGCTTATTCAGAACCGGGAGAGACCCCGGCATACCGGTACATACCGGGCAGGTATGGGTATTGGGCTCGCCTCCGAAGGCTGTGGAGCATCCGCAGAAAATCTTGGTTTTGGTAGCCAGCTCCACATGAACTTCCAGTCCAATGACTGTTTCATACTGTTTCGCCATACTACTTGTCCTCCTTTCTGCCAAAAGCGCCTCTCGCCTGTTCGTAGGTATAGGCTGTCTGTATCAGCTTCTTTTCGTTAAAGCAGTCTCCAATCAGCTGCAAGCCGATAGGAAGTCCTTTAGAATCCACTCCACAGGGAATGCTAAGGCCCGGAAGCCCTGCCAGATTGATGGAAATGGTATAAATATCTCCCAGATACATCTTAATAGGATCGGAAAGACTTTCCCCCAGCTTCGGCGCTGTCGTAGGCGCTACCGGTCCTAAAATCACATCATATTTGGCAAAAGCATCATCAAAGGCTTTTTTAATCAATGCCTTTACACGAAGTGCTTTCAAATAGTAAGCATCGTAATAGCCGGAGCTTAACACGAAGCTTCCCAGCATAATTCGTCTCTTTACCTCTGCACCGAAGCCCTCTGAACGGGATTTCTTGTACATGTTGTGAAGTCCCTCATATTCCTCCGTGCGGTATCCGTACTTAATACCGTCAAACCGTTCCAAATTGGAGCTTGCCTCTGCTGCCGCAATGGTATAATAAGTGGGAATCGCATACTCCACAAGGCTTAAGTCAAACTCTTCCACAACAGCGCCCTTTTCCTTAAGAACCTCTGCTGCCTTAAGCACAGCCTCCTTAACCTCCGGGTCAAGTCCTTCCCCGAAATAATCTCTGGGAATACCGATTTTCATGCCCTTTACGTCATCCACAAGAGCTGATGTAAAATCCAAATCCTTTCTTTCCACGGAAGTGGAATCCTTGGGATCATGTGATGCAATAATTTCCATAATAGCGGCACAGTCCGTCACATCCTTGCATAAGGGACCGATCTGATCCAATGAAGAGCCATAGGCAATCAAACCATATCGTGAAACCGTACCGTAGGTCGGCTTTAAGCCCACCACGCCACAGAAGGATGCCGGCTGACGGATGGAGCCGCCGGTATCGGAACCCAGTGCATAAAAGCATTCCTCCGCTGCAACTGCCGCCGCACTTCCTCCCGAGGAACCACCCGGTACATGCTCTGTATTCCATGGATTTTTGGTTACTCCATAGGCAGAGGTTTCCGTGGTAGATCCCATAGCAAACTCATCCATGTTGGTCTTTCCAAGGATCACCGCCCCTGCTTTCTTTAAATTAAGTACCGCCTCCGAGGAAAAGGTGGGCACAAAATTATTAAGTATCTTGGAGGAACAGGTCGTCAAAAGCCCCTCCGTACACATATTGTCCTTAATGGCAACGGGAACTCCCGCAAGAGGGCCGGTAAGCTCCCCTGCATCAATCTTCCTCTGCACTTCGTCCGCCTGTGAGAGCGCACCTTCCTTATCAACCGTCACATAACAGTGATACTGGCTTTCCTTTTCCTCGATTCTGGAAAGAACAGCCTCCACCGCTTCTCTTACCGTTACTTCCTTATTCTTAATTGCCGTTCCAAGAGACACGGCAGTCATACTTAAAATATCCATCTGTCGTCCTCCTATTCAAACGTACGGGGCACTACAAACATGCCGTCCTTCTCACCGGGTGCATTGCTTAAAATATTCTCCCGGTCATCACCGTTGGTTACCACGTCCTCGCGGAATACATTCTTTACCGGAAACACATGACTCATAGGCTCTACGCCTGTAGTGTCCAGCTCGCCCAGCTTGTCAATGTAGTCCAGCATACTTCCCATATCCTTCTTGGCCTGCTCCTTTTCCTCATCGGAAAGCTCAAGCTTGGCCAGAATACCTACATATTCAATGGTTTCGTCAGAAATGATGTTCGCCATTTCATTATTCCTTTCTGCATACGCATTACTTTTTACTATCAATAATTTACTACTTTTAAGACCCGGTGTCTACTGTTTTTGCCCGAGTTTGTGCCTGGGTAACAATTCAGCCTTCCTTTGCCGCCCCGAATACGGTACTGCTTCTTTGATAGCAGCTATGACAGCTTTCTGGATTTAAGGAAACAGGCCACACAAATACCTGTTAGCTGCCCTGTCGGCAAACTCAAAGTCAATCATAGAAAAAAGTACGATGAGCCTTAGAAGAAATTTTGTGAAAAATCAAGAAATCCGTTTTA
>JAUNGK010000025.1 GCA_030524555.1 Bacillota bacterium | reverse complement strand
TCTTTAATTATTAGCCTCTTTTTCCCTTTATTTTAGCTTAAATACTGGTTTACCTGTAATTAAATCATTTTTTTCATTTTCTTATTGACATTTTTTGTCACTTATATTATATTAAAATCCTCGTGAGGGAGTAGTTAGCGCAGATGCGTGGTAAGTCAACATACTGATTTTTTAAATCTGGCTTATCTTAAATAGCGAGACTCATGTATAGCCCATGCTGTACCTGAGTATGATTTGCAGGTACAATGGTATCTGCTATTTTTTTTGCATATCAGAAAATTTATAAGCTAGGCGCTGTAACGCTTGCTTTTACACCGGAAGGAGATCAATCATGAGTTTAATTGAATTGTTTTTAATTGCAGTCGGACTATCCATGGATGCATTTGCCGTATCCGTATGTAAAGGGCTTGCTACACCGAAGTTGAAAACCAGACATATACTTTTAGCCGGTCTTTGGTTCGGAGGCTTTCAGGCGCTTATGCCTGCCATTGGATATTTTCTCGGTTCATCCTTTCAAAAATATATTACTGCCTTCGATCATTGGATCGCATTTGTTCTCCTCTCCTTTATCGGCGGCAATATGATTTATGAAGCATTAAAAAAAGAAGAAGACACATGCAATGACTCCTTCTCCGTTAAGACCATGTTCGTTCTTGCCGTTGCTACCAGCATTGACGCACTTGCCGTAGGTATTACCTTTGCGCTGCTTCCCGGTGTGAATATTTATGCAGCAGTATTGTTTATCGGTGCTGTTACATTTATTTTCTCAGGTGTCGGTATTAAAATCGGCAATATCTTTGGATTAAAGTACAAGGCAAAAGCAGAATTTGCCGGCGGTCTGATTCTGATATTAATAGGCATTAAAATATTGCTGGAGCATTTGGGGATTATTCCTTTTTAGTCTGCCACCCTGCACTTTTCCACTCATAGTATTCATGCACCAGGCTTCTATACCCCCACTTCTTCATGGTTTCATATTTAATCCGGTAATTGCCCTTATAATGCCGTCCGGTAACAGTATACCGAATGTACTTTTGCATATAGGCATCTATTTCTCTTAAGCCCCTATCTACCGTAAGATTACAAAAAAACCATCTGTTCCATGTAAATTCATCTGCCTGTTCTCCCATTTGGGAGCCACCGTAAAACTTCCTGTTCATTGCCCTTATAAAGCCAATCGCCGCTTTTTCTCCTGACAGCTTTTTCTCCCGCTGCCAGCGCCGCAGTGCCTCAGACTTACGTTTAATTCTTGCCTTGGTTTTTCGAATGGTATTTTCAGACAGGTCAATCTCTCCATCCCGATAACAAAAGCCCAAAAATTCTATTGCTTCCCCCGGCTTATAAATATTAACCTTATCAGGATTCACCGTTAATCCTAGCCTGGCAAGGCGGTCATAAAGCTGTTCTTTTCTATTCTGCAGCTCCTTTTGCGTGTCCGCAAACATCAAAATATCATCAGAATACCGAAAGTACAAAACCCCTTCATCTTTAAAAAAGCAATCTACATCCCTAAGGTATATATTGGCTAAAAAAGGAGAAAAAGGAGTGCCTGCCATAGCTCCATGCTTTTCATGTATGACCTTACCCCCTTCTCTTACCCTGTCTTCCATAAGAATTTTTTCAAAAAGCTCATATAAAGCCAAATCCTCTTCCTTTATAAAAGACAGCATAGGGAGCAGTAATTCCACATGAATGGAATTGAAATAATTGCTGATATCAGCTTTAAGGCAATATTTCCTGCCTGTCTGCGGCTGTGACTTCAATCGTGAGATTGCGGTTTTGGCACCTATCCCCCTCCTGAAGGCATAGCAGTTATCACAAAACACCTTATCATATTTATATAAGTGAAAAGCAACGAACTTAAGAAAAATACCTTCCTCTCCATCAAAGGAATAGACAATTCTCTTTTTTCTTGTACCTTCCTTATTCACTACTCTTTTTTGGGGAAGATGAAAGGGATATTCTCCTTTCTCTAAAGCCCTTAAGAAAGTAAGGTAACCTTTCTTTTCTATATAATCCCTAAGCTCCTTTTCCTCTGCCCGGGATAAATATTGTTTTTCTGTTTTATAATTTAAAAATTCCAACCAGCTTTCCCTGCTGGCTGCTTCCTGTAAAATCACAGTATGCATAGTCAGTCCCTTAAAATAAAAAGAGAGAGAAACAGCTTTGAAAGCAATAAAGCCGTGCTTATTGCTACCAGACTCAACACATCCCCATTGCCCGCAAAATGTCAAATAGTAACGGAATATGCTTTGTCCCTGACGGGCGCAACATTAGTTGCATTTCTCTCTCCTTTTTCCATATAAAATTTATATTATGCAGGTATGATTTCCGTTAATTTTTCGGAAATATAGCTGCTGCGGTTGGGCAGATGCAAAAGGAAATGAACATAGCCAATTTCCTTTTCCCTGCAGGCCGCCTTAGACTGTAATACATTTTTCCTCTTGTAATCATTGGGATTATCAAGAAGATTAATCATTGCTATAGCAGTGCCATTACGATATACTCCATAGGTGTATTTCCATGAAAGGTCATCTGCTCCGATCTCTCTGGAGGCAATATTCTCTCTCAGTTCACAATCACTGAAATTCTCTGCAATAATCTTTTTAATACGTTTGCCTACCACCGAAGCACTGTAGCAGCAATCCTCTTCATCAGAGCTGACCGCCGACTTGGCATTTGCTTTCTGCAATCTGCCTGTGCTGTTAGGATTTAACACATCCTTGGCATTTTCCCCAACATAATCAAGTACATTATCCACTACACTGCCAACTAACTTCTTTGCTTCCTTACTGTTCAAAAGCTTGTCAAAAAACCCCATCTCGACCTCCCAAAGAAATTTGATTATTATATACTCTTTCAAAATAGTAGCATATCAAAGTAGAGATTTCAAGAACTTAAAAGGCGCATTTTCTCATGTGCAGCAGCGGCTCTGCTTTCATTATAAAAAGGCTCCGAAGATAGCTTCTTCGGAGCCTCCACTTCAAACCCAAAATTATAAGCCTGCCTGAGCAGCAACCTCTGCTGCGAAGTCGTCAACCTTCTTCTCCAGGCCTTCACCGGTCTCGAAACGAACAAACTTCTTAACAGAAAGATTTGCGCCGTTCTCCTTAGCAACCTGAGCAATATACTGTGCAACAGTCTGCTTTCCGTCCTCAGCCTTAACATATGCCTGCTCTAACAGACATACTTCCTTAAGCTCCTTGTTAAGACGTCCAGTTACTGCTCCCTCGATAACCTTTTCGGGCTTACCTGCCATCTTAGGATCGTTAGCAATCTGAGCCATGAGAATTTCCTTCTCATGTGCCTTGTACTCTTCGGAAACATCTGCTGTAGATACATACTTAGGGGAAAGTGCTGCAACCTGCATTGCAAGGTTAACCATTGCTTCTTTCACTGCATCATTTACCACATCAGTGTCAGCCTCAAGAATAACACCAATTCTTCCGCCGCCATGTACATAGGAAACAACACAGCCGTTAGCTGCTACAACCTTCTCAAATCTTCTGATATTTAAGTTCTCGCCGATTACTGCGATCTTCTCAACCAAAGCTTCCTTAACAGTCTTGGATGTATCTGCATTCCAGCTTTCAGCCATAAATGCATCCATATCTGCTGCATCGGAATTTACTGCCTGCTCACCCACTGCTGCAACAAACTTCTGGAACTCTTCATTCTTAGCTACAAAATCTGTCTCAGAGTTTACCTCTACAACTGCTGCCGTCTTATCATCCTTCATTGCTACATAGCAAAGTCCCTCAGCTGCAATTCTTCCAGCCTTCTTCTCAGCCTTTGCCTGTCCGTTCTTTCTAAGGAACTCAACAGCTGCATCCATATCTCCATCGGTTTCGCCAAGGGCTTTCTTGCAGTCCATCATTCCTGCGCCGGTCATATCTCTTAATTCTTTTACCATTGCTGCTGTAATATTAGCCATTTTGTATTATGCTCCTCTCTATAACAAACTGTGGTCAAATTATGCTTCTTCGTCAGCTGCTGCAACTTCTTCGATATCGGTAGCTTCTGCCTCACCGGCTGCTTCTTCCATCTCAGCTGTCAGTACTTCTTCACCCTGATTTGCCTCAATAACTGCATCTGCCATCTTTGCAACGATCAGCTTTACAGCTCTGATTGCATCATCATTACCGGGAATAATGTAATCCAGTTCCTCAGGATCACAGTTTGTATCACCGATACCGATCAGGGTAATTCCAAGTGCGTGTGCCTCCTGTACACAAATTCTCTCCTTCTTAGGATCTACTACGAAAATAGCATCGGGAATTCTGGTCATGTTCTTGATACCGCCAAGGTTCTTCTCAAGCTTTTCCCATTCCTTCTTAAGTGCAATAACTTCCTTCTTGGGAAGAACATCAAAGGTTCCGTCCTCTGCCATAGTCTCGATTGCTCTTAATCTGTCAATTCTGCTCTGGATAGTCTTAAAGTTGGTAAGCATACCGCCCAACCATCTCTCATTTACATAGTACATACCGCAGCGCTCAGCCTCTGTCTTAACAGCATCCTGTGCCTGCTTCTTAGTACCAACGAAAAGAATGGTTCCTCCCTGTGCAGTAATCTCAAATACTGCTCTGTAAGCCTCATCAACCTTTCCTACAGACTTCTGTAAGTCGATGATGTGGATACCATTTCTTTCTGTGAAGATATAGGGAGCCATCTTAGGATTCCATCTTCTTGTCTGATGTCCAAAATGAACACCTGCCTCTAATAACTGCTTCATTGAAATAACGCTCATGTTTCTACCTCCGTTTGGTTTAACTTCCGCGTATTCTCCTCTTCTGCCAACTTCCGCGTTAAAGAAGCACCGACAGATGCGAACACACGTGATTTATAGTTTCACTGCATAATTACACAGCGTAAAAAATTATAGCATAGAAAAATCCCTTTTGCAAGGGATTTTCTTAACAATATTCAGATCGTTGTAGATCATTTTACTCTAATCCGCTCAATATTCTTGCAATCTGCTCCGGATCGGCATCTGCAGGAATCTCCAATGTTCCCGCATGGATTTTTTTATCATAGCCTCGCTCATACAAAAATGTATCAAATTCCGAGGCGGATGCAATCAGTCCTGCCTCCTGTAATCTTTGACAGACGGTATAGGAGCCCTCTCCGCTCTTTACCTGAATGATAACAATCTCTTCCTGTTTGGCTGCCTGTTCGGAGGTCTCATCCTCTGCATTGGAGGCAGCTTCCTCAGGCATAGGGGTTGCTTCTGCTTCAACTGTCTCATCAGCCTCAGGATCATCCGGCTGCTCATTCTCAGCAGAAACCTCATCTTCCGAATCCCCAAGCTCCTCATCCGTATTCAAGGAAGTTTCATCACCAGAAGCTTCATCACTGGTCAAGCTTGCTTCCAAAAGCGTGCTTTCCTCTGTCATTCCAAGCGCCTTTGCCCGTGCTTTAATTTCCTCGTCGCTTAATGTTTCCTTTTTTCCTCCTGCGGCAATACTCATAATCAGCGCAGTTACAACTATGCCAATTCCAAGTCCCCGCAAATAGTATTTCAAATTCATCATTTTCTACAGTCCTTCAAACAAATCAATGACCAGCTTGACCTCACCGATACCCAGTCCCAGCTCTCTGGCAATCGCCATGTTGGATTTTCCCGCCTTATGAAGCTCAAGAATCCTCTCATTGCTATTTCTTCCGCCTGCTCTTCCTGCCGGATTTAAAGTAACCTCCACCTCAGGAATCTCTGCAGTATCCCCCACGCTTTTCTCTTCGCGTTCTGTTTTTTCTTCCTGTGCTGCAAAAGCTGTATCCTTCTTTGCCCCCCTTGCTGTGTGCGTCTTTCTTTCGTTTCCGCCTGCCGTGCTTTCCTGCTCTTTAGGTTGCGTCTCAGGCTGCAAAGCCTTTGTCTCTACACGTACAGGCTCTATCGGCGTAAAGTCTGTACCTTCTATAGCAACCTCCTTTGCCAGGATCTCCGCATCCTTTACAGTCTGCTTCACTTCACTGACAGTCTTGGTCGCCTCGCTGACTGTAGACTTCAGATTTTCGTGCTTATCATTCAGCATATCATACAAAAAAACCACTTCCTTGTGATTTTTATTGATTTCTTCCAGAACCGTATCTGAATACTCATTAACTGCCATCATCTTTTCATTGGTCAGGCGGTCCATGGACCGTTCTGTCTTCTCCATGGCATAGGTAATTGTTTCATCAACAATATCGCTGATCTGGGACTTTGCATCCTCAACCTCTTTTTCTACCATTTCCCGTATTGTATCTTCACTGATCTTTTCACTATCCTGGGAATCTGACTTTTTGCCGGCAGGAAGCAAAAAACTGCCTACAAAAACAATCAATCCCAGGACAATAAGAATTATCTCCATTATTCCCATAATAAACCTCCATGCAGCCACAGATCCTAAAATCCATAGCTGCATAAATTTCCCCTTATATTGGTGTATCCGTCAGATTTTAATATCAAAGCCGCCCTGACCTTTCAGAACTACTCTCCCATCCTTTTCTTCTTTTTTTCTATTCCGGCCTCCATCACCGGAATAGGTTCCGTTTCCCTTTTCCTTTGCGTCAAACTTTTTCCCCTGGTTTTCCGCCTGATCTCCATGCTGCACCTGCCGCAGCTTATTGTCTATAGATTGATCAAACTGACGCTGAAAATTGGTTTGGTCTACCGCTGCCTTATTATCTTCATTATGCTTAATTGTAGTAAAATCCTGTGCCCTGGTTAACTGCCCCTGCAGCTCCACTCTGCTGATTGTCATAAAACTCCTGCCTTTCTCAAAGTATGTATCCCCTTCTCATAAGACTATATTTCTTTAAAGGGCAGACATCTTTACATCACCCTGAGTTTTGGTAAATCTGCAATACTTCATGCTGCTTTTCACAATCATGGAAACATCAGCAATGCATATCCTTGTTCCTGCAAAAACTTCACCCGTAACCTCAATTCTGGCATTGGCACTCTCATCAAGAATGGCCTGAAGGGACTGTACCTTCTGCGTACATTCCTCCAATTCCTTTTTCTTTTGATTTTCGGTCTGAAGCATTTCCTGAAAATACTTCACCTGTTCAGGTTTAAACTTCACACCCTGAGAAAGCTTCAAAGCCATAGAGGTCAAAATAGGATGAACGGAATCTATGGTCTTTTTATCCTCCGCAATCTGCTTTTGCAGCTGTTGAAGCTCTATCTTAACCTCAGGATCTGCGCCAACCTCCACAATTGTATCGGCTCCCATAGGTGAACCGAGGTTTTTCACCTGTATCAGGTTTGTGGCACATACCCTTCCTCCGGTGATAAATCCCTTTTTACTCGTCACCTGGATCTCGCTTCCTGCCATAACCTCGCTGTGCAGAATAGACTCCGTAGAAACATATCCCCCGGCTTTAACCTTGGCATTTTCTATATATTTTGCAATAATATTTCCCTCTGCCTTCAGGGTACCCTTAATCATACCGTTCATGCCGCGGGCAATCGTAATATTTCCTCCCGCCTCTAAATAGGCGCCTTCAACCACACCGCTCACTTCGATATTCCCCTTAGCCTTAACGGAAAAATTAGTGCACACATTGCCGTTAATCTTAACACTTCCCTCGTAATCAATGTTCCCGGTAGAGTTATCTACATTTTCTACCTCCAATACGTCCGAAACGAAAACCTTATCCTCTACCAATGTTACATGGCCATCCACGCCTGCCGTAAGAACCTGCTTATCCTCGGACAATATAGTATTTCTATCCCCTCGGAGTATGCATCTTTTTACATCTCTTGGCTTTATTTTTTCGTCAAAAACGCTTCTTCCATACTCACCCGGATCCTCTGGAAACAGTCTGGCAAGGACATCACCCTTTTTGCAATGGCTTACCGTATTTAAATGGAAAAAGTCTACACTTCCGTCCTCGTTAAGTGCAGGCTTTGCACTCAGATCGGTCTCAAAGTAATACTCTATTTTCGCATCGGTTCCATGACGGGGCTCCTTTCCCTTAGCTACCGTAATATTGGTACAATACTGGGGCTCCTTAAAAAATTGTGCAAGAGCCTCTGTCTGTATTCCAAATTTAATATTCTTAAAGGCAAGATCTCCCAAAAACTCCTGCATTGTTATTCTTTCACCGTAAGCAGAGGGCGGATAGAATCTTGCAGACACCTGCATGTGATCCTGACTCACGAACAAAGTATAGCTCTCTCTTACCTCCGTATTAAAATCTGCATTTAGTGCAAAGAAATATTCTCCTGTCTTTGAATTAAGAGAATCTATCATTCCCTTATTTAACATATGAAGATCATACTTAATTCCAAGGCGGTTTAAATATTCCATTACCTCCTTAGTTCCTACCGCAGTACCTCCCTCCTGTGGAAGAAATACCTTAAGTGCTGTGCCATTATTGCTGCATACTAATTGGAAATACCCGTTTTTCATCAAAACCTCCTGCCATGCTATACCGTCAAAAATCCCATATAATTTCCCATTTTAGTTTTCATTTTCTGTAATGCTCTTGTATGTAGCTGTGATATTCTTGACTCCGACACTTCCAAAATATTACTGATTTCTTTCAGCGTCAAATCCTCATAATAGTATAGTAAAATAACCTTCTTCTCTTTTTCCGTTAAAAGCTCCAACGCCTGCCCCAGCATCTTTTTCAGCTCATCCTTCTCAATAACCTCTTCAGGACTTTCAAAACGCCGCTGATTGTTCTCTTCCGCCGGAATTTCGCTGCCGGATTCCATAAATTCATTTAAAGAAACCACTCCGGTTATCTTCATCTGGGACTGCCATCCCTGATAATCCTCCTCCGAAATACCAAGGCATGCCGCAATCTCATCATCTGTTGCTGCATGTCCCTTGCTCAATTCAATCTCTTTCATTGCGGCATCTATCTTTTTCTGTTTTTGACGGATCGTTCTCGGTATCCAATCCATCTTCCTGATCTGATCAAGTATAGCTCCCCGAATACGAAGGCTTGCATAGGTCTCAAACTTCACTGCCTTCATGCTGTCAAATTTGTCAATTGCATCAATCAATCCAAATATTCCATAGCTTACCAGATCATCATATTCCACATTATACCCCAAATACATGCTGAGTCTGCCGGCCACCAGTTTTACTAAAGGTGCATATTCCAGTATAAGCTTTTCCCTGATATCGGGCGCTTTTGTTTTCACATAGCTTTCCCAAAGCTTATTTCTCCCCGCTTCATCCATCAACTAACCTCCACCTATTGCCGGGTCTCTTACTCGATGTTTCCTGCCCCCGCCGTTTCATGTTCGCTTTCCTCAGGCTGCAAATCAGCTTCTTCCTGCACTTCCTTTTCTATCACTTCGCCTTCTCTTGCTTCTTCTTCCTTAATCTGCTCTACAAAGCTCATTACCCTTTTCTGAACAAAACACCCGGCCAAATAAAAGACAATCAGTACAACTATCAATCTTGGAAGCATCTGCTTGGTGGAATACTGAAAGTAATACATCATAATACTTGCAATTGCTCCTGCCAGCAGCATCAAAAACGGTGCAAACAATTTTAATTTTTTCATATAATCTTCTCCGGCATTCCTACGGAGCGAATATAAAAATCTCCGTTCTGAGGATAAAAAATAACAGTTCTTCCGTATGTTTCTCCCGTATCCTCCGCAAGCAGGGGGATCTTTAATTCTTCAAGCTTTTTCTTGCTTGCAATTACGTTTCTCTCCCCAACGCGTATCATATCGCTTTTATTACCGCCAAAGGCAAACATCTGTGCACCACCTGCAATCTTTGCAACCAGCTTGCTGCGGTTTCCGCCTTTTTTGACAATCTCACTGACCAGATCCTCTATACCCGTATCTGCAAATTTGGGCCTGTTCCCATTGTTTCTGATTTCTGTACTGTCTGGCAGCATGATATGTGCCAACCCGCCAATACCGCTTCCCGGATCCCTGATTGCAATTCCTACACAAGACCCCAATCCAAGCGTTGTAACTGCATCATCACCGCTGCAGGTTTTCAGATCAGCCATGCCTACTTTAATAATTTCACCCATAACCCTTTGAGTCTCCTGTTTTTATCTCTTCTGCAGTTTACATAACACCCAATGATGTTAAAATCTTTTCATAGGAATTCATGTCAGGAAGCAAAATGAAATATCCGTCCAATTCCACATCATCCGAAAATTTCGTCTGTATTAATAAAATTTTATCTCCCAGAACACCAAACTCAATTGCAGGAACACTGAGAAGAGCCCCAGCCATATCAATTCCAAGCTGAGGAATTGAAGGGTATATTTTCATATTCGTAAGCCCTGACAAAGCATTGAGATACGCTCCCGTAATGATGTTTCCCACTTCCTTAATAGCGGAACACTCCATTTCGCCGAATTGATAATCATCCGCACTCTCTTCATCAATTCCAAGCATTCCACACATCAGCTTATTGACAAGGTGTGCAGCAGCGCTTTTGGAAAGGATAAACATAATGCTTCCTTCAATATCTCCTTCCACCTGAAGATAGATACCTACCATAATCTGATCCTCACCGCCTACGATCTCACCAAGCTCCTTAAACTCTAAGAGCCTTACCTGCGGCACTGACATATCTACCTTACAATTAATCATCTGAGCAAGTGCGGTTGTTGCATTTCCCGCTCCTATATTTCCCAATTCCTTTAACACATCAAAATATTGATTTGTTAATTGCTCCATATTAAGGTCCTTCATGGTCCCTCCTATATCAATACTGTTGTCTTTTGCTTCCCGTCAGTTTACTTTTCTACGGCAACCGTATTTAAATCCAGAATGGAAATCAATTCATTATCATGCTTTCCAATACCGTTTATGTAATTAACTCTCTCTTCCTTCCCATCGTAGCTGACCTTTTCAATCTCTGCGGTGCTTAAGGTCACCACTTCCTTTACCTCATCCACAATTACTCCGATGGTTCCGTGCTGCTCCAGCTTTAAGATGATAATACGGGTTGCCTTGGTAATCTCATCATCCGGCAGATCCATTTTAAGGCGCAGGCTCATAACCGGAATAACCTCGCCGCGCAGATTGATTACTCCCTTTAAATACTTCGCAACCTTCGGGACTCTTGTAATATGCTGCATACGTACGATATTATCTACATATTTGATATCAATACCGTATTGCTCACTTCCCAGCTTTATTACAATGTACTGAAAGGTTTCATATTCGCTTACCTCATCAATTCCCTTTATTCCAACAGTTTTCAGTTCTTCCATGTTTCTCCCCTCCTTAAATCAGTGCATTGGCATCTAAGATCAGTGCTACTTCACCATCTCCAAGTATGGTTGCTCCGCTGATGATCTTACACTTGCTAATATACTTGCCCAGTGACTTGATTACAATTTCCTGCTGTCCCATAAGCTCATCTATCACCAAACCGGCAAGTTTTTCGCCCTTCTTAACAATAACCACTACCATATTTTCATCGGGAGACTTGCTGCTTTCAATATCCAGCTCCTTGCTCAGCCTTATAATAGGAATGACAGATCCTCTCAGGTTAATAACCTCTCTGTTCTGAACCAGCTTAATTTCATCAGGCCCCACATCCTCAATCGTCTGAATGCTTCCCAGAGAAATTGCATATTTTTCTCCGCCTACCGTTACCATAAGAGCCTGAATAATAGCCAATGTAAGCGGCAGTCTGATGATCCATGTACTTCCTTCGCCCAACTTGGACTTTACTTCCACCTCACCGCTTAAGGATTCGATCTTGGATTTCACAACATCAAGTCCCACGCCACGTCCGGAAATGTCCGTAATCTTCTTAGAGGTTGAAAATCCTGCATGGAACAGGAGATTAATAATATCCTTCTCGCTCATGCTCTCGCCCTGCTCGGCAGTAATAACTCCTCTTTCAATGGCCTTGTTCTTAACAGCCTCTACATCAATGCCGCTGCCATCATCTCTTACTTCTATCACAACGTTATTACCATCCTGATATGCATCTAAGAAAATGGAACCCACCTCAGGCTTGCCTCTCTGCGCACGAACCTCTGCAGACTCTAAGCCGTGATCAGCCGCATTACGGAGAAGGTGCATCAAAGGATCACCGATCTCATCTACCACTGTTCTGTCAAGCTCTGTCTCCTCACCTGACATATACAGCTCCATCTTCTTATTCAGTTTCTTGGATAAATCCCTGATCATTCTGGGGAACTTGCTTACAACGCTTTCAATAGGAACCATTCGAACCTTCATAACAGATTCGTGGAGGTTCGTGGTAACGCTTTCCAGATATTCAATCTGCTCATTAAAGCCTGCATTGCTTCCGCCCTCGGTAGTGGAGGCTGATACAAGAGAGTTTTTGGCTATAATCAGTTCGCTGACCAAATTCATCAAAACATCCAGCTTCTCAATATCAACACGGACGGTTCTGTTCACAACAGGCTTTCCTGCCGCCTTCTTATCGTTTTTAGCAGGTGCATTCTGGCTCTGTGCCGATCCGGCAGGCTCCGGCTTCAACTCACTTGCCTGAACTACTGCCATACTTTCGGCTTTCGGAACCTGAGCTATCTCATAAACTGCTCCCGTAACCGCCTCGATCTCGGAAACATTTCTTGCAGCCTGCAGGATTTCATCAAGAGAGTTTTCTGAAATAACAATCAAACTGAAATCGAGATCAAACTTTTCATCCTCAATATCCTGCGCTGACGGATTACAAACCATAATCTCCGCCTTCTCTTCAACTGCCTTATATACAAGGAACGCCCTTGCCGCTTTTAACAGACAGCTCTCCTGGATAAATACGGTAAGGCCATATACATTCTTCCCTGCCTCCTTGGCAGCTAAAAGCACGGATAACTGCGACTCCTCCAGCTTAATATCCAGCCATTTTTCATCTTTTTGGTCATCCGGTTTTGCCTCCGGTGCTGCAGCTTTCTGCTCTTTGGGTTCCTCTGTACCCTTTCCTGCTGTTTTCAGGAAATCGTTTAACCGGGCAATCAGCTGCTGATTGTCGTTGGTTCCTTCATCTGCTGTTTCCTGAATATTATTATTATATTCCTCTAAGGCGTCCAGACACTGAAACAGTGTGTCAATCAAATTGGAATTTACCTTCATGGTTCCGTTTCTGATCTCAGAGAAAACGTTTTCCATATCATGTGTAAGCGCCTGCATACGCTTATATCCCATGGTACCTGCCATTCCCTTTAAGGAATGCGCTGCACGGAAGATCTCGTTAATGGTATCTACATCCTCCGGCTCCTGCTCCAGTCTCAATATCTGGGCATTCAGATTTTCAAGGTGCTCTTTTGTTTCGTCAAGAAAAATTTCAAGATACTGGTTTACATCCATCTTAATTTACCCCCACGTTTTTTATTATTTCCTGTGCAATTTGTTCCAAAGGCATGCCCTTTTCGGCAAGCCCCGCAGTTACAATACTTTTAGGCATCCCATATACCGCACAGGTTTCTTCATTCTGTACGAACACGGTTACCTTCTTTTTTAGTTTAAGATTTTTAATTCCTGCAGTTCCGTCCGCACCCATTCCCGTCAAAACAGCACAAACCACTTCATCATAACCACAATCCGCCAGTGACTCATACATATAATTTGCACATGGTCTGACTCCCTCCCTCGGAGGATCATCTGTGTAATGAATTATATGCCTGGCACCGCTTTTTGCAGCATGCATGTGTCTGCCGCCTCTTGCCAGATATGCATGACCGTTTTCCAAAACATCGCCTTCCGCCGCCTCTTTAACCGAAAGCTGGCTTAAGGTATTAAGCCTTCCCGCCAACGCTTCCGTAAACCCGGCTGGCATATGCTGCACAATCAGCACCGGTGCATTCAGATTGGATGGCAACAGAGGAATTAATGCCTGTAATGCTTTCGGGCCGCCGGTAGAAGTTGCAATTGCAACAATCTTTTTTCCGCAGCCATATTCTTCTGCTTTTTTCATAATCCGTCTCTCAATCTGCTATTTTAACTATAAATGGAGTATAACACAATTTCGGCTTCTCATGGGTGCATAGTAATCATTTTATAAACCTTTTTCACGTTTTCTGTTTTTCCGTTCTTCCTCAAAAATAAAACGGATAATTTCTTCCCTCTCAGCAGTATCAATATTGATATACTGCGCCCTATGCTCATAAATCCCCCGTCTGTCCTCAAGCTCCCTTACCGTCAGCACCTTTGATACCAACGTATATTCCTTGGAATTTCCGTCAATTACGAGATTATATTTACAGTAAACCAGACTGTCCGGTTCATAAGCATAATTTCCCACAAATCTAATTCCGCCGCCGCTGATATCAACGATCACACTTCTCTTTAGAGGAAGCCCCGGAACCAGATAATTGCCTTTCTTTTCTACAGCCTCTATTTCTTCCTTCTCAAGAGGTCTTGAATTCATTTCCAGCGCACAGCTTAAGCGATAGTATTCGCGACGCTGAAATTTACGCAGGTTACTGGTCAGCTCCATCAAAAGAATAAACTGATTATCTGTCTTGTATCTGTCTATTACGTTGGCAAAGCATTGATATAAACCTGACGGCGTATAAAAATACAAATCATATTCCGCATTTACCGGCAGTAAAATCAATTTTGATTTTTCTATCGGCATATATATTTCCAGGCGGTCCTCCGATAAAATATCGTATACCTGGGTCTGATATACCTTTTTCTTCTCCGTATCATCAATATATTTTGCACGCTCCACAGACTGTATTTCAATTTTATTTCCCGGTACAACATATTTTGATAACATGATTTATACCTCCCTATGGATTTATTATTTTACCTGTCACAATATGAGAAAAAAAGGCCGCCATTCCACGCTTTTTCACACCCTGATTCAGCTCCTTATTCATCAGCCTGGCTGCAATTCTTTCAAAGGCCAGAGCAGACTTTGCCTGAGGAGTCTGCAAGGATACCGGCATCTGCTGCATCACCGCTTTGGAAAGCTGTGCATCCTGCGGTATTGCTCCCAGATAAGTAATAGGCAGCTTCAGATATCGGCTTACTACCACATTTAACTTATTAAACAAGGTCTGCCCTTCATCCTGGGAATCTACCTTGTTGGCAATCACCTTAATCTGCAGCACCTCACTTGAAAATCTCGGATGCCCGCAGAGCGCCTTAAGCAGTGAATAAGAATCCGTAATAGATGTAGGCTCAGGAGTCGTAACAAGAAGGATCTCACCACTTGCCACCAAAAATTCCAGCACGGCATCAGAAATTCCCGCTCCCGTATCTACAATAATAATATCTGCAATTGCATCAAGCTCCGCCAGATTTTGAATAATGTAAGCCAAATAGTCCCTGCTTAGGTTGGACATTCCGGCAATTCCTGAGCCTCCTGAAATAAATCCCACCTCCATAGGACCGTAGGTGATAATATCCCGGATATTCTTTCCCTGATATATCAGATCACACAGATTATGCTTGGGCACCGTACCAAACATAATTTCAATATTGGCAAGTCCAAAGTCTGCATCCAAAATGATAACCCTCTGTCCCATCTTGCGGAATTGAATAGCAAGATTGATAGCTGTATTTGATTTTCCCACACCGCCTTTACCGCTTGTTACCGTAATTACTCTTGCCAACGGCCTGCTGTGCGGTGCGGCTCCTGCTTTAATGATATTCCTTAACTGCTGTGCCTGATCCATGTATTTTCCTCATTTGCCCATTTCATTCAACTAATTTTTTCTGCCGCCCAAAAGCTGCTTGACTGTCTTTTGCGGATTAAAGGTTTCAATATCATCCGGTACATTCTGTCCGCAAGTCACATAGGATAAGGATGCGCCCGTATGAAGCTTTAAGTTAAGAAGATTTCCCAAGGTGGTGGTCTCATCCAGTTTGGTAAAAATCAGCTTGTAATCCGTTATCGCCGAATAAGTATCCGCAATGCTCAAAAGATCGCGATACTTGGTGGTGGCAGACAAAACAAGAAATACTTCCTTTTCCGCCAGACCGTCTACGGAATGTAAGAAACCGTTCATGATTTCCTTTTGCGGTTCATTCTGGTGGGAATGTCCCGCCGTATCCACCAGTATAAAGTCATAGTCCTTAAAATCACGAAGCGCCTGTTCCACTTCCTCGGTAGAATAAATTACCCGGAAGGGAACCTCCAAAATATTAGCATAGGTGCGCAACTGCTCTGCTGCGGCGATCCTGTAGGTATCTGCTGTAAGCAGCGCTACCTTTCTGCCCTCCTCCACACTGAACTTGGAAGCGATCTTGGCAATGGTGGTGGTCTTTCCCACACCGGTAGGTCCTACGAAAAACACCACCTTAGGCCCCTTTTCTGCCGGCTGAATTCCTATGGGTTTCCCAAATTTTAAGATCATTTTTTGATAAGTGTTTGCTAATGCGTAATCAAACGGCATGTTTGGCTTATTGTTCTTTTCAATCTCATCTATAATCTGGTTCGCATAAAGCTCCTTTACCTCGTTGTCCAGCATGGTATTATAAAGCAGCTTCATAAAACGCTCCAGTTCACTTGCTTCGCCTTCGTTTTCCTTCTGTTCTTCCTTTACCTCCTCAGGCTTTTGAAGCTGCTGCTCCAAAAGTGTATGCAGACTGTCAAGCTTTTCTTCAATGACTCTGCTTTCCTTTGCTTCAAAAGCAGCTGCCTCCGGCTGTACACCTCCGCCTATTGTGGCTGCGCCATCTGTTCCCCCTAAAACCGTCTTATCCGGTTCTGCCCCCGGTATCTTCTCCTGCCTAACGGCTCCTGCCGCAATTCCTTCCACAAGCGGCTGAGGTATTTCTTCCTTTCTTACAGCGGATGCCGGAATACGCTCCTGCTCAGCCTCAAGCGCTACCGTAACCTCCACAATCTGGGGCATCAGAAAACTGAAAAGACCTTTGCGCTTCACATTGCGCACATTCATGATTACCACATTATTCCCCAGCTCCTTTTTGGCGCTTTCCACTGCTTCTGCTTCTGTTTTTCCTTGAAATTTCTTAATAATCATGCTGTCACCATTCCTACAGACTGTAATTCAATATTGCTTTCTATCTCATTGTAAGATACTACAATCAAGTCCTTATAATAATCTTCCGTCAAACGTTTAAAATACATCCGCACAATAGGCGATGTGATAATGATAGGGTTCTTTCCAAGGCTTTCCAGCTTGCCCACTTCGCTTCCTACCGATTTCATAATCGCCTTGGTCTTTTCAGGATCAAGCGTTAAGTATGCTCCCGTCTCAGTCTGCTTAACACTTGCCATAATCTCCTGCTCAAGCTTGGGATCTAATGTTACCACGCTTGTAGTCTCGTTGGCAGGGAAAAACTTACTGGAAATTGCCCTTTTCAGACTTTGACGCACATATTCCGTTAAAATATCGGTATCTCTTGTGGTAGATGCATAATCCGCAAGGGTCTCAAAAATGGTAAGGAGATCACGAATAGATATTCCTTCCTTTAACAGATTTTGCAATACCTTCTGTATTTCACCAAGCCCCAAAAGCTTAGGCACAAGCTCCTCCACAAGAGACGGGTTGGTTTCGCGCAGATTGTTGACCAAATTCTGCACATCCTGTCTAGTAAGCAGCTCAGAAATATACTGCCTGATGATCTCTGTCAAATGAGTTGCTATGATAGAAGGAGGATCCACTACCGTATAGCCCATACTTTCCGCACGTTCCCTCTGCCCCTCCGTTATCCAGATTGCCGGCAGATGGAAGGATGGCTCGAAGGTAGGAATTCCGGTGATTTCCTCCTCAACATATCCCGGATTCATTGCCATATAATGGTCAAAGAGGATTTCTCCTTCACTGACCTGTATTCCCTTAATTTTAATAATATATTGATTGGGATTTAGCTGTATGTTATCACGGAGTCTGATAATCGGAACTACCGTACCAAGCTCTAATGCAATCTGCCTTCTGATCATAACCACACGATCCAGAAGATCACCGCCCTGATTCACGTCAGCCAACGGAATAATACCGTAACCAAATTCCAGCTCGATAGGATCCACCTGCAAAAGGCTGTTCACATTCTCCGGCTGCCTGATCTCTTCTGCAGCCGCTTCCTCTGCTCCTATCTCATTTTCGATCTGCGCCGTCTCTATGGTTCCCGCAATCATTCTGCCTGTCACTATGAAAATTAATCCCAGCGCAATAAAGATAATATCGGGCAGCGGCGTAATAACACCTAAGCCTGCCATAATTGCCCCCACAATATAAAGCACCTTGGGAATACCGAAAAGCTGACCGATCAGCACGCTACCGAAATCCGCATCCTTAGATCCCTTGGTTACCAGAATACCGGTAGAAAGGGATATCAAAAGGGAAGGTATCTGGCTCACCAGGCCGTCACCAATGGTAAGAATTACATATTTATTCATTGCAGCAGTAAAATCCAGACCCTGCCGCAGCATACCCATGGCAATACCGCCTACAATATTTACCGCAGTAATAATAAGGCCTGCCACTGCATCTCCCTTAACGTACTTAACCGCACCATCCATAGAGCCGAAGAAATTTGCTTCCTCCTGTATCTTATCTCTTCGCCGCTTTGCCTCCGCATCCGTAATGGCTCCGGTATTTAAGTCCGCATCGATAGCCATCTGCTTACCCGGCATAGCGTCCAATGTAAATCTTGCCGTTACCTCTGCAACTCTCTCGGAACCTTTGTTGATGACCATAAACTGCACCAGCAGAAGGATGATAAAGACAATAATACCCACCACCAGATCTCCGCCGCCTACATAGCTTCCGAAGACGGAAACCACCTGTCCCGGGTCCCCTGTGGTGAGAATCAGTCTGGTAGAAGAAATATTCAGGGCAATTCTGAATATGGTGGTAAACAAAAGGATTGTGGGGAAAAAGGATAAATCCAAAACCTCCTTGGAAAACATGGTTCCGAACATAACAGTGAATGCAACTGCTATATTACAGGCAAGAAGAATATCCAAAAGCCCGCTTGGAATAGGCACGATCATCATGATAAATGCCGCAAGTACATATCCGGCTATGGCAATATCCGCTTTTTTCATGCCTACTCTCCTTTCCGTCAATCACTTTATCATTCCATATAATTTCTGATTATACTTTTCCTTTCAGGTGATATACAAAGGCAAGAACCTCGGCTACCGCCTGATACAATTCCGGAGGAACCAGTCCTCCTATATCCACATTGGCATAGAGCATTCGTGCCAACGGCTTATTTTCCACTATTTCAATATCATTTTCCCGTGCAACATCCTTGATACGCTGCGCAAGGTAATTCTCTCCCTTGGCAATCACATAGGGAGCCTCATATTTATCCGGATCATACTTGATGGCAACTGCATAATGAGTAGGGTTTGTGATAACCACATCCGCTTCCGGAAGCTGCTGCATCATTCTCCGCATGGAAGCTTCCCTCATACGCTGCTTTTGCTTACTTTTGACCTGAGGATCACCTTCCTGGTTTTTGTATTCATCCTTCACTTCCTGCTTGGTCATCTTCATATCCTCTTTGAACTTCCACTTCTGATATGCAAAGTCCAAAAAGGCAATGACCATATACACCGCAGCAATTCTGATTCCCAAATCTGTCACAATTTCGCCGATTAATCCGATTGCCTGTTTCAAAGAAATATTATAAAGAATAAAAATCTGGCCTGCCCTGTCCTTCAGATAAGAATAAGCCACATATCCGATCAAAATGATCTTTAAAACCGCTTTGATCAACTCCACCAGCGAATTGGGAGATAAAATCCTTCCAAAGCCCTTAATGGGATTAAGCTTGTTGAACTTGGGACTGAGCGGCTTGGTGGTAGGCTTCCATTTCACCTGCACCACATCACATATGAAAGCTACAGCCACACCCACAAGCAGAACCGGCGCAAGTATCACTACAATCTGTACCATCATGCTTCTGATCAGTACCTGAAGAGAGGCTATAGGAAGATCACCGTTATACATTTTGGCGATAGCAGGAATCTGTGTATAGGATGCCGAAAACATCTCTATAAAGTGAATTCCCATAGGGCCTAAATACAGCTTAAGCACCAGAAAAAGAGACAAAAGGCCAAATGCATTAGCAATTTCCTTACTTTTAGCAACCTGTCCTTCTTTTCTTGCATCATCAAGCTTCTTAGTGGTAGGCTCCTCTGTTTTTTCACCGCCCGGCCCGTCCTTTGCAAAAAACTGAAGATTATATTTTAACAGAACTTCTGTATTCTCCACAAAAATTTCTTCTCCTACATCATAGTCTCAACAAAGGAGACTACCATATGTTTCATCTGATCATAAATGAAGCCGGCTGCATCCGGCAGCATTGCTGTTGACAAAAACAAAATGCAAATCCCCACCAGGACCTTCATCTGAATACCTACCGCAAACATATTAAGCTGAGGTGATACCTTGGCCAAAATTCCAAGCACTGCATTTAATACGATCATCACCGCAAAAATAGGCAGGCAAATTCGAAATCCAATGGTAATATAATTACTCATAAACTCTGCCATGGATGCCATAAGCTCATCAGCTCTGAAAATCGCACCGTTTACCGGTATCAACGTATAGGTCTCTGCCAACGCCTTTAAAAGATATCTGTGCATGCCTGATATAAGCAGCATCAGCAACACCATGTAATTGTAATAGATACCGGAAATTGTAGATGTTTCCTTTGTGGCCGGGTCAAACATACTGGCCATGGAAAGGCCCATCTCCATATCTGCGATATGCCCCGCAAAAGACACAACGGTACTGCACAGGTTTGCCCCAAATCCAATCAAAAGCCCTGTTACCGCTTCCTTCATTACAATAATAAAATAACCCAGAAGCGTTCTGTATTCCAATGCTTCATGAGGAACTACCTGATACAATAAGATCGCAACAAAAATACTTAAGCCCACTCTGATCCTACGGGGCGTATTACTCATGCTGAAAAAAGGCGCCACATAGACAAAGCAGGTTACCCTGACCAGTATCAATAAAAAATATTCTAAATCTGTGTAAGTAAATGTATAATCCAGCATAAAATGCTACCTTACGTAACGGCTAAAATCCGACCAAAGCTGCGTCATAAATCCTGACATTTCAGTAAGCATCCAGTTTCCCAGCAGAATAAGCGAAAGAAATACCGCAACAATTTTAGGTACAAAGGTAAGGGTCTGCTCCTGAATAGAGGTAACTGTCTGAAATATACTGATTAAAAGACCCACAACCAATGATATCAAAAGAACCGGTGCCGACACCTTGATTACCAAGTAAAGCGCTGTGCTTGCAATGGCTGTAACCTCATCTACTGTCATTCTCTTCCTTCCTTTCTATCCGCTACCGGTAGAATGTCTCCACCAGATTTGCTATAATCAAGTTCCATCCGTCTGCCAGCACAAACAGTAATATCTTAAACGGCATGGAAATCGTAGTAGGCGGCAGCATCATCATACCCATACTCATCAGAGTAGATGCCACAACCATATCTATCACAATAAAAGGAATATAGATAATAAAACCTATGATAAAAGCCTGTCTAAGCTCACCGATGATAAAAGCCGGAACCAATACGGAAAGAGGAATATCATCTAAGGATCCGCTTTCCCACTCATCACCGCTGATATCCAAAAACAGCCTTACATCCTTCGTCTGGGTTTGTCCATACATAAACTGCCGCAATGGCTGCATACCCTTTTCAAAAAATTCATCCTGGGTAATTGTTCCCTCCTCAAAGGGCACCACTGCCTCATCATAAACCTGAGTAAGAGTCGGCTTCATTATGAAAAAGGTCAAAAACAAAGCTAACCCAATCAGCACCTGATTAGGCGGTGCAGTTTGGGTATTCAAAGCAGCCCTTGTAAAGTGGAGCACAATAATAATTCTGGTAAAGGAAGTGAGCATGATCAACAATGTTGGTGCAAGTGCGATCAGGGTCAACGTAATCAAAATTCTTAAGGTTCCGTTGATCTGCCCATTATCTCCGCTTTGCGTGATGGTCAAGCTGTTGGCAATATTTAAATCCAACAGATCCTCACCGCTTTCGGCGCTTCCCGGCTCTTCTATGTTGGTTCGTGTATCCGTCTCCCCTGTCAGCCCCCCGTCAATGGTTGCGTGAGCATTTAACTGGGGAATAATACACAATATGCCTACCGTCATCAGCAGGCATATCAGCTTCATAATCCTTTTTGCGGGAAGTTTTTCCTTCATAGTATCTCATCCCTTAGTCTTTCTCTTTTTCCTTCAGTTTCTTTACTCTCTCCAAAACCCTGGCAAAATCCACAGACTGCCCCTCAGCGCTTTCTTTGATTACGAGCTCCTGCGCTGACAGCTCCGTAAGCATATGTATCTCATCCTTTCCTACCGCAATAACAAGATACTTTTCTCCGGCACGAAGGATCTGTACATACTTATTAGGTGAAATCCTGCAGGTTTCGATAATTTCAAGATTTCCTGTGCCTACCCTGTTTTTTTGTGTCTTGGCAATCCATCTGGTAACCAGATAAGTTACCGCAAGAATTAAAACAAAAAGGATAAGCACAGTAATAAACTGAATATAACTGTCCGCCCTTGTAGTAATGGTAAGGAGCATACTAACCCACAACCTTCTTAACTGCCTCCAGCACACGGTCAGGCTGGAAAGGCTTTACGATAAAATCCTTTGCACCGGCCTGGATTGACTCAATAACCATTGCCTGCTGTCCCATTGCAGAACACATAATAATCTGCGCACCAGGATCAGCCCCCTTAATCTTCTTAAGAGCTGCAATGCCGTCTACCTCCGGCATAGTAATATCCATAAGTACAAGATCCGGCTTCAACTCATTGTATTTTTCAAAAGCTTTTGCGCCGTTTTCAGCCTCACCTACTACATTGTAGCCATTCTTGCTAAGGATATCCTTAATCATCATACGCATGAAGGCAGCGTCATCAACAATTAAAATATTTTTTGCCATATCTTTTTCTCCTAACTATTATTTTACTATTTCAGTCACACGTACACCGAAGCTTTCTTCGATTACAACGACCTCGCCCTTTGCAACAAATTTACCGTTTACCAATACATCTATAGGTTCACCGGCTATCTTATCCAATTCAATAATTGTTCCCGGTGCGAAGTCCAGTATTTCTGCAATAGATTTTTTGGTTCTGCCAAGCTCTACCGTTACCTCCAGGGGCACATCCCTGATCAGTCCGATATTTTCCTGTCCTGCCATAGCCCCCACATTTCCCTGGAAGCTCTGGAACTGTGCCGGTTGAATATTCATGTTCTGCATATTCATTTGCTGGCCACCCGGCATACCTCCCATCATCGGCATTCCCATCGGGTATCCGCCCTGCATTCCCATTTGGGGCGAAGATGGCATTCCCATCGCTGCACCCGGCATACCTCCCATCATCGGCATTCCCATTTGTGCATCTGCCTGCATTCCCATTTGGGGCGAAGATGGCAT